>CBZS010000758.1 GCA_000613065.1 Richelia intracellularis | reverse complement strand
AATATGTCCTGGTAACATCCCGGAGTAAGGAGTGTCCGAGGCATCAGTGATTAGTGTTATACGCACCCCAGGCATGGGATACATACCCAGCATCTTTAAGACAATAACGTGACTATGACCACCACCAACTAGTACTAAATCTTTAAGTATGGGAGTGTACATCAGAATGAAAAATTTCTGGTAATCTAATTTTTAGATTACCAAAAATTTGCAAGAATATTTACAAAATGCGAACGCTTAACATTTTGATATCTCCCTATCTTGCACTACATGGTTATCCCTATTAAAGCTGATTATTTCTTTGTGTGGGCATATACATGATATTCTGCATTTTACTCACTCAAGTATTATCAGAAGAAAATTAACGGACGTTGCTGAATCAGGGGATGATTTCACTAAATCTTTAACGATTTTTCAATGGTTTCAAACGCTAATTCATCCCGCACTTATGCAACGCCAAAATTAACCAATAAGAAGCAGGGGAGATAAAACCAAATAGCAGACAAAAGTCCAAAGCCAGGAAACTCTCCTATGATGCGATGTTTAGTAAAACGATTAAGCTATACCAACATCATTACACAATTGCTATTAGTGCTCAGAACAATCCCTACATCTTCTGTAATCGCGACGGCGGTAATAGTTGCTTCTATCGTGGCCACGACGGTAATATGATGGATGATAGTACCGACGACGATAATAGTTTTTTCTATGGCGACGACTGCGGGAACAAGGCCTTCTATAGCGTCTTCTATAGTAGCGCCTTCTATAGCGTCTTGTGTGATGACTAATTATCAGGGGTATGTTTGCAATTTCCGTTGATTGTGCAGTATTAGTTTCCTCCTTGACTGATATAGCAGAAGGCTCTGTTTTTGTTTCTACAGGAGAATTCTCTGCGGTTTGAGAATCTGGCTTTTGTGGCAGTGATAGTTCTGATTCTGTTGATTTTGACAGTACTTTTACATTATCCTTACCCAAGGATGCCGTTGCTACTTCAATCCCTAGGAAGCTGGGAAGCACTAAAGCCCCAAATACGAACTTCCAAAACATTGTTAGTTTCTCCTAATTTCTTTATTCCCTGGATTTATCAGTGCCAATGAAATGAGTCCAGTTGAGAGTCGTATTTGACAAACATCGGGAGTCGAAATTTAGACTGTAGGGATTTACGCGCTTCATAGCCATTTCCAGGTAATGACTAGTTTGAGTTCCGATAATTTTTATTGGCGTTGCATAAGTGCGGGATGAATCAACCAAATACAGGTATTTCTCTATACTTAAAGCAATTAAGTAACAATCGAATAGAGTGCTGAAGCATATCTACGGATTTAGAGTAGCATAATGTTTTTCGATGTAGACGTGGGAGATAATGACGTAAACGTGTGTTTTCCCCTTCTACTCTGGTCATTCTTTTGCTAATAATATGGTCTCCTGGTTCAACAAAACTGGGGTAAACTTTCCATCCATCTGTGACAGAAAAATAGCACTTCCAGAGGTAGACAATATCCCACAAAGGTTGAAATATTTCTGCACTATGGTCTCCCAGTACCCAAGCTAAAATTCCTTCGTGGAAATGGTCTATTGCTGTCCACAACCAAATTTTGTTTTTTTTTAACCGACGAAAGTTTATAATTCGTCCAGTTCTCCAACTTCTGGGATATCCTCTATTGATGGTGCATCTGGCAATTTTTCACCAACTTGTTTTACCCAACTAATTATGGTTGTGTGATGAACTCCTTTTTGGCGTTCAATAGCCCTAAATCCCGAGCCATTAACCTATGCTTTTAAGCATTCTTGTTTGAGCTCATTTGAGTATCCTTTTGGTGGATTATAGATATCTATAAATTGGCGTTCGCAATTTACACAAATGTGATTTTGTTTACCTCGACGTTTTCCATTTTTTCTAATCCTCGTAGACTTGCAGTATGGACAATGCACAGTAGAACACCTCAATTCATCCCTCTATTATGCAACGCGATAAATCGTTGAAAATTTAGTTAAATCATCCCCTGATTCAGCAACGCCTTTTTATTTTCCAGTGGTGTCTTAGTTAAGAAAGCAAGTATGAGATTTGCAAGTATACATATCCCCACAGATTCAAGTTTGAATCTGTCCATCCTCTCTTTCTTAACTTACATTTGATTCACAAATTCATATTCTTGACTTTAACTCTCCTTCTACCCCCATGCTGAATACTTTGACACCCTTATTAATTCAGCTTTAGATGGAAAGTCATTACCTACTGTTAATTCAGTTGAGTACAAAAGCCATAACAAATTATTACCATACCCGACCATTGCCAGAAAGTTACTGGCGATCGATATCAAAATTCGGCGTTGCTGAATCAGGGGATGATTTCACTAAATTTTCAACGATTTCTCAATGGTTTCAAACGCTAATTCATCCCGCACTTATGCAACACCCAAAATTATTTTAAGTATCTTAACTATATACTTGTACTTTATTACTATTTGTAAAATTATATAAAGATGTAGTTAGTAAAAATATCTGGATAATAGTTTCTCTTGATTCCCTAGTATTACTCCTTCAAAAGCGAGAAGTCTTTGACTTTCAGAATTTACAAGTCTTATTACGTTTGAAATAGAAAATTGGCAACCTTAGCTTGTGTTCAGGATTTTATACCCGAACAAATAAGTGCTTATTCTGTATTGTATGATTTTTACTGGTATTTGCTCTATTACCCTACACTAGCGAGTCATAACAGCGTTCGCTACCGTTATCATGGTGATATTAACGTGGTATTTAGTACGTTGGAATAATGATGAGAAATAATTCAGCGAATTATTAGAGACTTAGTATTGAATGCTTAGAAAAAAATTGCTTCTACTTGTAAATCTTTAGATTAGACCAGAACAGTTGTTTCTTCCTATATAAGAGGAATTGTGTTATTTTAACGCTATTCAAAAGGTAATTATATTCCCTAGTAAAACTCAGATATGGATATCAATTATGTTTAATTCATGTATTATAGGTATTATTTTATTCCCTATCAATGAATTAGGACAATCTAAATATATACATATTTTGTATCTATATCTAAAAACAATAAAAAGAGGGTAGGAAATCAATTTATTTTATAAAAATTAATAAATTTAGGCGTATTATATTCAGGTAAAAATCACTGCTATCAATCACTACATGTAAACTTTTTTCTAACCAATAACCAGCATTAATAAATTACAGTTACAGGGTAAATTATATGCATAATCATGAGACTAAAATTTATGACAGTAAACCATACAGAATCTATCTATTTGAGCCAAAAAAACAAGAAAGCATCCCTGGCTATTTAGTCGTTAGTACTGCTGCCCTTAATGTAGAATCAGAAGCATATGATAATACTGAAGATTTTTCTCAACTTGCTCAAGATTTTGGGAATCAGTCTCTAAACTAAACGAATGATGCCATTCAAGCGATTGCAGAACAATTTTTATCCAGAGAAGAGCCAGAAATTATCATTAATATTCATGGGTATAGCTACACTCCAACAGATACAGAATTAGGATGCAGAAAAATTCATGACTATGTTAATGAGAATATAATTAATCCAAATAAATATATATTTATTAGGTATCGATGGCCTTCATAAAATCCACTAAAGAATGATGACTCTGGCTCTTTTATTGACAAATTGCGTTATTCTATCTTGTCTTTGCCTACTTTACTTGCTTTAATTCTATTTTTAAGCTTCTTAATTAGTGCTCTATCCATATATTTTATCTATTTTTGCAATATATATATCCCTACTATTACAAATTTATTGACACCTTTACGAATAACTAGTGTAGTCATATTTGCCATGATTTCCACTATCATTATCATGATTTTTTCTACATATTTTCGTTATGTTTATAGGGCAAGTCATTATGGTGTAATTGATATGGTATAGTTCATCATAACTTTAGATAAAACTCTATATTATTTAGGCTATTGTCAAAGAGTGAAACTATCATTTCTTCGTCATAGCCTAGGTTGCTTTGTTCTTACCAATGTCATTCGGATTTTATCATATGTTTTCGATGTGCAATCAATTAACAAAACACCAGATTCCAATATCGGTAATGTATTGTGTCTCGGTAGAATGGTTTTAGTAGCACCAGATATTCCTGTAGAAACTATTTTGCCCGGACGAGCTAATTTTTTACGTTCTTGTTTGCGCCGTTGCTCAGAAGATTACATATTCTCTAATGAAGCTGATTTAGCTTTAAGATTTACTTCAACTGCTGCCAACTACTTTAGTTTTCCTGCAAAAACTCGTATTAGTGGTTATAGATTAGGTAATGTGACAGTTCGCCATTTCAATGATAAAGATGATAGGGTTGGTGAAGTCCCTAAATATGGGGTTATTAATGTCAACTCGCACCCATAAAAATTATACAATTGATAACCCATACAAATATTTATAAATCCGTTCTTCTAATAAAGAACATAGAAGTCTAGAGGAAATAAGAAGTTTTTCGGAAGAGCAAGTATACTAATAACGGTTAAAAGCTGGACTTTTGTATAGCGGTAATAACAAGTATTATAAATTAATAAACAATATTACTTGAGAAACCAGGTAAAGTCTGATGTAAAAAATAGATTTTAGGCAAGAAGACATTGATACACTTCATTATGAATGATATCATTATCATCATCCATTAGTACAGAAAAAGATGGAAGTTCTGTATCTAAAAAGTCAGGGGATAAAACATAAAGATATTTGTAGTTTGTGTAAAATATCAAAAACAACGTTAATGAATAGTTTATATTAAACAATATCAATAAAGAGGAGTAGAATCACTAAAAAAAAACACCACAAAGGACAGCATAATGTGTACAAAATCATAGGGCTTCCAAATGAATAATCAAATTCATCTTCACAAAATATCATGTCAATATTCACTTTTGCCATTGAGTTATACTTTATAAATTTCAAGTACCCTGTAATAATAGTGACGAGCTTTTATTATATAGCAAATAATACTAGCAATAATCTATTATTATCGTGATATGGACTTATTATGAATACCGTAATTAGATTTATTTACGAATGTTTAGTATGCGCCCTTCTTGGGGTTGTATTATGGTATTGGATTTTTACCTAAAGATAAATTACTATGATTAGTACTTGGGAAGCTGCCAATTAATCTCTGATTTACCGCAGCTTTTTAACGCTGCATTAATTGTAGAAAAAGGCTTACTGCCAAAAAAACCATTATGAGCCGAAAGTGGTGATGGGTGTGCTGCCTGGATAATCGTATGTCGTTCAGGGTCTATTAACTTCAACTTCTTTTTAGCATAGCCTCCCCATAAAACAAAAATAACAGGCGATCGCTTTTGATTTAGCTTAGTAATAACCGCATCTGTAAACTTTTCCCAACCTTTATTTTTATGAGAATTTGCCTCATGTGCCCTCACCGTTAAAACTGAATTTAACATCAAAACACCCTGCTTTGCCCAAGAAGTAAGATATCCATGATTGGGTATATTCAAACCTATATCCCCTTGCATCTCTTGGAAAATATTCATGAGCGATCGCGGCAGCTTAATTCCAGGTCTTACAGAAAAACAAAGACCGTGGCCTTGATTATAGTCATGATAAGGATCTTGACCTAATAATAATACATTTACCTGTTTGTAAGGTGTTAGTTCAAAAGCAGCAAATACTTCCTCTTCTGGGGGAAATATTGTTTGTAATTGACGTTCTTGATTTAAAAAATCCTCAAGTTTTTGAAAATAGGGTTGCTCAAACTCTGCTGCTAGCTCTTGCTGCCAGCAAAGGGGAAGTTGGGAAATTTTCATCCAGTTGTATCCTCAGTCCTTGAATATACAATAATATTCTTTGGGATTGAGGAGATAAGGATAATAAAGAGGGTAAATCGACTGTGTTTAGTATTCGTCGAGGAGTAGAGACTTGATTTGCTGGTACTCTCTGGGTTTTCAATCAGTTGCTCAAAACCTAAAATAGTATAGTTAATATGAATACTAAAGGCATACTTCACTGCCTAAGTAAATTTTTATTAAAAGTTATTTTATTTTACTGACTGAATTGAATGAACCCATCCTTGAACCTGGCGATCGCCCATGTGAATACCAGCAATGACAGCTTCGCCATTTGGGTGGTAAATGATCCCTATCCGAGTGGCTACGTTTTGCGTGATTGTGTATGGTCTCACAGTGTCACCGAAGCATGGCGAAAATGGCAGAAAATGTTCGCTCCCCACAATGATTTAGATATTCTTCCAGGGGAACAGTCCAGTGAACCCAACAAAATGCATCCAGAGTTACCCCAAATGCCATTGGGAAAAGGGGGTTCTGCTGCACGGCTGATGCAAGATTTAGGCTTGAAACTATGGTGTTGGTTCTTTTCTGGTCAAATTTTGGGAAGCTTAGAACGCAGTCAAGACATAGCTATGGGGCAAAATTCAAGGCTACGCCTACGTTTATAAATTCGGGAACCAGGTTTAATTACTTTACCTTGGGAAATTATGCAGCCCAAACCAGGGCAACCAGCAATTTCTCTTTCCCACCAACAATAACTATTTAGTCGTACTACCAGTGAAGTTGAAGCTCTACCTTATCTAGGTACCGACCGCGCTTTAAATATTTTGCTAGTACTGGGAGAAGATGACAAATTACAACTAGAAAAGGAAGCTTCTCTTTTAGAGCAGACTTTAACCGCAGGAGGACCAGTTGCCAGTAGTGCCCAAGGCTACGCTCCTTGTTTAGTAAAAACAGTAGTGCAACCAACCCCAAAGGAGCTACTCCAAGAATTAGAGTCAAAAACTTATAATGTGTTTTTCTATGCTGGTCATGGTTTACCTGCACCTGATGGTGGTCAACTGTTTTTAAGACCAGGAATGACTTTAAATGGGATTGAGTTAGCATAAGCTCTAACCAGTACGGGGGTAAAATTAGCATTGTTTAATGCTTGTTGGGGAGCACAGCCAGCAGCTGTTAATCGCCAGGCACTTCCTTCCAGTAGCTTGGGCGAGGTCTTAATTCGTCATGGGGTTCCAGCAGTCCTAGGAATGGGCGATCAAATCGCTGATCGTGAAAGCCATACTTTTATTCATGCCTTTACCCAAGCTTTGCGATCGCGTAAACCAATTGATGAAGCGGTGGCTGAAGCCAGACAACAGTTATTAACTGTGTATAAATTTAATCAACCTGCTTGGACTCTACCGATTCTCTATCTCCACCCATATTATAATGGTCAGTTACTCAAGAGTTTTTATGAGGGGATTACAGAGTTACCATAAACATCCATTCCCGGTATTGCTAGTGGATTTCCATCGGTAACTTTGTGCTCTGGGGGAAGGGTATGGAAACTTAGACCAGGTGTTAACCGTATCGGTCGTACTGCTGATAATGATATGGTGATCCCAGAACCTTCTGTATCCAGATTACACGCCGAAATTCTGTGTAGAAATACTTTGATTGGTTCCAATCCAGTACAAACCTATTATTTACAATAAAAATAAACCTATGGCACTACTTGGATTTTAGAACACCTAGGTTGGCGACAAGTTCATCATGAGGAGGTAACTTTAGTATCGGGAATGCAATTAAAATTTGGTAGTACTAGAGGTCAAACCTGGGAGTTTATTGTTGAAAGTACTTGATTACTTTTGGTGATTAGTATTGCATGATATTTATTGCAGTGAATGCAACTGAGAAAAAGTATTTTTAAACATACAGCGAACGCTGATTTTTCAGATAAAAATCAATGTTTTGCGGAAATTAGATATTCCACAATGTAGCTGTCAGTACAAGTTAATTCATCACACGGAAACAACAAATTACTAAAATCAACAATTTATCCAATGCATCTTATCCCCGAGGAAACTCCCTTGAACTAGAGTTACTAGAACCTATACTTACCCAGAACATCAAACATATCCCTGGAACCCTATGGAACCTGAGTGTGAAGAATATCTGTTGCAAGCAGAATCGCAATTTGTTTTTCAAGACATCATGGAAGACGAATTAAATTCATTCTGCAATAACTTCTACTCTCAAGTAGATAGCCTATGGGGTAGTCCCCTTCCCACAATCAGTTACAATTATACTACAGACAACTCTCTGGTTGCAGGAATTCATGAAAGTTTACAAAAAAGCTTTGCAGCGAGAGTTCTTCAAGATTGGTTACAAAAAATAGCCCAAGCAACAACCAACATAGTTGATTCTCAGGTTTCTGTAGGAGAACAGCTAGTAGAGTGCGTGCAATCTGTACTACCAGCATGGGAAGAAGAAGATTTATTAGTATTAGCGCGTCCAGTAGCTTATGCTATGCGTAGCGGCAATAATTCCCAAAGTGGAGCTGCTAATTAATGTTTTGGATAATATTGGCGATGGCCAATGGATGAATCTATCAGAAATAGAGCAAGCTAGATTGAGTATTGCGGTTGCCCATTATGCCTTGAACCACATTCAACAATCCCAAGCAAGGGAAGAAAAATAATTCCTTATTAATTTATCTAGTGGTTAGTAGAAAGTTTGTTTCCAGCAGGATACAGCTAAGCTTGCTATGCCTACATTTGTATTAGACATTTTTTACTTTAAATATCTGGTTAGCTAAAGGGAGCAATATTAACTTATGACAATATCCAATAAGTTTCATCTATCCAAAGAGATAAAAGATTTAACTCTCCAGTAATCAACTATTTGTAGGCATAGCATCCTTAATATCCTGTCCTGTGTCCAGAAGTTTTAAATTTTAGATTTTGGGTTTTAGATTGCAGATTGACCAATAATTCTGCAACAATAGCAATTCCTATTTAGGGGTTGCTGAAAAAGTTCAGTGGGGAGCCATGGACAATTTAGTCAAAAATGAAATATAATCTTTTGTTAAATAGAATTAATTAAGCGATAAGTTTGAATAATCAAACTTGCATAAAAAAGGCGTACTTGACATGCATTGACATAAAAAAGAAAAAAAAGCCGCCATAACCAAGTAGAAAGATTCATTACTAAAAAAGTAATAGCAATTGCAGTTTCAGAAGTATGAGAAAGTTTAGCCATGATTCGATTCAAGCTAAATCTTTTTTTCCCTTGCCCAAACTTTCCCTCAATACTATTACGAATCCTCTCAGATTCATTTGCTTGTCTTTTTGTTCTTTACTCACATTAGCAGGGTAAGCTCATCTAATTTTCTAGTGAAAAATACAGATTGTTGCACATAATTGTGAGGCATGTCTTGATTGTCAAGTGCGAACGCCAACGACGGGCACTTCGTGGCTAAGCGCAGGCTACGCCAACGCCCTTTGGGGGGTACTGGAGGGGCATCGCCAAAAAAATTTGACGCAACTGGGGAACACTCGTGGGGCACAAAAATGGAGATTTAAGTATTAAAGAAGTTAAGTAGTATGCTAAGGACGCAAAGGGTCTATCTGAACTGAACGGCTTAGTCTAATGGTATCTCTGACAAGAAGGCTTGCGCCTACGGGTTTCAAATCTTCAACACCAAAGATTAAAAGCTCAAAAAATTTGAGTATAGCCAATGCCACTGCATTGACAGAAAAAATGTCATTAGTTTTTAGTGAGATAGAAGACCCACCTGTAGAAAGAACCCGTGTCCATTTATTAACAAATATTTTAATAATTGGAATACTATCAGTGATTGCAGCAGGTAAGGGATGGGAGGACATGGAAAATTATGGATTGAGTAAATACGACTGGTTGGAGCAGTTTTTAGCTTTACCAGAGGGCATCCCAAGTGCAGATACATTTCGACGGGTGTTTGAACCCATTAACCCAAAAGTATTTGAGCGATGCTTTCGACGTTGGGTAGAATCAAGAGTTGAAGCCCCAGGAGCACAGGTAATTCCCATTGATGGTAAGATCCTCAAAGGTTCCTATGATAGAGAACAGGCTAAATCAGCGTTACATCTAGTTAGTGCATGGTCGATTGATTTATCGTCTTGTTTTAGGACAAGTAAAACAAGACGATAAATCAATGGAATGAAATTACAGCAATCCCTGCATGATTGGAATTATTAGACATGGCTGGATGTATTATTACCATTGATGCCATGGGTACGCAAACAGCAATTGCATCCTAAATATTTAATGCAAAAGCAGATTATGTTTTAGGACTCAAAGGTAATCATCCTACACTTTACGGACAAGTTAAAAATTGGTTTTAGCAACAGTTATCTCAAGGCTTTAAAGGTATTATCCATAGTTATGATAAACGGGTAGAGAAAGGTCATCATCGTACTGAAAAACGTCAAATTTGGTGTGTTCCTATTTCTCAACTGCAAACTTTGCATAACCAAGACAATTGGGTTGGTCTTAAATGCGTTGTCATGGTTGTGCGGGTACCACATCTTTAAAATCAAACAACCCGTGAAGTTCAGTTTTATCTAACTAGTTTAAATTGTGATGCTCGTAACTTAGGACAAGTGATTCGTCTCCATTGGGGTGTGGAAAATGGGTTGCATTGGACTTTTGATGTCACTTTTTCTGAAGATGCTTGTGGTGTCCGTACTGGTCATGCTCCACAAAACTTAGCACTTCTGCGGCGAATAGCTCTTAATGCTTTAAACCTATAGCAATCTTTGAAACGTAGTAATCGCCAAAAATCTAATGGAGCCGCTATGGATAATAATTATATGCTGACTGTTCTTACTGCTTGTTTATCCCAACATGATGATACCTCTCAACCCGCTTGTGAATAGAATTTGAGATGCGCTTACCCTGTGATTAGACCCTGAATATGAGATAGGTTTATTTTAATATATTGAAGTTGTCTTTTTATGGCTTTACTTCTTTGTTTCTGCCGAGGACGACTTTTTTTTGCCACTACTATATAGTCTTTTATTGCCAATTCTCGATAAGTCCTTGGGTTTTTATCTAATCTTCCCTTTATCTGTTCATAAAGAGAATCTATAATTCTTTCTGTTTGCTTGCTGGCTTGATTTAAGATGCCTAAATCTGTTGGATAGCTAATATAAATTGGCGCACAAGTCGCATATAATATTAATTTACCTCTATTTTTTGGTTCTAAAACCTTTTGTGTTTCTTTTTTTCGTCTGCTTCCTCAAAGGTAGCCTCTTGTATTTTTTTTACCATCATCTGATTGACTTTATTCACCACATTCGCACTGATTCTTTCACGAAAATGTACTAGCATCCATGCATCAAATGGTGCTTCATTAATATAAGATGACATTCCCATAAAGTACTGTAGATAAGGGTTATCTTTTATTTTTTCTACTGTTTCCCTATCGCTTATCCCCAATTTATCTTTGATTATTAATGCACCTAATGCCATGGGAAATGACTTTGCTGGTGCCCCCATTTCTTCGGAGAAAAGGCTCGCATATTCATCTTCAAATTCTTGCCAGGGTATCAAATCAGCCATCATTACCCACCTATTTTCACAAGACAACTTCCCCTCAAATGGCAGAAGGAACTTTGATGCTGAAATTTGAGTTTGCTCTGACTTTCGGTACATGAGTACTATTGCCACCAGTATTGTTACTGGTATTGTTATGCATGGGTTTTGTGCTACTTTCTCCTTTTTTCTTGCATCTAAATATATTTCTCTGGTCTGATATTCCCACAGCAACTACTTTTTCTCTTTTTTCAGCAAACCCTATTTAGTGTGGAAAAAGCGGGTAGCAAAGTTTTGCGTTCGTGTAGGAGAAAGAGCTCTAGCTTTAAGAATAGCAGCCATTAAAAAAGCATAAGATATAATACCTACAACTATTAGAAATAAACCACTGATAATACCAGTAGCATTCCACAGAGCATGAAGCACGGATGCAGTGAAATAGCCAACTAGCAAGGTCTGCCAAATTTTTATTGGTTTTAGAACTGCCAACCCGATAAAGTATCCCAAGTAACCACTATATGCCATGTGTCCGGGTAAAGAACCGATTATTCTGGGGATGAGTAATTGGAAACCTGCTAGTAAACCTGCACTGATGACTCCTTCTTGTTCGGCAACATTTTGGGTAATTTGTGGTATATACTGCCCCAGTGTTTCTAAGAGGGTAAAACCAACTGCGGACGCTGTGCCTAAAAGAATACCATCCAAAGGTTCCCATACACCCACACGTTCTCGCCATGGTGAAGGTAAAACTCGTCCAATCAATAAAGCTCCTAAAATAGGTAATGCTTTTAACAGCTCCTCCATCAAACCAGCACCAAAAAACATCCTGAACAGTAGTTCTTGGAAAGTGATAGTGTCTTGGTTTGGAGGTAAATTACCAGGAAGAATATCGCGAAATACAAATATAAATACATCTAATAGAGGACTGAGGAGAATCAGCATAGTTGCGAATGCTGAACCCAAAAGTATCCACCAAGGTTTCTGTTTTCCACATAACAAATAGATAAAGAAGTAATATGCAGCTAAAGCGATAAAAGTTGCAACTAGAACTTGATTTAATTCGGGGTTCTCTATGGTAGCGAACATTAAGACTACAAATACAACCGTGAAAATTCCTGGAATTAAATAAGCCTTCCGGGTTAAATCTTTACCAGTAGAGAAAATTGGAAATAACTGGGTAAAGCTTACCGAATCTGGTGAAGAAGAATGAGAGGAATTAGTGACAGCTTTTAGTGGAGGTGGAGGTGGAGGGGGGGTTGTTTCCTTGAATGCTGTCGGGGAAGAATTTAAATCATACTCAAATATAAATTCTGGCCCATCATGACCTAATCGAACGCGATCACCTAATTGTAATTCTTGGGAACCTTGTAATTTTTGACCATTTAAATAGGTTCCATTTGCACTATTTAGATCCTGTAGAATCCAATTAATATTACCATCCACCGATGTGGATAGGGGACGAAAAACTGCGTGACGACGAGATACCATCCGATAGATAATGGCATCTAAAATGATTTCACAGCTAGGATCTCGTCCGATTACCATATCGCGTTCAGGAATCAGGGAATAATTAAAATCACTTCCTACAGATACTCCATTCGCAGATACTAATCGCACCAATGCATTTTTTCTTGGGTTGTTGCCTGTCATTGCATGGGAATGATTACTAAATGAACTCTTTTACTTGTGGAATCGCAGAGATTAACCCTATTCAAATTCACAGTACGGTTCAGATACACTATAACTTCACTCACCGCCTACAAATTATAAATTTTGCAGAGGAAAAATCTAACTCCATCCCAGATTTATCATCCATAGCTAGTGAGCCTAGTATCCAAAAACTCAAATATAAAACTAAATTACCAATCTATAACAAAGAGCACGATTTTATCCAACCACTTTAATATTTATTCCAAGGAAGCAATCAAATGAACCCAGTCTGCGCTAGGGTAGAAATTAGAAAGTAGTTTGTGATGATAAAACGTGTTGCACTCTAGAATTTCTATTGTTTATTTATTTTGGGCTGTTACTATTACCCCATTAATAGCTTGTACTGATAGTTCCATTGGTACAAACCTAGAGAAATCTTTAGCTCCCGATCCTAATTTGCAGGAAAATACCACAGTATTTGGAGCAAAGAACCTCAGCGCACGTCAAAATGAATCAACAAAATCTAGAACTAATTTACCAGCAGATTTTCCCGAGGATATTCCTCCTTATCCCAATGCCAAATTACAAGAAGTAAAACCAGCCCAAGGTAGGGAGAATCAAGTCACTACCCAGTGGCTCAGTAAAGATCCTAGCAATATTATTACTAACTTTTATCGTCAACAATTAAAAAATAACAAGTGGCAAATTGTCAACGAAGAACAACCCACAGAGAATTTTCAAAGTGTTTTATCTGCTAAACGCAGTGGTGTAGAAGTAAATATTTCAATTCAACCCCGAAGGGTGAGCAATACTTCACCGAATCAATCACAAACTTCTAGAGATACAGAAATTATCATTGCATATATAGCAAGCCAGAAAACTAATACCCCTCCAAAACAAGGAAATCTCCCTCAACCAGGAAAACCAGAATTTATTGGTCCCATCTCCCTCAAAGAACCCACACCACAAGCTGCGAATAAATCCACTCCGGCCAATAATTTATCTTCAAATATTGGGGATAAGAATCAAGCACCACAGCAGCTACGCCAATATCTCCAAGATTTAGCTGTATTAGGTATTTTGACCGAACCTAATAACAATAATAAGAACAACTCTACTACAGATAAGCAGTTTCAACCCAACAGAATTATTACTAGAAGAGAATATACTCGTTGGTTATTAGCTGCGAATAATGCCATGTATGCTAATAACCCAGCTAAACAAATTCGTTTAGCATCACCAAGCGAACGCGCAGTATTTAAAGATCTACCTTCCCAAGATCCAGATTTTCCCACAATTCAAGGTTTAGCAGAAGCTGGATTAATTCCTAGTTCCTTGTCTGGAGACTCCAAGGCTGTCTTATTCCGTCCCGATAGACCTTTGACCAGGGAACAGTTATTGTTATGGAAAATCCCCTTAGATATTCGTCAAGGCTTGCCAAATGCAGATCTGAATCTGGTGAAACAAATCTGGGGTTTTCAAGACGTGGGCAAAATCGCTCCCAAAGCCTTAAGGGCACTATTAGCAGATCATCAAAATGGGGAAAAATCTAATGTGCGTCGGGTATTTGGTTACACCACATTGTTTCAACCAAAGAAAGCAGTTACCCGTGCTGAAGCTGCTGCAAGCTTGTGGTATTTCGGTACAGAGGGAGAAGGAATATCGGCTGTTGAGGCTGCTAAGTTAAAAAATTAATGACCTCACTTGTAGCTAACATCATCCAACGAAGGGTCAAGAATCATCCCACCATGGCTGTCGGTGAGTGTGTCAAAGCTCCTTCCTTCCCTCCATCACTCCTCTTAATTAGTCTGGTAATTTATACTGTCCCACAATCCGCTTGGCAAACTCCGGCACATGAGCCTCTAATTTTTTGGCATAATTGCGCTTCACATACAAATAATTCCGGGTAAAGTGGGAATCTATAGAGAACCGAGCATACTCCAATCCCTTGGGACCAATTTTCTCAATTACCACCCCCATAAATTTTGCTGCCCACATGGGCAAAGTTACCCCTTTATCATAGGCTGGGATACTTTGTTGCACCGCTTGTTTGCGATCGCCTTTGGCAAAGACTGGCTGGGTTTTAATTTGGTCTTTTACTAGTTCCAGCATTTCTTTCCCGGTATCATTACGAACTACAATCCACTGCCAACCATAAGGTGCGCCCATATACCCCACAACTAAATCTGCTAGGGAATTTACGTAGTCGAAGCAACTCATACAGGAAGGAGCAAATACATCTTTGAGTTGGTTGGTTTTCAAACCGAAGAAGGGGACGGTTTCTGTGGAACCATCCTCATGTTTGAAGTGTACGCGGAAGTCCTGCATAAATTCATAATAAACCACGGTTTCCGGGGAACGACTGGTAGTGTCGAGGAATTTTTGTAGCCCAGCCCGGGTCACATTATCAACGCAGGGTGTACCCAGAACATACAGTTTTTCCAAGCCGAGTTGTTTTTCTACTGCTCGTAGTGCTTGAATTTGGCAACCCACACCAATCACCAAGAGCCTTTTCATACCAGATTTTTCGATTTCTTCTAGTACGGAAAGGTTGGGGGAGAGTGTTGGTTTATTTACTCGCGCTGCCAGTATTTCCTCCGGTGTCCGAGCGATGACGGGCATGGGTTGAAAGCGGTCTTCTTTGGTGTTTTGGACGCAGACTACCCCTTCCACCAAGCCGCGATTTAACATTTCTATGGCAATAGTGCTAACAATACCTGTCCATTGTGCGCCGAGGATGGGTTCAGTTTTCCGTGCCGCCATCATTTCCTGATGTACACCAAAATAAAGTTCATCGGGATTATCAAGATTACGATCGCGTCCGTGACTTTGAGTTTCTAGTTCCTCAAACTGTTGATTAATAAAGGCGCAGGATTCTTTGACATAGTGGACATAGTATGTGTCACATAAACCACATTCGCTGCATAGTTCCTTGGCTGGACGACGGCTACCTGGTTTAAGGGCTCTGGCTTTCTTGTGTTTGGGGGAATAAACTGATGTCATTTAAAGTTGCGGATTTAAAAACTGTGGATGCTTTATTTCACAATATCTCAGACATTTGCACCAAGGGAATCAATTTTTTGATGTTTTCTGTAGAGTGATTCTATAGCTTTCTGGCAAAATTACATGGGTCTTGGTCATATCGATGCCTAATGGTAATGGGTTCTGGCTGCCCATTACCCGCAAGAGCGGCTGTTTTCTCTAAAGCTTCTCTCAATCGCTTGGCGGCGTAGATAGACATATCACGGGGTACATTAATACGATCGCGCAAATACCGCAAAGCCACATCAGAACCAGATGGCGGTACGCATTCTTGACTAGTCATCATGTACGTTAAGGTACAGCGCAAGGCTTCATCAAACAATTTATCCTCAGCAGGGTTAACTCTAATAATATTATTGTGGTGATCGATAACTCTTTGCAGAGCTTCCATACTTGAGTTTTCTGGCTCTGAATAAGTAACATCTGGTAACCCAAACCAAGGACCATTATCCACCCGTGTTTTGTTGACGAGCATTTGGGGTTCGCCATTTTCCCAACAGCCTCCCATCTGAGGAGGTAAATCGTGGACGTGAGTATGAAAGTCGCTCTGGGTACCGCGATAGGGTTCTCGGCTCTCCATTGCTGCAAACCATTCCTTAAAATGTGGGTTCTCTTCCCGTAAGGAGTAACCTTTGTAGTAGTAAAGGCTCGCGTTCATACGTTCTACATAGGGTGTAAAAATAACATCAACGGTACCGAATGTATCAAGGAAGTATGGACTAGGGGTACTAGCCAAAGCCTCTTCCACCTTAGCCACTACACCAGTAAATTGTTCTCGGTTACGTCGCTCTTGTTGAGGAGAAATTACTGGGTAACATAACCAAGAACACCAAGCTCGAAACAACAGTCGTTCTAATTGTCGCAGAGGAAACACATTGCGATCCCTCATGCTCTGGTTCAATGGACCAAAAACTTTTTCTAAAGCGATTAAAATATCATCGCTTTCTTTAATGATGCGTCCATCTAGCTCAATTGCTGGTAACATTCCCGAAGGAACCTTACGTTTATACCAACTTTCTTTTTTTCCGTAACAGAACATTGTTACTTTTTCGATCCAGTAGGGTATTTGTTTTTCCTCCAGCCATAACCAAATTTTTTGACAGTAGGGACACCAAGCATGATTATCACGGTACAAAGTTACCCGCACTTCAGATTCAGTTTTTCCAAATAAACGTAACCTGGCTCTAGAGTTGGTGGGACCATTAATGGTGTCTATTTGATAGTTGGTGAGGGTTTCTAATTCTTGCCAACTTAAGGGTGTGCTAGTCATAGGGTGAGTTGGGTGGTGCGATTACTGAGAGCTTTTATTGACTTTACAATATTTTTCATTGCACCCTAGCCCCATTAAGCTATGTACTTTTCAGTAGTTGGTTGCTTACCTCATACAGAATCATTATTATTTTGACTTGATTTTATCTCCAAGTTGCAACTTTCAAAGCCTTAATTAGCAAAGACTTTGGAGTGCTTATTACCCCTTTAATTTTCCTAAAAAGGTGTGTGTGTTTTCAGGTGTAGCTGTTGATTTCTATGTGGATGTAGCAAAAACAATTCCTTAGCATGGAGGTGTAATCTATCTGTAGATGTATGATTGCCGTAAAAGCGATCGCCTAATATCGGTACATCTAATCCTTGGGGATGAGCAGCATGAACTCGGAGTTGGTGGGTTCTACCTGTAATGGGGAAAAATTCTACACGGGTGTAATTGCCTTCTTGAGCAATAACTCTAAATTTTGTCATACTTGGTTTACCATGTTCCCAATTTACTTGTTGATAGGGACGATTTTCCGCATTTCCCCACAATGGTAATTCAATCACACCCTCATCTTGAGATATATGCCCTGCAAGTATAGCTTCATAAACTTTGTGAACTCGACGTTCTTGAAACTGTTGATTTAACAGACGATGAGCTTGGGAATACCGTGCTAAAACTAAAACCCCTGATGTATCCATATCCAACCGATGTACCGTCAACAAATCCCCCGCATCAGGTAACAAATTACGCAAACGACTAACCACACTATCTTGATTCTGAGAATATCTGCCGGGAACAGAAAGTAACCCAGATGGTTTATTAACAGCTATTAACCATTCATCTTCATAAATAACTTTCAAGTTAGGGGGAAGGGAATAGATATTCTTGATCTCCCTTTGCTCCCTGCTCCCTACTCCCTCCACTTTAGTCAAACCAGAAAGCAGAAATCCCATTAACGGCTGACATCTTTCCACACAAGCACCGTAAAATTGTCCTTGAATTTTATCTCCAGAAGAGGCACCCCACCAAAACTCAGCCATGGCTAAGGGTTGTAAATTGTGGGTAGCTGCATAGTGTAATAATTTTGGCGCACAACAGTCCCCTGTACCTGTGGGTAAACCTTGTGGTGATAGTTCTTGTAGTGTTTGCGAACGCCCATAAAAATTCATCAATGAATAAGCTGCATGCATCCGTGTTTGCAACTGTCGGGACAATTCCTTACGCTTGCGTTTCAGTTCCCTCATCTGTATGTCTGCATTATCAATTATTTTTTTAATTGGTTGTAGTATTTTATTCCTTTCTCGTTTCAGTAACTTGCGTTCAATTCCATCTTGGCGACTCTCTTCGTCAAGTTGAGCGCTCGCTGTTTCTAATGCTTCTTCTGCCAGTGTTTCGGCTAGTATTTGTCGCTTTTCATGGCGTTGCTGTTTGCGAGCGCTATGTGTTTTATTCATATCTTGCAAACGGGCGACAAATTCTCGCTCTAATTCTTGGTATTGCAGGCGTTCGTAAATTTGTGCCAGTTGAATTAATTCTTGCTTGATAGCTTCTAATTCTGCTAATGTGCGAGCTTCATCTAACCTGACTTCTTCTCTTCCCGGAATACTGGGAACCCAACCTTCTACATCACTGCAACCATTCAACAAACCAGAAAAAGCCTTGAGTATTTGTTGCTCGCCATTGGGTTGTTTTATCAGTATGATACCGTACATCTTGCCTTCACGGGAATAAAGCTCATCTTCAGCTAATTGTGCCATTAAACCATGAGCGATCGCTTCTGCTAAAGCTGTGCGAGGTAATTGCAAGAGTTTAGCTGTTTGGGGACAATATCCTTGATAGTAATAGATAGGAGATGAGTTATTAACTGTACCATTGGGATTAATAAAGTTTGAGAGTGGTTCCAGAAGTACCATTTTATCTGCCTAAAACTTTAAGACTATTATTTTACTCGGAAGTTGTAGGAATTATTTGAGGATAAGCCGAGGAAATTTATTAATAAAATGACTGTTACAAGGACTGGTTTGTTATTTAGGGCAAATTTGTCAATTTCCAAAAATTTATTCGGGCGTTGCATAAGTGCGGGATGAATTAGCGTTTGAAACCATTGAAAAATCGTTGAAAATTTAGTGAAATCATCCCGCACTTATGCAACGCCTTTATTCGTTGAAGTTAGGCAAAATGTCATATCAGCTATGGCTTCTACGATTTTAAAATGGGATGTTGCAGCAAGGGCCTTAGAGCTACTCCTGTAATAGCTGTATATATAAATAATGATGAGTCCTACAGCCATCGCTACGTACAAGAGTACCAAGTCATGTACGGCTGTATTGTCTATTATATTACCATCCATTACAGTTGTTACCACAACAAAAACAGCCAAGCTCACTATACCCGGATTTCTCACAAGTGAGAAAAAAACACTTGGATGAGCCAGATTTAGGATAAATTAATTAGCACATTGTCAAATTCCTTGCAGATGACAAGGACTACGAACTAAAAACCGAGTATACAAAAGATTTATAAAATACATTCAAATTGAAATATACTTAAATCAGAACAAAATAGTGATAAAAATTGACACACCAACTTGTTGGATTAAATCAAGTAAATTAACCCAGCACGACAGTTATTTCAAATCAGAGAGCGCTATTACTTATTAATCCAATTTGTAATTCTTCTAACCCCCATGCTGCCGGGTCTAAGTTGGATGCACGAAGTTTTGCAGCAAGTAAATCTTTACCACAAAAAATAGAAAGGGGAGCATAACAATATCCTTTGTAATACGGATTAAAGAATGTTTCTTCTTGATCACCATGAACTAAATCATCCGTCACATCTAAATCTATTATTATCTGTCGCGGTGGCTGATGATAAGATTCTAAAAATAGCTCAACTAAAAGTGTTTCTATCGCCTTAGCATCATAGTCAATACGATGATACCGACTATTTTCTCTTGAAGATACGTCTTCTGGACAATGTTCGAGACGATTTAAGGTGTTTTTCCGGGCCAAAGTCGTTAATTCTTGTTCTGAGTTAATAACCTTTCCTACGGCAAGTGCGAATATTGGATAGTGACGTAGAATTTCATGGTCATTTATGTCTTCATACCCCATGATTAAGCCATATATATATCCTTTGCTTTGTGCAATTAAGTTATGAACTGGATATAAAACTTTATTGGGGTCTCGGTAATATTTGAAACATCTTGCAAATCGTGATGTTATTTCTCTTTTTCTGTCTAGTTCCGCAATTAATGTTAACTAACCCTGCATCCGATGTTACAGGGTCTCCCTTTAAATTGACTACAACTGGACATGACTTTACCTGTCCAAATACAAACTGTTCCGGTATAGAATGATTTTTATTTGGGGTCATCCTTTAAACTGCTAAGATTCTTTTGCAATATACATACATTTTGGCAGTTTTAGACCCCTGTTTTTTCAATCTTGGTGAGAAATCCGGGTAATGTACCTTGGAGTGACTGCTGCGGATATCACTCACCTCACAAGTTTTACCAAAACCACCTTCTCCTAGCTTTTTGTATACTCGATAACGTCCTTCCAACAATAATTCTGAACCGTAACTATGACAAAACAACATATCATCAGAATTGTCCGGATTAGAGCAATGCAGGTTAATACAGAGAGGCATGATTCGGGAAGTAGCAGTTTGATTTCTTTCATATAGCTTCAGTTTTACCGATTGAACAGGAAAAGTAAATTATGTATTACTAACTGTTACACAGGTGAATATCTACAAGTATTTGCTGTATGGCTTGAGGGTGATATTAGGAAATGATTGTAGGTTTTAAATAGTCGGAGAGAAGACATCTTCAGCCCCTTGCAGCAATTCAATCCCTACAAAATAACTACTGGGATAAAGATAATCTTCATCTGATTCATCAATCACCCGAATCATTTGATGTTTAGTAGCATTAGCATCAGGTATAGCTTGATTTATTTTGCATACTCCTAAGGAAGCTGGGTAATCTTTGTTACTAGTACGAATGACAAATGACAAATGATTGGATAACCATAAACTTCCTACTTTACCCATTAGAGACCCATTCCATCAAAGGCTTCCGTTTGGTTCGGACGCAATCCTGTAAATAAAGATTAATCAAACTTTGATAGGGAATACCTGTTTCCTCCGCAAGTTGCTTAAAGTAGATAATCACCTCATCCTCAAGCCTAATTGTTACTTGTTTTTTCAGCTTTTGAACATAGGGATTTTTCCCATTCTGTGAAAATTACTATTGTTATCTCATGATAAAAAAGGTATTGTTGACGCTCTTGTTTAGTTGCTTGACGAGCAGAAATAATCCGGATAAGTTCGTCATTTTCCTGGGAAAGATGACACACTATCAATAATATAAATACACTGCTGATACCTAACAGAATATAGCGTTCCTCTTCTACAGAGTGTTCTGGATCGTATATTAAACGGGCATTTTCATCATAGAAAACTATTCGCGCTTCCTCGAAATAAACACCATGTTTTTGCTCGTGAGACTTGGCTTTTTGCTCATCCCAGTTAAATCTCATCCAAACCTTACATACATTGTATTTACAATGTATTTCGTCTTCAAGTAAGTGTCTAGTACAGTTTGGCGTCAATAAGGCAACCATTGTAAATCTGTAAAAAGCTTGTGGCGCAGGACTTATGTCTTTTAGCTTTTATCTTCACGTACTAGTGATACAGATATTTAACAATGCCTGAGTATTCACAGCCATTTTTATAGTATTAGTTCCCCTTATATAGACCCCAGGTAAAGTTTTCTAAACAAAGTGTTACAAAGTTTAGTATGATATACGTATTAACAAATTTAAGTATTTTTGCTTATTACGATGATAGCGGATCGATTTCCCTGGCTAACCGCGATTATAATGCTGCCACTCGTAGCTTCCTTGCTTATTCCCGTACTACCAGATAAAGATGGTAAAAACGTGCGGTGGTATGCCCTAGGTGTGGCGCTCGCGGATTTTATCTTGATGTGTTACGCCTTTTGGAAGAATTACGATGTTAGCAGTGCGACTTTCCAATTCGCGGAAAAGTACGCCTGGGTGCCTCAGTTAGGTTTTAACTGGGCAGTTTCGGTCGATGGTATCTCAGTACCACTGGTACTACTGGCAGGATTTGTTACTACGGTATCAATATTTTCTGCTTGGCAGGTTAATCTCAAACCCCGTCTGTTTTACTTCTTGATGTTGCTGCTGTATTCAGCACAGATAGGGGTATTTGTAGCTCAAGATCTACTACTCTTCTTTATTATGTGGGAACTAGAATTAGTTCCCGTTTATTTGTTGGTTTCCATTTGGGGTGGACAAAAGCGACGTTACGCAGCCACAAAGTTTTTGCTCTACACCGCAGCTGCTTCTATATTTATTTTGGTAGCAGCCCTAGGCATGGGTCTTTACGGTGATAATACCACCTTTGATATTGCCGAACTGGCTCTGAAAAATTATCCCCTGGCTCTAGAGTTACCTTTGTATGCAGGTTTACTCATTGCCTTTGGTGTTAAATTAGCTGTGTTCCCATTACATACATGGTTACCTGATGCGCACGGTGAGGCTTCTGCTCCCGTATCCATGATTTTAGCGGGCGTATTGTTGAAAATGGGTGGATATGGACTAATTCGCCTCAATTTAGAAACATTGGGTGATGCTCACATCTATTTTGCTCCTGTCTTAGCAATATTAGGGGTTGTCAATATTATCTATGGGGCATTAAATTCGTTTGCCCAAACCAATATGAAGCGTCGCTTGGCGTATTCTTCTGTTTCTCACATGGGATTTGTGCTGTTGGGTATTGCTTCATATACCGAATTGGGTATCAGTGGATCCATGTTACAGATGATTTCTCATGGTTTAATTGCAGCGGTGCTATTCTTCCTGGCTGGTGTTACTTACGATCGTACCCACACCCTATTGATGGATAAAATGGGTGGTATTGGTCAAGTAATGCCTAAAGTATTTGCTCTGTTTACAGTGGGTGCCATGGGTTCCTTAGCTCTCCCTGGAATGAGTGGCTTTGTCAGTGAACTAACAGTATTCCTGGGCTTCACTAGTAGTGATATCTACAGTTCTGCTTTCTGTACCGTGACAGTCTTCTTAGCAGCAGTGGGAGTTATCCTTACCCCGATTTATCTACTCAACTTATTACGGCAAGTATTTTACGGCACTGGAGCTGACAATGCTTGCGAAATTGGTAACGTCAACTGGGAAAACGCAGATGATGAAGGAGCAGTGTGCTTTGGTACAGATTGCTTGTTACCCAGTGAGTCTAGATACAGGGATGCAAGTAACCGTGAAGTGTTTATCGCTGCTTGCTTGCTGATTCCCATCATTGCCATTGGCTTGTATCCCAAACTAGCTACCCAAATTTATGATGTAAAGACTGTGGCAGTTAATACTCAAATCCGTCAGTCCTACATCCAAATAGCTGAAACTAGTCCTAGTATTTACGGTGAGGCTTTCTCTACGCCACCAATAGCAGATTCTGAGGTTACCCCTGTACTAGGAATTATTAAGTAAGATTAATTTTATTCACTTTTATTAAATAAAAAACGATCGCTTTCAGTTCAGCGATCGTTTTTTATTACCCTCTCATCTATACATAGAAGGCTATACAGACAAAGTTACTCAGATCAGACTTTATGATTTTGTTTACATTTATTAATATAATTTGTTAATTTTATTAATATAAGCATTCTCAATAGACTTTATTCACAAGCAAAATCATGAGTAATACCAAGCTGATAACGTCCATATTTCAACCCAACGTCAACCCAAACTTTTCGTCACAAACCACTTGGGCTATACTGCGGGCTGTATTAGGAATTATGATGATTCACAATGGTTTGGATAAATTGGGGAATATTGAAAGCTTTTCCGAAACCTACGTTGAGTACATTGGCTTGCCATTCCCTCTCTTTTTTAGTTATGTGGCAGCCTTCACAGAGCTAATTGGTGCACCATTACTAGCCTTTGGTTTCCTTACCCGTCCCGCAGCATTAGGATTGTTTGGAACCATGTGTGTGGCTATGTATCATCATATTTTGGTTGCAGGATTTAGCATTCCTTATCTAGAACTATCGGCTATTTATGCAGCTTGTTTTCTTTTCTTTACCGTTAACGGCGCTGGCTTATTTTCTACAGATGCTTTGATTGCTAATTGGTTAGATACCAATGCTCTGTCTGCTAAAGCTAAACAGATTATGCGTTTAGAAAAAGCTTACCAATCTGTAAGTGCAGATAACGCAAAAGTTGGTAGCGTTAACTAGTGATAATGCTAAAAAACATTCTGTATTTATATCTTATTAAAGATACTTAGCCTTAGAAATTAATCTAGGGCTTTCTTGTAGACTTTATTTATATTTATATTTATATCTATAATTAATGGCTGTTTTCATTTTTGTATGGCAATAATCGTGATAACCTTAATATTCTTATGTGTTTCCCGTCATTTAATTTCACAATTCACTCTGCTGCGGTTGTAAATTTTAATCATGTCTCCAGTTCGCACAATCCAAAGTATATACACCGATGGAGCTTGCACCGGAAATCCAGGTCCTGGTGGCTGGGCTGTAGTAATCTATTTCAATGATGGTTCAATTCATGAAATCGGCAAACAATGTGATCGCACTACCAATAATCGGATGGAGATGGAAGCTGCGGTCGCGGCTTTGGAATATCTGCAAGCTAACGGACAAAGGGAACCGATCACCCTTTACACGGACAGCGAATACCTAATTAAGTGCGTGACAAAATGGGTGAAAGGCTGGAAAGCGAAAGGATGGAAAAAATCAGACGGGAAACAGGTTCTCAATCAAGACTTGTTAGTGACCTTAGATGAACTTAACAGTCGTCAAATCAAATGGCAACATGTCAAGGGTCATGCAGGAAATGTGGGTAACGAACGTTGTGATGCAATCGCTCGTGCATTTGCTAATGGCACTAACCCATCCCTAAAACAAATTAAGGGCAATAATGCACAGCCACAAAATGAACGAAATCTAGCCGCAGTATCTAATGGGAATTCAAGTAATAAACTAATCAGCGAAAATACACAAAATTTTGACACTCTGCCATTACAAAAAAATATGATTGACTCATCTAATGCCACTGCTGCATTAAGTAGTGAGACTATTTCTAGTGAACTAAGGATGGTGCAAATCCGTAACTTAGTAGAAACACTCCACGTAGCTGACGAAATCGCAGCTAAAGGATATTTAATCACCAGTTCCGAACTGGCAGATTTAATGAATGTTCATGCTAGTGCTGTAACTAGTAGAGGGGATCAATGGCGTTGGCGTAATTGGGTTGTTTCCCGTGTGAGAAGAGAAGGTAATCAAATCCTTTGGGAACTAGAACGAGGTGATTTAGTTGAGAAAGAAAATGAAGATTGATATACATAATAATTCGGCGTTGCTGAATCAGGGGATGATTTCACTAAATTTGAAACCATTTCTCAATGGTTTCAAACGCTAATTCATCCCGCACTTATGCAACGCGAATAATTCAACTACGTGGTTATACATGAATCGTAGTTAATTTAATACTCTTACTTGCCCTTCCCTTAGCGTTTTTAACCCAGATTCCGCAGGTTAGTTAGCAAAGAAGATAATATTTACGACAGGGAGCACCAAAAAACTGTATAATCCAGCACCGCTCCTCACTGAGCTTGGACATCTGTGTCAAAGAAGCGATCGTTAATAAATGAATTGACATGAAACATTGAAACACCCAACCTAAAGTAGGAGCTGATTATTTCTTGGGGATGAGTTCCAAGCAGTTGGTTGAACAAATCAACCAAACTCATTTCATCAATAATCCCTGCCACTATGCCTAAGTGAACGATATATTGTACTTTGATTTGTTATTCTGAAAAACTCATATTTCAAAAATACAACATTTTGCGATCGCACCTGCGGAATCTGGGTTTTAATACTTTTGGCTCGGAAAATCTTACTTTCTCTGTAACTGCTGAGGGAAAATTCAATCATTATTATCTGAATTACAGCACTGCTTAACAGAAATCTACTTAGCAAAAATATTTACTCCTAGCTTCATCTCTAAAAGTCTCTTCAAAAAAGATAAAAATCCAAACCTGATATTTAAGGCAAGATAGTGGTTGTCACCCATAATTAATTTGCTCCTCACCTGAGTAAATTATCTCCTTCATGGCAAGCATTATCAGAAAATTCCCTTGGATTTCCCTCTTACTCCTACTATTTACTTACATTAACCTTGGATGGCTGACTTACCAAATAGGAAATTATCCGCTTAATTGGCTATTCTTAGCGTTCGCAATACTAATCCTTACAACCTGCTTTAATGCTCCTTGGTCTAAAATCTCTGGTTTTTTTCGTTTTCTGTTTCAATCTAACTTAAGATATTTTGGGATTACCCTCTTAGGCGCATTTTTATTATTTTTAATTTTGGCCAGATTCAGGCTATTTCTTGATATCTTAGTTATCATTGCTGCCACAATGTTAGTTAGATTAGATTTTCAAACAGCAGGATATAGGGAAAAGCTTGCTTTTGTGGTTGTATTATTTTTTTCCTTGTTTGGCTTGGCTTTAGGAGCTATATTACATATATTATTTGGGTGCGACTCTTTTGGTAGTACGGGCTGTGATATAAGAATAATAAATCACAAGTCAACCACAGTAGTATTGACAGCCAAAAATGTACTTGATGGAATTGGCTTGTAAAAAGTGAAAAAACAGGAACAGTTCCACACCCTATGCAAGGATCTACATCAAATCAAGGTATGTTTTGGTCACAAGGACTAGAACTATTTGAACAGATAGTTAGTTGGTTAGACTCAGACAGCATTTGTGGGTTAGAACACTCCCAGATAGAGAGTAAGTTACTTGAGAATTGATAGGAACTATTGAGACGATTGTTACAAACAAAGATATTTTGATAAACGGACTCAAGATGAAATAGAGGGAGAGTGTGCAGGCACAGACTCAGTAAACAGAACACACAAGAAAAAATTGTCGCGGAAATTGACCACATTATTTGGCACAGTAATCGCCAATAGAATCGGTTATGGAGGAAGAAAGATAAATACCCTATTTCCTTTGGATGGGGAGTTTAA
>CBZS010000757.1 GCA_000613065.1 Richelia intracellularis | reverse complement strand
TTGTTGCGGATGCAGCCCTTTACACTGAAGACAATTTGCAGATGATAGTCTCATTAAGATGGGTCTCCCGAGTTCCTGCAAGCCTAACTGCCGCCAAAGAACTATTCGAAAAGAACAGTATTGATGCATTTGTACCAAGTAAAATTTCAGGATATCGTATTGCCCCCTGTTGTAATGATTATGGTGGTGTGCGACAACGGTGGCTAGTGATAGAAAGTGAAGCCCGTAAAGAATCTGACTTCAAACAACTGGAAAAACAAACGTCTGACCAAAAAATATACCCAGGCACAATCCCAACTACGAAAATTGTGTCAACAGGAATTTGCATGTGCCGAAGATCCATTCAACGCAGGCAAATTACTTGAGAGTCAGTTGCCATTTCATCAACTTGCATGCAAATATTGAAGTTATTGAATATGGCCAACACCGGGGATGTGGTAGACCTCGCAAGGATTCTCAACCGACCCGAATTTACCATATTCAAGCCGAAATTGTACCCAAAGAAACTGCAATTATCATTGCCACAGAACAGGCTGGCAGGTTTATTCTTGCCACCTATGTTCTTGGTGCCTACAAACTTAGCAACGAAGATGTTTTACGTGAATATAAGGCACAACAATCTACAGAACGTGGTTTTCGGTTTCTCAAAGACCCATTGTTTTTTACTTCCACTGTGTTTCTAAATTCAAGGAAAATAGTGGCGGCTTTGGCAATGGTTATGGGTTTGTGTTTGCTAGTTTACAGCCCAGGTCACAGGGCATTACGCCAATCTCTAAAACGAGGCTCCCAAACAATTCAAAATCAGTTAGGTAAACCAACTGCCACTCCTACTTTAGGTTAGGTGTTTCAATGTTTCATGTCAATTCATTTATTAACGTTCGCTTCTTTGAAACATATTTCCAACCTCAGTGAACAGCGGTGCTGGATTCTACAGTTTTTTGGTGCTCCCTGTGGTAAATATTATCTTCTTTGTTAACTAACTTGCGGAATGTGGGATAATCGATTAATCTTCCCTTAATTTTTTATAAAATAGTCGTAACCCAAATGTGTCCATAAAAAATATAACTATTTTGTTGTGTTAATAATTAATATTTATATTTCGCTACTTCATGTTTCATAATAGCTATATATTGGGGTGTAATTTTTATGTAAATTTATACAGTTAGAAGCGAATAGTATCAATGCTCAGGGGTCTATAAAAAATCATGAGAAAGATTATCAATGGTTTAAACAAAATATGGCAAGATGGCATATTCATGCAAGTAATTGAAAAGATAGAAGTATTTGTTTCAAAAATACTTTCTATTGCTATGGTTATTGTAATTGCCGTAGCTATTATCGATTTAAGTGCAAATTTAATAAAGCAATTATTCTCAACTAATTATGGTGAGTTTAACACAGTTTTATTCAAAATATTTGGCTTGTTTCTAAATATATTAATTGCGTTGGAGATTCTCGAAAATATTACAGCTTATCTACGTAAACATGTAGTTCAAGTCGAATTAGTAATAGTGACTTCTTTGATAGCCATTTCCCGAAAAATTATTATTCTCGACCTTAACAAAGTAGATGGTATAGATATTATTGGTTTAGGAACAGGGGTATTAGCTCTATCCATTAGTTACTGGATTATTCGTGCTAGTAATACAAAAAATTAATTCAATACTTAATAACAAGTGGTGAGGGAAAATCTTTATGGATTTACCCGTAATTTTCCACCCTGATTATGTTGCTTTTCTTCCTGAAGGTCATCGTTTTCCTATGGCTAAGTTCAAGCTATTATACGAATTACTATTAGCTGATGGTATTGCCCAATCAGGACAATTTTACACCCCAGAATATCCATCTCAGGAGTTAATTGAATTAATTCATGTCCCAGAATATGTACAAGCTTATTGTGAAGGAACCCTAGAACCCAAAGCACAGAGACGTATAGGTTTACCTTGGAGTTCGGCGTTGGCGAACCGTACCTGTATTGCCGTAGGTGGTACGGTTTTAGCAGCACAGTTAGGCTTAAAGAAAGGAATAGCTTGTAATACAGCTGGAGGGACTCATCACGCTTTTCCCAGTTATGGTTCTGGTTTTTGTATTTTCAATGATTTAGCGATAGCTTGTCGAGTTTTACAAAAACAAGAGCTTGTCAAAAAGATTTTAATTGTGGATTTAGATGTGCATCAAGGAGATGGTACGGCTTTTATTTTTCAAGACGATGAAAGTGTTTTTACCTTTTCTATGCATTGTGAGGTGAATTTTCCTGGTAGAAAGCAGAGAAGTGATTTAGATGTACCTCTACCTGTGGGGATGGAAGATGATGAATACCTACAAACTTTAGGGACTTATCTTCCTGATTTACTGTCTCAAGTGAAACCAGATATAGTCCTATATGATGCTGGTGTTGACCCACATATTGGCGATAAATTGGGTAAGTTAGCTTTAACTGACATAGGTATTTATCGGCGAGAAATGCAAGTTTTAAGTACTTGCATTGCTAATGGTTATCCCGTTGCTTGTGTAATTGGTGGTGGTTATGCTGATGATATGAAATCCTTAGTTTATCGTCATTCCCTACTCCATCGTGCTGCTAGTCAGGTTTATCAGCAATATGGATTATAAAAGCAAGAATTGCTCAGTCTAGCTATCAACATCAGCTATTAACTGGAAAAAAATTAGCAACGTCAATCGTAAAATATATGGGCACCTCGATTAATCAAGTCTTAGGTAATCTGAGGGGGTTCGAAGAACTACAAGAAAGTGAAGTTGGGCAAAAAATAGCTAAACCGGAACGATTTCTAGTTGAAATCTGGCTCAAGAGAGCGAATTTAGACACAATTATCCCACAGCTTTAGGATTTTTATTCTCCCAAAATCCATAACGTTTGAAGTTGTAGACTAAATTCTTCACTCCAATAGTCGCCTTCACTGACTGCTTACCAATGGAACCCATTAACTTGCCTCCCATTTCATTAACCCAGTGACCAAAAAGCTGTTCGACCTTAGCTCTGACTTGAGAACGGTCTCGATTCTCTTCTTTGTGTTTTGCACTCAATGGATGATTGCCGTAGGCTCGTTCATGAATGTGACTGAGGAATTGTAAAATCTGTAGAATCCATTCAATAGATTCACTACCATAGGCACTATGTGCCCAAACCTCTTCCCCCTGGTTTTGGTCATCCAACAGTGCCCCTAACACTTGGGAATCATGCACTGAGGCATCCGTGACTTGATAGCGACGAATAAAACCGTACTCCACATCGATACTGATGTGGTTTTTATAACCAAAGTAACTCTGACCATTATTTTTTGTCCAGGGAGCATCGGTATCCTTCTGGGACAAGGGATGAGGCTTTTGCTGCCAACTTTCGGGAATTTCTCCTTGGGCAAGTTTTTGCTTCTCTTCCTTAGAGGATGTTTTAAAAGTCGAAGTGAGTTACAAATCATGCAAGTCCCCTGACCATGATACGTATCATTGCAATATAAATTAAAGTCTCAGAAGTTTCAGGTAGCCTTTCATAGTCCTTACTTAATCTTCTACACCAATTGAGCCTCCCGAAAGTTCGTTGTACAACCCAAGGTTTTGGTAAAAGGGTAAAACCCTTCTTTTCTAAGGGTCTGAGAACCACTTCCACAATCCAACGAAAAACATCGATTATCCAGTGGGCAAAATCTTCCCCCCGATATACTCCATCCATCCATCCAGATAGTGTGCAGTCTTTTAACTTTATCTTTCATCTGAT
>CBZS010000756.1 GCA_000613065.1 Richelia intracellularis | reverse complement strand
CTGTTTCAAAGAAGCGAAGGTTAATAAATTAATTGACATGAAACATTGAAACACCCAACGTAAAGTAGGAGTGGCAGTTGGTTTACCTAACTGATTTTGAATTGTTTGGGAGCCTCGTTTTAGACATTGGCGTAATGCCCTCT
>CBZS010000755.1 GCA_000613065.1 Richelia intracellularis | reverse complement strand
CTGCTTGGAACTCATCCCCAAGAAATAATCAGCTCCTACTTTATGTTGGGTGTTTCAATGTTTCATGTCAATTCATTTATTAACGATCGCTTCTTTGAAACAGATTTCCAAGCTCAGTGAACAGCGGTGCTGGATTCTATAGTTTTTTGGTGCTCT
>CBZS010000754.1 GCA_000613065.1 Richelia intracellularis | reverse complement strand
TTTAAAGCAGCAGCCTTAATCATGGAGTATTCACCGGAATATAGGCCGCAACAGGTACATTAGAAGCCTCCTTCACTCGCCAAATAATATCCATATAGGATAAAGCTGGCTTCACCATCAACATATCTGCACCTTCTGCAATATCCAACTCAATTTCTTTAATCGCTTCCCTAGCATTCCCAGGATCCATTTGGTAGGTTCTGCGATCGCCAAATTGAGGTGCAGAGTCCGCCGCATCTCCAAATGGTCCATAATAAGCAAATGCGTACTTAGCTGCATAGGAAAGAATGGGTAAATCTTCAAAACCCCCTTCATCTAAACCTGTACGAATTGCTTGCACAAACCCATCCATGATCCCAGAAGCTGCAATAATATCCACTCCAGCCTTGGCTTGGGAAACAGCAGTCTTCTTCAATAACTCCAAAGTAGGCTGATTTAACACCCTTCCTATCAAATCACCCACATCTAAATAACCACAGTGAACATGGTTCGTATACTCACACAAGCAAGTATCAGCAATCACAATTAATTCCGGTACTGCCTCCTTCACAGCAATAGCCGCTTTCTGCACAATACCGCAATCATGCCAAGCACCTGTAGCATCAACATCCTTCTCTTCTGGAATCCCTAAATAAAATAATTGCCGGAATTCCTAAGTCATAAACCTCTTTCGCTTCTTCAACAATTTTATCTATAGATAATTGATAAACTCCAGGCATAGATTTAACTTCATAGGGAATCCCTTCACTCGCAGCAGCAAATAATGGGTATATTAAATCACTTGTATTTTAAATAGTTTCTCGCACCATACGACGCAGTTGGGAGTCGGCACGAAGACGACGGGGACTATGAGTAGGAAAAATAAATTTTTGTAAACTTAACAACTAGGATGGACACAATACAAACCGCAAATAACTAGAGCTAAATCAGCATTACTCTATTACTTAATCCGGAATTAATTAACTATCCTTTACACTTTTGATTCCAGCGTATCGTAGTTATTTTGTTACATATTTTTGTACTATTACAATATATAAGCCATTAAAGATTAGTCGCTGACTTATATAGTCATTCTGATTCCCTAAATTATTAATGAAGGAAAGGTTATATCTTTATTCATGTGGGCACGTTTGTTAAAGCAGAAAATTTTTATATCCCATTCATATACTGGGTAAATGTTATGCCCAGCTAGGATTTTACCGATTACTTTTGACAGCGGTATCAAATATTATTTTTTTAATTAATAAAAAAATAATATTTGATACCCTTAAGATTAATAGCTAAATGAAATAAATTTATAATTTAGACAGTCATCTATAAAAATTGAAAAATGCAAGGAGAACGGAAAGGTTTTTCTATTTGAGTTAGAACGTAGAAAAATGCCCAAATAGTTAATCCCCAATGTAGTAAAAATCCAATAGCAGCAAAAGTTAATAAAAAACCTAAAGTAACCGAAATTAAACAAGTGATAACTGCTCCATAGAACCAAACATTTAAATCAAAATTAATAACTTCTTTTCCATTAGATTTAACCACGGTATCATTAACAATGAAGAGAATCGCAAATGGTAAGCCAACGGATATCAAACTTGTGCTAAAAAATACATGCTCGTGACACAATGCTGATAAAAGCTTTTGCCCTTCAGTGTCGTACATTCCTAAAATATCCTTGTCATCAATTTATTGATTGTATTACGAAGGGATCGCGGAGATCATTGTTTTAAGATTAAAAGACTCCCTAATACAGGCAAAAATTAAGTTAACTTAGGTAAGATTCAAATAAAATTAATTATGTCAATTGAACTTCAAACAGAAATAAATCAAGCAGTTGAAGATCGGCGCAATTTTGCCATTATTTCTCACCCAGACGCGGGTAAAACAACCCTGACAGAAAAATTATTGTTATACGGGGGTGCCATTCACGAAGCTGGCGCAGTGAAGGCAAGGAGGGCGCAGAGAAAGGCCACTTCTGACTGGATGGAAATGGAACAGCAACGGGGTATCTCTATTACTTCCACAGTGTTGCAGTTTATTTACCAAAGCTGTCAGATTAACTTGTTAGATACTCCCGGACACCAAGATTTTAGTGAAGATACTTACCGGACTTTGGCAGCCGCAGATAATGCGGTGATGCTAATTGATGTCGCTAAGGGTTTGGAGCCTCAAACCAGGAAGTTGTTTGAGGTCTGTAAGTTGAGAGGTATTCCTATTTTTACCTTTGTGAATAAACTTGATCGCCCCGGTAGGGAACCTCTAGAATTGTTAGATGAGATTGAACAAGAATTAGGGCTACGAACCTATGCAGTAAATTGGCCCATTGGTATGGGTGATCGCTTTAAAGGAGTGTATGATCGCCACCAGGAAAAAATCCACCTGTTTGAACGCAGCGCCCATGGTAGTCGAGAAGCACTAGATACCATAGTGGATTTCGGGGATGCCAAAATTGAAGAGTTACTGGAACAAGACCTGTATTACCAACTCAAAAATGATATTGAGCTTTTAGACGGGGTGGGTGAAGAATTAAATTTAGCGGCTATTCATGAAGGGAAAATGACCCCGGTATTTTTTGGTAGTGCCATGACCAACTTTGGTGTGGAACTATTTCTCAAATACTTCTTGGATTATGCACTCAAACCAGGGGTACACAATAGTACGGAAGGAGAAATTCCTCCCACCTATCTAGAGTTTTCTGGATTTGTGTTTAAA
>CBZS010000753.1 GCA_000613065.1 Richelia intracellularis | reverse complement strand
CAGGTAAAATTGGTATCCATCTGCAAGCAGAGGTAAATTGTTTGCTACAGCAGTTACAAAACTTACAGCAGCAAAAGTTAGCTAGCCAGAACCATGATAACTAGTCTAGAGAATTTGGGTTCAGTTAACCTTAACGACTCTGTTGTTTAATTTTAAGTTTGATTATCATTGACTGAAGTTTCAGTTCGGGCTTAGAATCTTATCAGCCCAGATTTGTCTTATTAGATTAATAAAAATAAAATCTGCAAGGGCGCATCATCGTTTTAACTCAGATGTAGTGCCCTAATTTTAACTTTATTATCTTGCAGTTAGAAGTAAGAGAGAAGATAAATTTATTTTCTTGTCTATAGAAACCATTTGGTATCTTTACATTCTCCGGTATAGTAATCCAAAATGGTGATTTCCAAATACACATTCAGTAATGCGATCACCCTTTACCGTAAGTTGCTTCCACAACTTGAGTGAATGAAACAAAGGTCTATTCAAGTCGTTTGACGGATAAGGAGTGGGAAATTATTAAACCCCTCTTACCTAAGAGAAAGAAAACCAAACCTTCAACTTGGAGTAAGACAAAAATATTAGATGGGGTTCTGTATGAGCTAAAGAATGGCTGTAATTGCTGTGATTTGCCGAAATAACTGCCTCTCTACTCAACTGTATTCTGGCATTACAAACAGTGGCGAGAAGAAGGAATAATAGACAATATCGGGGATGTTCTGCATGAGCAAGTGCGCGAACAGGTAAAAAATCACCGAAATGGACAACCTTAATCATCATTCATTCGCGAGCTGTAAAGAATACTTGCAATGCTAGTTTAGAGACGAAAAGTTTCTGTTTCGGCGTTGCATAAGTGCGGGATGAATTAGCGTTTGAAACCATTGACAAATCGTTGAAAATTTAATGAAATCATCCCGCTCTTATGCAATACCAACTTTTTGTTTATACCAATAAAAACGCATCTAATTTTGTAGTTAAAATTACAGATTGTTGTACAGAATTGTGGGATACCTCTTGATTGTCAAGTGCGAAGGCCAACGACGGGCACTTTGTGCCTAAGCCCAGGCTACGCCAATGCCCTTTGGGGGGTACTGGACGAACACTCGTGGGGCACAAAAATAGAGATTTAAGTATTAAAGAAGTTAGCTCATTTATAAGAAAGAATTTACCAATGAAAGTAAGATGTAATGTTGATGAGTAAAAAAACAGGGGTAAGTATTTTGGAGTATGCTAGACCCAGCAGAGGAACCCAAATGATTAACAAGATCACAAATATAAGACTTGCGGTTGGCAGCATTCAAATCGAAAATGAATGGAGTAGAACGTCGGGGCTTTCAACCTGAGATGACGTTGAAATATTGCTAAGGTAGAGCAACGTTACCAGAAACAGTATTCGGTTAGGGTAGAGAAAATATAGAGTTAGGGTTACCGGAAAAAAGAACAGGGATAATCTGTGTGGAATTACAATCAGCCTTTAGCACAGCAAAGCGTTGCCAGGAGAAACAACCTCTTCTCTTGTGGCATTATCCCTGGAACAAATTGCAGAATCTGATTCTCAACAAGACCCAACATTTAAAACTTCCTTAGCCTATACTCGGTTAACAGCAATATCGGCACTAGAAAAACTCAAAGAACAGGGATTTAGCCAGGAGCAATTGCCTTGCGCCAGTACAATGGCACAAGTATTGAATCGAATGGGCTATGGTCTTCCTAAACTAGTAAAAGCCAAACCTCAAAAAAAATTGCACAAACCCATGATATCTTCAACAACATCAAAGAATTTCAGCCGCAATCAACAAACAAGCCTCAAAGTCAAACCACTAAGCATGGATTGCATGGAAAGCTACCGTTAATATCGGGGGTTATTCTCTTGGTGGAAAAACCAGAGGAGACAATCAAGCTGAGGATCATGATATGGGATACACAGAAAAATATACTCCCTGTGGGATTATTGATGAAGATAGTGGGCAATTATTCTATATTAACTTTGGTAGTTGTTCTTATAAAACCAGGGATTTTATTGTTGATACTCTAATTCAATGGTGGAAGACAATGACACCAGAACAAAAGCAGGATACCGAACTGATACAAATTCAAGTTGATAATGGTCCGGAAAGTAGTGGAGTAAGAACTCAATAAAAAAAAAGGATGGTTGAGTTTGTTGATCTGCTAAATATACCAATTCAATTGCTTTACTATGCTCCTTACCATAGTAAATACAATCCCATAGAGGCTTGTTGGGGTATTCTTGACCAGCATTGGAATGGGGGGGCGAACCTTGTTGATGTTGAAGTCATGGTTTCCTGGGCTTCGAGTATGAATTGGAAAGGCTTATATCCTATCTTGAGTTTAAGTAAAACTGTTTACCAAAAAGGGATTTCACTAACAAAGAAAGCTATGAAACAAGTCGAGTCTAGATTACAGCTAAATCCACTGTTGCCCAAATGGGATATCTTGATTCAACTGCTTTAGCTGGTAATTTATTTTTCAAAAATCACCTTAAGTAGTATGCTAAGAACGCAAAGGAGCTATCTTACCTAAAGCGGTTAGTCTAATGGTATCTCTGACAAGAATACTTGCGCCTACGGGTTTCAAATCTTCAAAACCAAATATTAAAAGCTCAAAAAATTTGAGTATAGCCAATGGCACTGCATTGACAGAAAAAATGTTATTAGTTTTTAGTGAGATAGAAGATCCACGTGTAGAAAGAACCGGTGTCTATTTATTAACAGATATTTTAATCATTGGAATACTATCAGTGATTGCAGGACGTAAGGGATGGGAGGACATGGAAAATTATGGATTGAGCAAATACGACTGCTTGGAGCAGTTTTTAGCTTTACCAGAGGGCATCCCAAGTGCAGATACCTTTCGACAGGTGTTTGAAGGCATTAACCCAAAAGTATTTGAGTGCGACTCTTTTAGTAAGACGGGGAGTGGAACTTATACAGGTATTGGAAGAGGTGGAGGGGTAGTAGAACAACGAGCTTTGAGAACTTGCTTCATCAAAGGAATAGCACTAGAGTACAAAGCCAGCTGATTGCGTTTATGTTCTTCTTGTAGATGAAACTGCCAATACTCATTCCAATCGCCACTAATGTATAAAGAACCCAGGGGTAAAACAGCCTCAGCAGCCCTCATGGTCCATCTAGCCCCAGTGATATCCATCCTCTCTTTAATCAGATGGCGACAAGCACCCTCAATCAGCCCCGTATCGTCATATTTGAGGTATTTGGCATTTTTAAGTAAATATCTAGCACAGGTATCCACGGGTTTACGTTCTTGGGGGGTGAGTTTGGTTAAAGTCGCACTCTGGCCCATACCTGGGGCAACAGAACTTGATTTACCTTTAAGGATAAGCTGTAAACGTTTGCTGACCCAAGCTTCTGCCTGTGTTGAAGTATGAGAATAAAAGACAAATGCAGCTTTCCACAAATACTCAATCATATGGATAATATCTCTGTCTTAGTCCATGAGAGAGAATATTGCTGTGCTGGTGATAAAAATCCCCGTCCAAAGGAAATAGCGTATTTATCTTTCTTCCTCCATAACCGATTCGATTGGCGATTACTGTGCCAAATAATGTGGTCAATTTCCGCGACAATTGTTCTGTTTACTGAGTCTGTGCCTGCACACTCTCCCTCTATTTCATCTTGAGTGGGTTTATCAAAATATCTTTGTTTGTAACAACCGTCTCAATAGTTCGTATCCATTCTCAAGTAACTTACTCTCTATCTGAGAGTGTTCTAACCCACAAATGCTGTATGACTATAACCAAATAACTATCTGTTCAAATAGTTCTCGTGCTTGTGACCAAAACATACCTTGATTTGATGTAGATCCTTGCATGGAGTCTGGAACTTTTCCTGTTTTTTCACTTTTTACAAGCCAATTCCATCAAGTAGATTTTTGACTGTTAATACTACTCTGGTAAATTTGTCATTTATTATTCTTATATCATACTCCGTACTACCAAAAGAGTCGCACCCAATTCATTTATTAACGTTCGCTTCTTTGAAACAGATTTCCAACCTCAGTGAACAGCGGTGCTGGATTCTACAGTTTTTTTGGTGCTCCCTGTCGTAAATATTATCTTCTTTGCTAACTAACCTGCGGAATGTGGGATTTAATGTTTTAGGAGCAGTTAATACAGTTCTAGTAATTTAAGATGAAGCTGCATAGAAAAGAGCTTCTAAAATAAAGTTGTAAGAGGAGATAGATATTAGCTGCTCAAATGTAAGTTCCTCGAACAATTGTTGTATGAGCTCACGTAAATCTTGCAAAGAAGAGAAAAATTCATTTTTGAGAAGTTTTTTGAGAAAGTGCCAAAGCCTTTCGATTGGATTAACTTGAGGGGAATGAGGTGGTTGAAGCAAGGGAATAATATTTTCTGGCCAATTAATCCCACAACTTTTATGACCAGGAGCTTGGTCAATTTGTAAAATTGCATAATCTTCAGCTAACTGCTGAGATAGCCAATCTAAAAACGGTTGAAAACAGTCACCGTTGACTTTGGGGTACTCCTGTTGGAAATGTTTTCCTGTTAATGGTTCAATTGCACCATTAACAGGAAAATTTACCCTTTCCCATTTAACGTCAACAGTTGGCTTTACTGCAGAAGGAGTAATCACTTTTGCTGTGAGGGTTTTCAATCCAACCCTAGTTTGATCCTGACACAAATAATGAACGCACTTCCCCTGTGCTAGATGTTTTTCTAGACAATTGAGAATGATACCGAGTTTTTTTTACTCAGATACCAGCTTTTCATCCTGTTTGTAGCTTTGAGGACGTGGTACTTTTAGTTTTGCTCCCAATCCATATCGAACCAATCCATAAACCGTTTCATACTCAATATCAAGTCCATGCTCTTTTTTCAACCATTCTACTATCCCACCATAGCTACTAAACCCTTTTCTTGTTTTTAACTCCTGTATGAGTGCTGCGATCGCATCATCATTGGTTTTTCGTTTTGCTCTTGCCGCTTTCTTGATTTCTAATAAGCCAGACAGACCACGAGTTCTATACTTCTGCAACCATCTTGTCACTGTTCAAGTATCTCTAGCCAAGGGTTTCCCGATTTATTGCTGCTCCTTTAGTTGTCCACTCGACATTGAGCCACCACAACATCTGTAGTTTTTCTTTCTGGTTTCCCAACCTGGCTGTGTGTAGCAGTTTTTTTAGTTCCTCTTCGTTCCGCGTGTTCTGAATCTTAAATGGGCGGCTCATGAGTATTTAAACCGTTCAAGTTTGTTTGGCTCTATTATATGCAACTTCATATTCAATTGTTATTCCTATGATGCAGGTAAACAGTAGAAGCAATAACATGGATTCAGTTTTGCACATAGGTAATCGCACAATTAGTCAGGAGGAAATATTTCCTCTGGTACGAAAGTATGCAATGCTACCACAACTAGTGCGGGAAATAGTTATTGAAAATGCGATCGCTGACATTACCCTATCTGAAGAAGAAAATAGCAAGGCATATCAGCTGTTTTATCAAGGCAATCAACTCACCTCAGAACCCGATGTCGAAGCCTGGTTAACTGCCCGTAATTTCTCTCGTCAATATTTAGATTATCTTATTACCCGCAGCTCTAAGTTAAAGCAATTTAAAGAAAACACCTGGGGTAATAAACTAGAGTCATATTTTATTGGCATTGCTGAATCAGGGGATGATTTCACTAAATTTTCAACGATTTCTCAATTGTTTCAAACCCTAATTCATCTCGCACTTATGCAACGCCATTTTATTCAACGCAAGTCCAAGTTAGAGAAGGTGATTTATTCCTTGATTCGCCTCAACGATATTGGTATTGCCCAAGAATTATATTTTCGCATTAAAGAAGGAGAGCAATCTTTTGACGCGAACCCTAGGGAGTATTTCCAAGGACAGGAGGCGAATACGGGGAGACTATTAGGACCTGTAGAACTATCAGTTCCCCACCCTGTTTTAGCTAAAATTATCGCATCTAATCCACCTGGCAAACTATTACCACCTACTCGCGTCGGAGAATGGATTGTGATTATTAGGGTAGAACAATTTCTTCCTGCACAGTTAGACGAAGGAATGCAACAAAGATTACTCAATGAATTGCTAGAGAATTAGTTATAAGGCCAAATAAAGGAATTATTTTAAGGGTAAGCTAACCGTAGTAATATTCAAAATCAGGCTTAGTCACAATAGGATTTATAGTTATATGTAATATCAATTAATCAGATCGAAGATAATATTTTATATCCGATCTGATTAATTGATATTACGAAAAATAACGGATATAAAATAGTTTATTACTCAGGTATAAGAAAGCGTAAACTATCCCATATTCATCCCTGATGTGAATTAAAAATGATAAGATCTGCAGTATTCAATAGACATGCAGTATAGTTAATAACTTATACCACATATGTACGACCTTTTGTACCTTAGATATGATCCTTTTTATCGGACTAAATATTATTCTATTCTGATCAATAAAATTGGCTACCATGTGTGTCATACAATTATTTTTATTCACGACCAACAGCCAGAATTATTTTTACACAAATATAGAAATGATCCGTGGAATACTGTTCGCAATCAAGCGAATTTAAATGCAAAATTATTTAAGGTACTGAGCGGAAGTTAAGATTGACAAACATTACTAAAAAAACGAAAAAAAATATAAAAAACCTTACTATTTTCTTCTTTCTTAGACTCTCCTATATTAGTTTTCTTACTAGCACAAATAAATTTACTCAATCCAGATAAAGATAAATCATCATAAAAAAAATAAAGTCATAGTAGTAGTCACAAGAATATATTGAAATTAGATAATAACCATAGTATTTATAATATTGATGATTATTCTTCCCTTCTATCCCCTTCTCATAATATCGGCAATAAATCACCTGGAATAGCTATTTTATTATTAGATGTTGAAAATATAGAGGTATATCCATAAACCGAAAAATTTATTAGCCAACAGAGTCACCACCGATTACACATG
>CBZS010000752.1 GCA_000613065.1 Richelia intracellularis | reverse complement strand
TCTAAAAGTTATTTGACAACTGTGATCCAGGCTTAACTGCCTGCCAAGGCTAGTAACGTAGATTTATTAACTCAATCTTAATTATTTCTAAAATAAATAAAGTAAAGTAACAATATGTAAATTTTTATTTGTATGATAATTGAGTGTAAGTAAATCAACAAAAACTTACACTTACTTTGATATAGCAGGAGCTTGACAAATGATTAGCGAAACAAAACCAAGTATTACTCCCAAAATTGAGGAGCCTAAGTTTGGATTTAACGAATATGCAGAGCGTTTAAATGGTAGGGCTGCAATGATTGGTTTTCTGTTATTGGTGGCGATCGAGTATATTACTGACCAAGGCGTATTATCATGGCTAGGTTTGATATAAGACACTAGTCTCACTACGCGGAAGTAGAACGTAAAAAGTATTATTCTGTCTCGCTTTGAGCTTTTATCAGTGGTAGATTCATTTCCGCCGAATTGTACTAGTCAATATCTATTGGGTGGGGAAAATAACTCTAAGATTTGTTATGCCTGCCCAATAGATATTGTGACCGCTAAATGGATCTAATCTTTTATTTCCCTCAGGTGAAGTTTTCTTCTGATTATGTGTTGCTTCTACTGGAATTGACGTGATGTGGTAAATCTATATTTATTAGTTCTACACATAACTATTATCTCTAAAACTAGAAAAAACTATAATAATATAAAGCTTAAAGTCAGAGATGATGAACATGATTGAAGTGTTATCAGCAAACTTACGCCCCAACAGATAGGAAATAAATTAAATTCTTATGAATCCTGTATTGCCTCGTTTTTCTAAATTAAGCTACCGTAGGGAGCCAGTAATTAGCGTACTCATCACTATGGGTATTGTTGATGCACTAATTGGGGGATTCGATGATAGCTGGTCTTTATTTCTTGTTGGCTTAGGAACAACAGGTATGGCTTTGGTTTGCCGATGGTGGCGTAATCAACAGTGTCAACCTTTAGCTCCAGAACCTGTGGTACAACAGCAACAACAACAATATTATTTACCTCCCCAACCTACAAGTTCCACTTCTACACTACCAATGTTAACCATCCCTAAGAAAAAACCTCCCAGGGGATAGATGTTGTAGTTGCTCCTCCTCTATGACAACTAATTAAGAACTTGTTAGTTGTAAACTGATTTGTTGTAAATAAACTATATATAGAGAAAATACTGATAGATATAGGAATAAAGTAACTAATTATTTTCAGTAAAAGAGCCTAAATACTACTATTTTTGCCTGGGTATTCTAGGGAATAAGGTAGTTGTAGACTCTTTATTTGTATGCAATATAACTCTAGTCACTGGCTGAATCGGACTTTTGTATCCATAGCCCTCGCAGGTGTTATTAGTGTTAATTTTTGTTTCCATATAGCCAATGCTGAACCAAAGATAGCGTAGCTATTGAGCAGGGGAATTAATACCAATAGATTTATCAATTTTCAGTTAGAGCGTACTTTGCAGGGACATTCAGGAGCAATAAAATCCCTGACTTTTAGTCCCAATAGTAAAGTGCTTATCAGTGCTGGAACCCATAACGAAGGAAGAATTCGTTTGTGGAATGCTCGTACAGGTAAACCTACGGGAACGATAAGGAAAGCAGATCAAACTGCGGTGCAATCCTTGGTAGTTTCGTCTGATGGGAAAACTTTAGTTAGTGGTGGTAGCGATAGCAGAATTAATCATATGAAATATGAGGAATCGTCGGTTTTACCGTAGCTTTGTATCCGATAGAAGTCATGTTGTATCTGTTGTTGTATCGGCAGATTCAGAGAGTTTTAGTCAGTGGTGGTTTAGATGGAATTATTCGTGTTTGGGATTTACAACAACAACCTCCCCAGAAAACTATTGTCGCCTACGGCAATGCAATTTATACCATGGCAATCGCACCAGATGGAAAAACTTTAGCTAGTGGCGATAGTCAAGGGGTAATTAGGTTATGGGATTTAGATAGCGGTAAATTAATTAGTGAGTTTACTGCCCATGAAGATACTGTCACCAGTATTGCCTTTACTCCCCGCGGGGGAAATTTAGTCACAGTTAGCCGCGATCGCAAAATAAAATTATGGAACCTCCAAGATGTAAAATTAGTCCATAGCTTGGAAGGGCATGAAAACTGGGTGAATCAAATTACAATCCATCCCAATCGAATCATACTTGCTAGTGGGGGGCGCGATGGCATTAAATTATGGAATTTAGCTTAGGGTAAAGTATTGAAGACATTAACAGACCATGGTGATTGGGTAAGTGGGATCGCTTTTAGTCCGGATGGCAAAATTCTGGCAAGTGGGGGATTTGATCGACAGATTAAAATTTGGCAAGTACAGTAGAGATAAAAAAACAGCCCTCCCTGTGATTCCCAGGAAGAGCAGTGCCATGCCATTTTACTTAGGTGATTTTTGAAAAATAAATTACCAGAAAAAGCGGTTGAATCAAGATATCCCATTTGGGCAACAGTGGATTTCACTGTAATCTAGACTCTACTTGTTTCATAGCTTTCTTTGTTAGACAAATCCCTTTTTGGTAAACAGTTTTACTTAAACTCAAGATAGGATATAAGCCTTTCCAAGTCATATTCGAAGCCCAGGAAAGCATGACTTCAACATCAACAAGCTTCCCCCCCCCCGATTCCAATGCTGGTCAAGAATACCCCAACAACCCTCTATGGGATTGTATTTACTATGGTAAGGTGGATAGTAAAGCAATTGAATTGGTATATCTAGGAGATC
>CBZS010000751.1 GCA_000613065.1 Richelia intracellularis | reverse complement strand
CTCTGTTAATGCCATTGGTAAACAATCAGTTACCGTAGGCTTACCAGTAGTCAACGTGCCGGTTTTATCAAAAACTACTGCACTGAGGTGGTGAACTTTTTCCAATACATCGCCACCTTTTATCAGTAAACCCTTTTCTGCACCCATTGCCGTACCAACTAAAATGGCTGTGGGTGTGGCGAGTCCCAAAGCACAAGG
>CBZS010000750.1 GCA_000613065.1 Richelia intracellularis | reverse complement strand
AACAGCGAACGCTAATTTTTTATCAACAAGTACGACATGGTGAAAGTTATTACCTATACTTGTAATAACTTTCACCACGTCTTTATCTTGAGAGGATTGCTGTAATCCTTCCAGGTTAATTTTTGTTAAATGGATGTATTTTTTTCCTTCCACTGATTACAGTAGAGAATATGAAAATAAAATTGTAAAACTTGCTACTATTTTAGTATAAAATGCCACATTATTTATTCTCTTTCACAGCATTTTTTCAAGTGTTAAGTTATAAGTTTTAGATCAGAAAGATAGCAGGGTAAGCGCATCTCAAATTCTATTGACAAGGGGTTTGAGAGGTATCATCATCATGTTGGGATAAACAAGCAGTAAGAACAGTCAGCATATAATTATTATCCATAGCGGCTCCATTAGATTTTTGGCGATTACTACGTTTCAAAGATTGCTCTAGGTTTAAAGCATTAAGAACTATTCGCCGCAGAAGTGCTAAGTTTTGTGGATCATGACCAGTACGGACACCACAAGCATCTTCATAAAAAGTGACATCTAAAGTCCAATGCAACCCATTTTCCACACCCCAATGAAGACGAATCACTTGTCCTAACTTACGAGGATCACAATTTAAACTAGTTAGATAAAAATGAACTTCACGGGTTGTTTGATTCCAAATATGTGGTACCCGCACAACCATCACAACCCATTTAAGACCAACCCAATTGTCTTGGTTATGCAAAGTTTGCTGTTGAGAAATAGGAACACACCAAAATTGACGTTTTTCAGTACGATGATGACCTTTCTCTACCCGTTTATCATAACTATGGATAATACCTTTAAAGCCTTGAGATAACTGTTGCTAAAACCAATTTTTCACTTGTCCGTAAAGTGTAGGATCATTACCTTTGAGTGCTAAAACATAATCTGCTTTTGCATTCAATATTTGGGATGGAATTGCTGTTTGCGTACCCATGGCATCAATGGTAATAATACATCCAGCCATGTCTAATAATTCCAATAATGCAGGGATTGCTGTAATTTCATTCCATTGATTTATCGTCTTGTTTTACTTGTCCTAAAACAAGACGATGTTCACTCAACCATGCACTAACTAGATGTAACGCTGATTTACCCTGTTCTCTATCATAGGAACCTTTGAGGGTCTTACCATCAATGGGAATTACCTGTGCTCCTGGGGCTTCAACTATTGATTCTACCCAACGTGGAAAGCATCTCTCAAATACTTTTGGGTTAATGGGTTCAAACACCCGTCGAAAGGTATCTGCACTTGGGATGCCCTCTGGTAAAGCTAAAAACTGCTCCAACCAGTCGTATTTACTCAATCCATAATTTTCCATGTCCTCCCATCCCTTACCTCCTGCAATCACTGATAGTATTCCAATGATTAAAATATCTGTTAAGAAATGGACACGGGTTCTTTCTACAGGTGGGTCTTCTATCTCACTAAAAACTAATGACATTTTTTCTGTCAATGCAGTGACATTGGCTATACTCAAATTTTTTGAGCTTTTAATCTTTGGTTTTGAAGATTTGAAACCCGTAGGCATAAGCCTTCTTGTCAGAGATACCATTAGACTAAGCCGTTCAGTTCAGATACACCCTTTGGGTGCTTAGCATAGGACTTAACTTCTTTAATACTTAAAGAAATCTCCATTTTTGTGCCCCAGGAGTGTTCCAGCTACTGGGGAAGATGGTGGGGGTATGAGTGTTTATTCGGCTTAATCAAGGTCTTGATGCCCCTACCTGGCACCACCGAATCTAGGGAAGCGTTCCCCAGTTGCGTCAACTTTTTTTGGCGATGCCCCTCCAGTACCCCCCAAAGGGCGTTGGCGTTGGCACTTGACAATCAAAACATACCCCACAATTCTGTACAAAAATCTGTAATTTTCACTACAAAATTAGATGCGCTTACCCTGATATTTAAGACAGTATTACTACCAGCAGGAGAGTTATATGTTTGGATTGGGATGGCTAGAAGTAGGAGTAATTGCCATAGTTGCTTTACTGGTTTTTGGTCCGAAAAAAATTCCCGAACTCGGTAGCGCATTGGGTAAGACTTTAAAAGGCTTCAAGCAAGAAATTAAAAATCCCGATGATGAAACAAATTCGCATTCTGAATAATATAGAATTATCTAACCTTAATTGTGAATTTTTAAGGGAGTATCCCCGTTTTTCCCAATCATTATTGTAGTAGGAAAATCTTAGCAGTGTCTGATTCCAAATTCGTAGTTTTGAGCAGATAACCTGTTTAACCTGAAATTCCCCCGGAGCATATGTACTAAACAGACCTTTAAGCTTTTACCTTCCAAAGCTTGAGGGTTTTTACACAAAAAAGCTGCACCCATGTAAATATATTTTTTTATATTTAAAAGGAAAAATATGAGAGAATTGTAGTCATGTATTTAGAACGTATTCCTAACAGAAACTCTCCCCCAGCCGTTCTGCTTCGCGAGTCATACCGTGAGGACGGAAAAGTTCGTAAACGTACCCTTGCGAATCTTTAAAAACTGCCTTCGGAAACGGTAGATGATTTAAAAATTATGCTTAAAGGAGGTAAAGCAGTAGAAGATTTAGAAGAAATATTTAAAATCATTCGTAGCCGTCCTCATGGTCATGTGGCGGCAACACTATCAAGCTTAATAAAATTAGGATTACATATCTTAATTGATACTTAAAACAGCATAAGAAGAATTGAGGGTATGATAGTCGCGCGTATTGTCAAACCAGCTTATAAATTAGCAACAGCAAGAGGGCTAAATGGAGAAAATTTTTTCTCCAGTTTAAGGGAAGTTTTAGGCTTAAAAGGAGCCGATGAGGATGAATTCTATTTGGCGATGGATTTTTTATTGGAACGCCAAGGATAAATTGAAAATCATCTTGCCAAACTTCATGTGAAGGAAGGATGTTTGGTTCTTTCTATATGACGTTAGTTCTACATATTTAGAAGGAAAAGCTTGTCCGTTAGCAAAATATGGTTATAACCGTGAGAAAAAACGTGGTAAATTACAAATAGTATTTGGGCTATTATGTAATGATAAAGGTTGTACAATAGCAGTAGAAGTATTTGAGGGAAATACATCCGAACCAAAGACATCCGAACCAAAGACATTTACTAATCAAATAGATAAGGTAAGCTCGAGATTTGGTATTAAGAGAGTAGTCTGGGTCGGAGACCGTGGAATTATTACTCAAGCAAGGATTCGAGAAGACTTAAAAGATAAAGAAGGTTTAGACTGGATTAACGTTTTAAGAGCGAGCGCCTCAAATCAAGAAATTAGTAGAACAATCAGCTATTCAATTATCTCTGTTTGATGAACGAAATTTAGCATCAATTAAAAGCGAAGATTATCGAGGGGAAAGATTAATAGCTTGTCTAAATCCTTTATTGGCAGCAGAAAGAAAGAAAAATAGAGAAGAATTATTAGAAGCAACAGAAAAGGAATTAGATAAAATTGTTGCAGCAACTTCGAGAAAAGCTCGTCCACTAAAAGGCGAGGATAATATTGATGTAAGAGTAGGTAAAGTTATCAATAAATTTAATGTTGAAAAACATTTCATAATTGAGATACAAGAGAACAGTTTTTCATATCACAGAAATCAGTCAAAAATTCATGCAGAAGCAGTATTGGATGGTTTATATATTATAATTTGTACATATTTGGATGAAGAAACTTTATCTGCTACGGATACGGTAAAAGCCGATAAAAATCTCTCACAAGTAGAACAAGCTTTCCGTAGTTATAAAACTGTTGATTTAAAAGTTCGTCCAATTTACCACTATACAGCCGAAGGTGTAAAAGCCCATATCTATGTATGTTGTCTGATTATTATGTAGAATGGCATATGCGATAACTTTTAGCTGCAATACTTTTTGATGAAGATGATTGGGAAGCAGCAGCAGCGAGAAAAGAGTCTGTTGTATCTCCTGCCAAAAAGAGCGAAAAAGCTAAAAATAAAGCGAACAAAAAGCGTACCTCAGAGAATTTCCCCGTTCATAGCTTTCAAACTTTATTGGATGATTTAGCTACAATTGTTAAAAATACAATTTCTACAACAATTGGTAGTAAATCCTTCGTTTTTGAGAAGATTACTCAGCCTACAGCTATACAACAAAGAGCAATAGATTTACTCGGAATTAGCATGATTTTTACCCAGTAAGCTAGGACTTGAAATCTCTGTAAGTCTCACTATACATAGATTTAGTTTTTCGTAAAAGGGTAACTTCAGTTTAACCATGAAAAATAGACTTACTTGATTAGACAGGGAATGTCCCTGGCAAATCCCAAATTTGGATACAGATGAGGTTTTTACTCCCTTTATATAAGAAAATCAGTTCTACAAAAAAACGGGCATTTTGCCCGTACTTCAATCTTGAACATTTGAAATCATTGCATTTGTTGAAGATCTCCTAATTATTGAAGGGAATCTTCAACAAGTGACTACAAAATATTTGCCACAGAGGGATATTCTACTTGAGAATCTACACTAACCGTAGATGTACTTTGTTGGGGAATCTCTTCCTTAACTACACCCCGTAGCTTAATTAAATTAATGGCGCGGGTCACACTTTCAGGTAATATCACCACCAAACTGTTATCAGGAGCTCCATCTAAAGCAGTATTAATGGCTTGGGTTTCATCCAAAATTACTTCGTAGTTACAATCTGGATTAACTTGACGTATACCTTGAGTTATCAATTCACCTCCTGTACCCCTCAGCCGACCACGATTATCATCGTCTTCTTTGATAATAATCTTGTCAAAAATTTGTGCTGATAATTTACCGAGGGTCACAAAATCTTCGTCCCGGCGGTCGCCAGGCCCACCAATTACACCAATGCGATCGCCACTAGTCCAATTGCGAACAAAGGCGCCCAAAGCTTCGTAACTAGCAGGATTGTGGGCGTAATCCACCAATGCATGGTAATTGCCCAAATTAAATAGATTCATTCTCCCAGGAGTTTGACTCACGGAAGCTCGGAAAGTATTTAATCCCGAACGAATTTGCTCAATGGTCACATTTTGTACAAATGCTGCCAAGGAAGCCGCCAATGCGTTGGCAATCATGAATGGAGCCTTGCCACCCATGGTTAAAGGAATATTATCTGCCCTTTCAATTCTGTGAGTCCAATCCCCCTTCAGGATTGACAAAAATCCATTTTCATATACTGCTGCAACTCCTCCCTTTTGAATGTGATCTCTCACTAATTCGGAATTGGGATTCATCGTAAAGTAAGCAATATTGGCTTTGGTTTTCTCAGCCATTACCGCTACCCGATGATCATCAGCATTTAACACTGCATAACCGTCAGGTAATACAGATTCTGCCACAATACTCTTTAGGTGGGCTAACTGGTCAATGGTATCAATATCTCCCAAACCTAAGTGATCGGCAGCTACATTTAATACTATGCCTACATTCGCAGATGCAAATGCTAAACCGGAACGCAGTATACCACCTCTAGCTGTTTCTAGTACAGCTACCTCTACAGTTGGGTCTTGCAAGATTACCTGGGCACTCTGGGGTCCCGTATTGTCTCCCGCCTCTACTAAGTAATTACCAATATAAGTGCCATCTGTAGTCGTATAACCAACAACTTTATTTGTCTGTTTAAAAATATGTGCCAATAGGCGAGTAGTAGTTGTTTTACCATTAGTACCCGTAATGCTCAAAATAGGTACTCTGCTGGGCTTCTCGGCGGGAAATAGCATATCCATTACCGCACCAGCAACATTGCGGGGAATACCTTTGCTGGGGGCTACATGCATCCGGAATCCAGGAGCAGCATTTACCTCTACAATTACCCCATCTACTTCCCGCAGAGGGCGGCTAATGTCAGTGGTCACAATATCAATTCCGGCAATATCTAAACCAATAATTTTGACCACCCGTTGTGCGAGCCACACATTTTCTGGGTGAATTTCATCTGTCCGGTCGATCGCTACCCCACCCGTACTCAAATTAGCTGTAGGTCGTAAATAGCATACTTGTCCTTCTGGTAAAACGCTATTTTCCGTATAGCCTTGTCGCTCTATTAGTTGATAGCTAGTGCGGTCCAACTCAATTCTGGTTAGGACATTATCATGACCATCACCACGTTTGGGATCTTGGTTGGTTTCTTCGACTAATTCTAGGATGGTAGATCTACCGTTACCCACAACATGGGCAGGAACCCTTTCCGCTACCGCTACAACTTTCCCATCTACAACTAATACCCGGTGATCCCGTCCCACATAGTATCTTTCCACAATTAAACAACGGGAAATTTGTCTGGCGCTATCATATGCTGCTTCCGCCTCTTCCCAAGTTCTAATGTCTGTAGTGATACCCCGTCCGTGATTACCATCCAATGGCTTAATCACAATGGGATAGCCACCAACCATTCCAATGGCATCTTCTAATTCGTCAAAAAAGTTAATTACCGTACCCCTAGGTACTGGTGCTCCGGAGTCAGCCAAAATACGTTTAGTAGCTTCCTTGTCACAAGCAAGTTCTACACCCAAAATGCCAGTATTTTCTGACATTGTGGCTTGTATACGTTTTTGATGTACTCCATATCCCAATTGAATTAAAAAGCGTGCTCCCAAGGTAATCCAGGGAATACTTCTTTTTTCTGCTTCTTTGACAATTGCTTCTGTAGAGGGTCCAAGACTGGCTTCTCGCCAAAAGTCTTGCAAATCTTGGAGGTCTTGTTCTAATTCTGCCTGGGGATAACGACCGCGATCTACAATACTCTGGCATAGACGCACGGCAGCTCTACCTGCATAGCGTCCTGCTTCTTCATTTAAATACTCGAAAACTACCTGATACACCCCTGGTGTTGATGTCTCACGGGTGCGACCGAAGCCTGGATCCATTCCTGCTAGGGACTGGAGTTCTAGGGCTACATGCTCCACAATATGACCCATCATGGTGCCTTCTTGCACTCGCATTAGAAACCCACCATGGCAGCCCGGCGAGCAAAAATGTCCCTCCAGACTGGGTAATGCTTCTACTAATCCGTCGTAAAAGCCAGGAATTTCGTTCGAGGGAACGTCAGCAAGATGCTCTAAATCTAGGCGCATGACGATCAATTTGTGGCGTCGAATGCTCCAATAATTGGGGCCGCGTAAGGTCTGGATCTTGAGGATTCTCATGGGAATAGGTAGATGGAGATTCGGAACCAAAATTCTAGTTTGTGACTGGGAGTAACCGCTTCACTGTTAGACAGTAAACAGTTTATGACTGCTTACATTTTTATTATCCTTAATTTCTTTAGTTTAACGTCGAAATTCGCGGTCAACTCAGTGTAACCTCAGATACCCAATTCCGTCAGCTGGATAGGCGGTACACTGCAGGTAAAACGGTACGTTGGTAAAGATGGAAACAATCCCCATGACCGAGTACGTGTAATCTGAGGTTGTGAATTGTTAAAGGATCGCTGGCTCCCACATGGGGCTCATTCGTATGAGTTACTTCTGTGGGATCAATAATTGTCACAGAACCCTTACCGATGACTTGTAACCAACCATCTCTTTCAAATAACGCACAGGTATCTTCATCAATACCAATACCTAAGCGATCAGGGTGGGAGGATATAGCACTAATCAATCGACCCATACGATTGCGATTGTGGAAGTGTTGATCCACAACTATCTCTGGAATTAGACCTAAACCTGTTGCCATATCTACTAGGGAACGATTGGGAGGTTCGCCACTACCACCCCCTGCAATCATATGATGACCCATAACTGCGGCTCCTGCACTAGTACCGGCTAGGGTTAGCTGTCCAGTTCTGACACGCTTACGGATAATTTCCATAGCGGTTGTATCAGCTAAAACACCACAAAGGCGTAATTGATCCCCTCCGGTTAAAAATAATCCAGTACAGGATTCCAGAGATGATTGATACTCTCGATATTCGCACTGTTCGCGTTCCCTAATATCCAGTAATTCAACCTTTTTGGCTCCCATATCTTCAAATATACGAATATAGCGATCGCCAATGATAGATGGTTCGCGGGAGGCAGATGGAATAATTGTAATATAGGCATCGCTAGCACCAGCACGAGCAAAAAAAGTTCTCAGGATCTCGCGTCCGTGAACTTTGTCTTCTGCGCCTCCGATAACTAGAACGGCGGTTTTAGTTGCTTGGGGTGTCCTCATTTCCAGCGATTGAGCTTTTAGTTGCGGCATTGTGTTTCTCCTGTCAACAACTTCAGGAGCCATTGCCTGATACGGATGTTCCGGTTTGTGGCAAATGGCGTGTGAATGAAACAAAGGTAGTAGCCTGATATTGTATAGTGCCCCTGGGTAGAGGACACTGTCCGCAGGGTGGATCGACTCCTGAAGTTATGAGCGTTTTTATGCTGCCCTATCCTGATGGGAAGCCGCTATTCCACCTTGGGTTAAGAGCTTAACTCCACATAAAGACTTTTGGAAAGCCATCCCTATAACTTCTCGGTTAACGCGGGAGACGCCGCTAATTTCATTGTGTCTGTTCCCGTTCTTCAACACCAGCCGCCTTGACATGGGTCTTGCTAAGGCTAGCTCGATGCATCCTGGAAGTTGTTAACTTAGTTCAGATAATTAATTTAGATGTAGATGTGACAATATTTAAACATAAATTAAGTAATTAGAGAAACTTTTGATTCCGAATGGAAGCAAAATGTTCCTGGTACTTACATTTTGAGATTGATGTAGTTGTTCTTTAGTGGCAGCAAAATCAGTTTATGTTTGATTAGGCATTCACATTTAAGATTAGTGTCCTCCAATACGAATTACTGTGCGCTTTGATATAGTTACGCTATTTCCTGACTGTTTTTCTTCTGTTTTCAATTCTGGGCTACTTGGTAGAGCCTTGTCAAAGCAGATTGCCCAAGTCAATCTGGTTAATCCCAGGGACTTTACTAATGATAAGCATCGTAAGGTGGATGATGAGCCCTATGGTGGTGGTGTGGGTATGCTGATGAAGCCTGAACCCATTTTTGCTGCTGTGGAGTCGCTGCCGATTTTACCCCGACGAGATGTAATTTTGATGAGTCCCCAGGGACAAACAATAAATCAATCTCTGTTAAGATATTTGGCTGGCAATTATGAGCAGTTGGTAGTTATTTGCGGTCATTATGAGGGGGTGGATGAGCGGGTATTAAATTTAGTAACTCGGGAAGTCTCTTTGGGTGATTTCATTCTCACTGGTGGGGAAATTCCAGCTATGGCTTTAGTAAATGGGGTGGTACGTCTGTTACCGGGCACTGTGGGTAAACTAGAATCTCTTCAAGCTGAAAGTTTTGAAGATGGACTTTTAGATTTTCCCCAATATACTCGTCCGGCTAATTTCCGGGGTTGGCGGGTTCCCGATGTTTTACTGTCGGGGAATCATGCCAAAATTGCTCAATGGCGTTACCAACAACAAATTGAAAAGACTCGTCTCCGCCGTCCTGATATGCTCAAAGTCTGGGAAGAAAGGCAGGGGAGCAGGGAAGACGAAGATTAGTGTTGTAACTAGTTCTAGATCTGTATTGACAATGTCTCATGGGTGAGTTTGACGAGGTTCAAAGATGAATATCCGTATTGGTAATGGCTATGATATCCATAAGTTAGTTCGCGATCGCCCCCTAATTTTAGGAGGTATTAATATTCCCCATAAGTTAGGTTTATTGGGACACAGTGATGCAGATGTACTTACCCATGCCATTATGGATGCGATGTTAGGGGCTTTGTCTTTGGGAGATATTGGACATTATTTCCCACCAAGCGATCCGCAATGGTCCGGTGCTGATAGCCTTATCTTACTCTCTCAAGTTAATGGATTAATTCAGGAGCAGGGATGGCAGGTTGGTAACATTGATTCGGTGGTGGTGGCAGAAAAACCTAAAATGAAGCCCCATATTTCCCAAATGCAAGATAATTTAGCACAAGTTTTACAGTTAGAACCCAACCAAGTGGGGGTCAAAGCTACTACGAATGAAAAGTTAGGTCCTGTGGGAAGGGAAGAAGGAATTTGCGCTTATGCTGTTGTGTTGCTGACACAAGTGTAAAATTTGTCAGTTAGAAAAAGATGTAATTGCACAAACATCTGATCTTTATTAGGGGAACTATTCTGAAAAGCTACAAAAGCAGACCAAATCAGCTTGTCGCCTTGGCAATAGATAAAAAGCTTGTAGAATGTTGTCAACAAGCCAGAAAGGGAATAAAATTTTCCGGCAGTAGCCAGAACTGAGAGTGGGTGGCTTTGTAAAAACTATAGAGGTTTAACTCTTAAACCTCTATAGTTTTTACTCCTCTTTTAGATACTTATGCTGTTGAACAGGGAGATAG
>CBZS010000749.1 GCA_000613065.1 Richelia intracellularis | reverse complement strand
CAACTAAATGATCGGCAACTTCTGTATACAAAATTTGGTAAACAATAACTGTAGACCGACGATAAAACCCATAGATTGTTCCTAAAGTAAAAATAAAACCAATTGCCGTACTACTCGCCCAAAAATTTACTACTCGAAATCTATATATTCTTAGCTTTGTAAAAACTTGACATCGTTAGATAAATATTTCCTTAATTTACCTGCTACCAAAGTAGGATTATAACCAGATTTTAATTTAATCAAGCCAATATCAATTAAACCCCGTTGACGATTATTAAATATCCTTAAAAAATTTACATCACTAGTAATTAAGTTACCATCAGCACCAAATGAAGCTCCTAAAGTAAATAAACCTCCAACTTTAATTGACCTCCTTCTTACCTCTGCCTTTACCAAATTGCCTTGCTCCAATTTAGCCGCAATCGGGCCATATTCTTGGCGTGAAGAACGGTCGTATAAAACTACATTAGGTAACTGAGTTTTTTTAAATTTTCTTGCAGTCCTGGTAGATTTAAAATCTGATTTTTAGGATTAATACCAATGACTAATAAGTTACGCGGGATTCCATTAATAGGGTTTTTCCAACTTGTATAATCTAAATATATAGGATATACATATTCAACTTCTTTTAAATCCCTTGCTCTATATAATCTACGCTGAGAAAATCGTTTCATTGAGAGTAAAGCGCTAGACTTAGAGTTAATTAAAACAATCTCTCCATTTAAACTACTATGGAAGCGAACATTACTGTAATATAGTGAATCCCGAAATCCCAACTGCATAAACATTAAAATATCAGCAAAAGCAATCCCCGCTAAAGCTACTGCTAGTCGAGTCCTTTCACGCTTGATTTGTAGCCATGCCAAGGGAATTTTTTTGCCAAACATTTGTGAAATTTACTATGGGTTAATAATTACTAGTCAACTTGGAACAGAACTGACGATGTATATAAAATATGAATGTAGAGTACTTAGATTTTTCCCCTAATAATTAGATAAAAATCTGGACTAAAACTTTGGCATCAGTCAAACCAGCAACACGATCGCTATCCCGGGGAGGTAAGGAAATTTTAACTTCTACAACTCTGGCATCTACATCTGCTGCTGGATCGTTGTTGAGAACATTTTTCTTGCCAATTTTGCGACCAATTTCAATCACAGTGCCTTGTAATTCTCCGCTAAAAGCACCATTCTCGCTGGTAACTGTGGCTGGTTGACCTAACCGTACTTTACTAATGCTATCTTCTGGAATTTCAGCAACCACAATCATTTGATCTGTACGTCCAATTTCAGCAATTCCATTTGGTCCCATGGTTTCCCCAGCCTTAGTATGAATTTTGAGGATTTCTCCAGCTATGGGTGCTGTCACGTAACTTAAACGCAATTCAGCTTCGGCTTTTTTATTATTAGCGATCGCATTATTTAATTGGGCTTGGGCAATTTTGATAGTACTAGGGCTAGTATCCCGAATTCTATTAAATCTTGCCCTTTGTTCCTGAATTTGCCGATTCAAAGTCATTCTAGTTTGATTGCGACTAGCTTGAGCTTCGTTAATTTGTTGCTTTAAGGTAGCAATAATCTTGGATCGATTAGCTTGAGCCTCTTTTATCTGTTGTCTTAAGGTGGCTAAAGCTTGATTACGATTAGCTTGAGCTTCTCGTAATTGTTGAGTAGCTTGTTCTACATTTAATCGTCTGCGATCGCGTTCTTGTTGAGAAATAGCCCCCGATCTATACAACATCTGATACCGTCGCAAATCCATGCGAGCATTACGTTGTTCTGCACGAAGTTTAGGGATCGTTGCTGCAAATGTATTTTTTTGTCCTTGTAATTCTGCTTCTAAACGTCTTACTAAGGCTAATTGGGCTACCCTTTCTGCACTTAATTGTGATGCTAAACGCTTAATACCAGCTTGTTGAGCCTGCATCTCTCCAGCTAATTGAGCCTGAATACGAGCAACTACCGCAGTTTGAGCTTGTAAATCTCTAGGTGAAATAGCTTTCACATTGGCTAAAT
>CBZS010000748.1 GCA_000613065.1 Richelia intracellularis | reverse complement strand
AATGTTTGCCAAACAGGAACCGCATCCGCCACCAGCTTTGATATAATTTGTTACCTGCTCTGCGGTAGTGAGGTTATTTTCCCGAACAACCCGACGAATTTTATTATCACTGATGCCGAAACAAATACAGATTAAAGCGCCTTCGTCATCATCCTCGTGGGTTTCTGGTTTAATACCCCTGTAATTAAATATAGCAGCTTCTAGGGCTTCTTGTCCCATAACAGAGCAATGAATTTTGGCTTCTGGTAGCCCGCCAAGATAATCAGCAATGTCTTTGTTATTGACATTGAGTGCTTCATCTAAAGTCTTGCCCTTAACGATCTCCACCAAAGCCTCTGATGAAGCGATCGCGCTGGTGCAGCCAGAGGTCTGAAACCGAGCATCAACAATCTTATCAGCATCCACATCAACCTTTAGATGCAGTCTCAGAGCATCACCACAAGCAATGCTACCCACCTCTCCGGTGGCAATTTGTATTCCTGGTTCGCCCTTATCTTCCAATACTCCCTGATTTTGATGATTATAGAAGAGTTCCAATACTTTATCTGTGTAGT
>CBZS010000747.1 GCA_000613065.1 Richelia intracellularis | reverse complement strand
GGGGTAGAGAAAATATAGAGTTAGGGTTAGGGGAAAAAACAACAGGGATAATCTGTGTGGGATTACAATCAGCCTTTAGCACAGCAAAGCGTTGGCAGGATAAACAACCTCTTCTGCCAAGGCATTATCCCTGGGACAAATTGCAGAATCTGATTCTCAAGAAGACCCAACATTTAAAACTTCCTTAGCCTATACCCGGTTAACAGCAACATTGGCACTAGAAAAACTCAAAGAACAGGGATTTAGCCAGGAGCAATTGCCTTGCGCCAGTACAATGGCACAAGTATTGAATCGAATGGGCTATTGTCTTCGTAAAGTAGTAAAAGCCAAACCTCAAAAAAAATTGCACAAACGGATGATATTTTTAATAACATCAAATAATTTGAGCTGCAATCAACAAACAAGCCTCAAAGTCAAACGACTAAGCATGGATTGCAAAGCTACCGTTAATATCGGGGGTTATTCTCATGGTGGAAAAACCAGAGGAGACAATCAAGCTGAGGAGCATCATATGGGATGCACAGAAAAATATACTCCCTGTGGGATTCTTGATGAAGATAGTGGGCAATTATTCTATATTAACTTTGGTAGTTCTTCTTATAAAACCAGGGATTTTATTGTTGATACTCTAATTCAATGCTGGAAGACAATAACACCATAACAAAAGCAGGATACCGAACTGATACAAATTGAAGTTGATAATGGTCCGGAAAGTAGTGGAGTAAGAACTCAATAAAAAAAAAGGATAGTTGAGTTCGTTGAGTTCGTTGATCTCCTAAATATACCAATTAAATTGTTTTACTATCCTCCCTACCATAGTAAATATAATCTCATAGAGGGTTGTTGGGGTCTTCTTGACCAGCATTGCAATGGGGGGGGCGAAGCTTGTTTATGTTGAATTCATGCTTTCCTGGGCTTCGAGTATGACTTGGAAAGGCTTATATCCTAATCTTAACTTTAAGTAAAACTGTTTACCAAAAAGGGATTTCTCTAAGAAAGAAAGCTATAAAACAAGTAAAGTCTAGATTACAGCTAAATCCACTGTTGCCCAAATGCTATATCTTGATTCAACCGCTTTAGCTGGTAATTTCTTTTTCAAAAATAACCTAATAGATATAGATATTGATAGGTTTCCTATTCGGTATGTGCCTGTTCCATAAACCAAGCATAAAGTACTTTTCCATCTTTTGCTGAGTATACCGGATTTTTGACCAAGATTGAAAAAAGAGGGGTATAAAACTGCAAAAATGTATGTATATTACAAAAGAATCTCAGCAGTTTAAAGGATGATCCCAAATAAAAATCATTCTATACCGGAAGAGTTTGTATTTGGACAGGTAAAGTCATGTCCAGTTGTATTCCATTTTAAGGGAGAGCCTGTAACATCGGATGCAGGGTTAGTTAAGATTCATTGCGGAACTAGACAGAAAAAGAGAAATAACATCACGAGTTGCAAGATCTTTCAAATATTACCGAGATCCAAATAAAGTTTTATATCCAATTCATAACTTAATTCCACAAATGATATACATATGGCTTAGTCATGGGGTATGAAGACATAAATGACCATGAAATTCTAAGTCACTATCCAATATTCGCATTCGCGGTAGGAAAGATTATTAACTTAGAACAAGAATTAATGACTTTGGCGGAGAAAATCACCTTAAATCGTCTCGAACATTATCCAGAAGACGTATCTTCAAGAGAAAATAGTCGGTATCATCGTATTGACTATGATGCTAAAGCGATAGAAACACTTTTAGTTGAGCTATTTTTAGAATCTTATCATTAGCCACCGCGACGGATAATAATAGATTTAGATGTGACGGATGACTTAGTTCATGGTCATCAAGAAGAAACATTCTTTAATCCGTATTTCAAAGGATATTGTTATGCTCCCCTTTATATTATTTGTGGTAAACATTTACTTGCTGCGAAACTTCGTGCATCCAACTTAGACCCGGCAGCATGGGGGTTAGAAGAATTGCAAATTGGATTAATAAGTAATAGCGCTCTCTGATTTGAAATAAGTGTCCTGCTGGATTAATTGACTTGATTTAACCCAACAAGTTGGTGTGTTAATTTTTATCATTATTTTGTTCTGATTTAAGTATATTGAAATTTGAATGTATTTTATATCTCTTTTGTATACTCCGTTTTGAGTTCGTAGTCCAGCGTTCCATAAGTGCCGGATGAATTAGCGTTTGAAACCATTGAAAAATCGTTAAAAATTTAGTAAAATCACCCCCTGATTCAGGAACGTCCGTAGTCCTTTTCATCTGCAAGGAATTTGACAATGTGCCAATTAATTTATCCTAAATTTAGCTCATCCAAGTATTTTTTTCTCACTTGTGAGAAATCTTGGTTAAATATCATCAGCAGTACTGCCAAACTCTAGAAATATATCGACATTATTTTGGCACACCACCATCAGATATTTGGAATATGCCCAGGGTCAAAACTAAAGGTTCATCCTTTCAATTGGTAGATCTTAATCAGTTGAATGGGTAGATCCTAATCAGTATTGGATTATCCCTAAGTCAACTGCTTCAGAAAAGTTTGACAGTTAGCTTTCTCGATTTATCATTCGCCATAAATTATGAATAATATTCACTAATCAATATTAAATCAAGTACAAGATCTTGCCCTGTGCGACCAGACATTCCTTTGCTTATTTAAGGAAAAAGAAAGATTTTTACACAGTAAAAAGCGAGGGTGAGGTTAAAGTCCCGACTTGGACATTATTTAATGTATTATGCTAAGGGATAAAGAAAATTAGAAGTACACCCAGGCTGGTAAAATTAAAAATAAATTTGCATAGACAAAAATTCTCCAAACTGCCATGAATGCTGATACTAACGAAATAAATACTACAACCATAGGTGCTGATGTTATTGATGCTGTGATCGCATCTGGGATAGATTTTGATTCTTCACCTATTCCCACCCTCAAACTGGAACTATAGAACCAAGTAATGGGATTAGAAGCCAATAGACAGCGTAGTCGCCTTTCCAAGACCATGCGTTCGCGTATTGTTAGAATTGGAGGTAAATACATTCCCCTAGCCGAATTGGGCTAAAAACTTGTAGACCCTGCCTTTGCACCACTCAAACATAAGGAAATTGCTTTCTTCTATAATAAGAAATAACAATGGATTTGCTTAAATCAAGCCAGTCTCCCGAACTTGACAATTGCGATCGCGAAACATTGTTCAACTACTTTGATAATTCATGGCAATTGGAAGAAATTCTCATGAAAACTCTGTTGGGAGAAGAGACATTATATATAAACCCTGATCCTTTAAGAAACTCTCTAATTTTCTACTTAGGCCACTCGGCTGTTTTCTACATCAATAAATTGATTCAGGTTGGTTTATTAAATCAGCGCATTAATCCTGCATACGAAATACTGTTTGAAATTGGGGTAGATCCTAAAACCCCTGATGAACTTGATGCAGCTATGGAAGATGTCATCTGGCCCCAAGTGGAGGATGTTTGGCAATATAGAGATAAAGCCAAAGCAGAAATTGTAGATGTTATTCAAAATACACCACTGAATCCCCCCATCCATCAAAATCATGCTCTTTGGTCATTACTGATGGGGATGGAACACAATCGGATTCATTTTGAAACTTCTTCCATGCTCATCCGACAACTTCCTGTAGAAAAGCTGGAACGTCCGAAATGTTGGCAATATGCAAGTTTTGATGGCAAAGTTCCCGAGAACGAAATGATTCAGGTTACAGGCGGGGTAGCTATACTTGGTAAACCAGAAAATGCTTCTACTTACGGTTGGGATAGCGAATACGGAACTCTCCAAGTGGAAGTGAAATCCTTTTTAGCGAGTCAGTATCTGATTACCAATGGTGAATTCCTCAAGTTTGTAGAGGATAACGGCTACGAAAATGGGGAGTTATGGGATCAAGAATCCTGGGATTGGAAGAAAAAATACAACATCAAACACCCCAAATTTTGGATACCCAGGAATGGTAGCTACAAATATCGAGCCATGTTTGATGAGACTGACTTACCCCTCCACTGGCCCGTAGAAGTGAACCATTATGAAGCCATGGCTTACTGTAGCTGGAAGGGTAAAGGAATTCGCTTAATGAGTGAAGCAGAGTGGAATATAGCGACTGTTAACTGTGCGGAAGATCAGAATTTCAATCTTAATTGTAAATTTGGTTCTCCAACTCCAGTCGGTATGTTCAAAAATGCTGAAAATACATCTGGGCTCTATGATTTACGGGGTAATGTGTGGGAGTGGCTGAGTGATGATTTTAGACCCCTACCGGGGTTCAAACCTCATCCACTTTATGAAGATTACTCTGCTCCTTTCTTTGATACTCAGCATAAAATTATGCGTGGTGGTGCTTGGGCTAGTACAGGAAGCTATGCTTCTTCCTCTTGTCGGAATTGGTTTCGTCGCAATTTTTATCAGCATGCGGGCTTTAGAATTGCTCAAAACTTCTATTAATTTAAGTGCGACTCTTTTGAGAGTACAGAGTATGATATAAGAATAATAAATGACCAGTCAACCAGAGTAGTATTGACAGCCAAAAATGTACTTGATGGAATTGGCTTGTAAAAAGTGAAAAAACAGGAACAGTTCCACACCCTATGCAAGGATATACATCAAATCAAGGTATGTTTTGGTCACAAGCACGACAACTATTTGAAGAGATAGTTAGTTGGTTAGACTCAGAGAGCATTTGTGGGTTAGAACACTCCCAGATAGAGAGTAATTTACTTGAGAATGGATACGAACTATTGAGACGGTTGTTACAAACAAAGATATTTTGATCAACGCAGTCAAGATAAAATAGAGGGAGAGTGTGCAGGCACGTCGCGACAGTACAAAAAAGGTGTAAATAAGCCAGCAAAAGGGTTTCATATTAAATTGGTATAAAAATCAAAACGAAACCCTATGTCCGAGTTTAATAGATTACCCCTAATTCTAGGAAAGCACTTTCAGTGGCATAGTGCATGATTAACACTTTTGACACAATTTTTAGTAGCAGTGATAAGAGTACGCAGTGTTAATTTATATCAAGTGTCAACACCCTTCGTGGGAAACATACTTGTGGGATCAAATTACAAGCGGTTACAAAGATTTTTGTGGGAGTTTCGTATTGATTATGTCGAATTTGCACGTAGCATTACTACTTGGATAGGAGTAGAGAAAGATTGGGTAGTGATACTAGATAAAACACAGTGGGAATTTGGCAATCAAATGCACAACGTTTTAATGTTGAGTATTGCCTATAAAGCCCACATTCTGTCGCTTAGTTAGCAAAGAAGATAAGATTTACGACAGGGAGCACCAAAAAACTGTAGAATCCAGCACCGCTGGTCACTAAGGTTGGAAATCTGTTTCAAAGAAACAAAGGTTAATAAATAAATTGGGTGCGACTGTTTTAGTAAAACGGGGAGTGGAACTTAGACAGGTATTGGAAGAGCTGGAGGGGTATTAGAACAAAGAGCTTTGAGAACTTGCTTGAGCAAAGAAATACTACTAGAGTACACAGCCAGGTCATTGCGTTTATGTTCTTGTTGTAGATGAAACTGCC
>CBZS010000746.1 GCA_000613065.1 Richelia intracellularis | reverse complement strand
TGGGGGTGGATATTAACCCCAAAAAACGGGCGTTGGCAGAAAAGTTTGGCATGACTCACTTTGTTAATCCCAATGAAGTGGAAGGGGATTTGGTTCCCTATTTGGTGGACTTAACTAAGGGTGGTGCTGACTACAGCTTTGAATGTATTGGTAATGTGAATGTGATGCGACAAGCCTTGGAGTGTTGTCATAAAGGTTGGGGTGTGAGTGTAATTATTGGTGTGGCTGGTGCTGAGCAAGAAATTAGCACCCGTCCGTTTCAATTGGTAACGGGGAGAGTGTGGAAAGGTTCTGCCTTTGGTGGAGCAAGGGGACGCACAGATGTACCGAAAATTGTGGACTGGTATATGGAAGGGAAGATTAATATTGATGATTTAATTACCCATGTCATGCCCATTGAGCAGATTAATGATGCTTTTGATTTGATGCATAAGGGTGATTCAATTCGCAGTGTGGTGACGTTTTAGGTTGCTGATTATATTGCAATTACTAGGGTTGCTTCATTTTATGGGATATTTAAAGACTACCTCTGCAGGGTATTACAACTTTTAATAACCTTATCTAAAAGTTACTCGCACTATAGCAATTCCAAATTCAAAAATTTAGGAGGAGTTATTATTCCAGAATAATAGCACTTAACCCTGATTTCTGACCAAGATTGAAAAAAGAGGGGTCTAAAACTGCCAAAATGTATGTATATTGCAAAAGAATCTCAGCAGTTAAAAGGATGACCCCAAATAAAAATCATTCTATACCGGAACAGTTTGTATTTGGACAGGTAAAGTCATGTCCAGTTGTAGTCAATTTAAAGGGAGAGCCTGTAACATGGGATGCAGGGTTAACATTAATTGCGGAACTAGACAAAAAAAGAGAAATAACTTCACGATTTGCAAGATGTTTCAAAGATTACCGAGACCCCAATAAAGTTTTATATCCAGTTCATAACTTAATTGCACAAAGGATATATATATGGCTTAATCATGGAGTATGAAGACATAAATGACCATGAAATTCTACGTCACGATCCAATATTCGCACTTGCGGTAGGAAAGGTTATTAACTCAGAACAAGAATTTACTACTTTTGCGGGGAAAAGCACCTTAGGTGATTTAGAAGAAAGAATTTACCAATGAAAGTAAGATGTAATGTTGATGAGTAAAAAAACAGGGGCAAGTATTTTGGAGTATGCTAGACCCTCCAGAGCAACCCAAATCATTAACAAGATCATAAATAAATAGAAGACTTGCGGTTGGCAGCATCGAAAATGAATGGAGTAGAACGTCGGGGCTTTCAAGGTGAGATGACGTTGAAATATTGCCAAGGTAGAGCAAGGTTAGCACAAACAGTATTCGGTTGGGGTAGAGAAAATATAGAGTTAGGGTTAGGGGAAAAAACAACAGGGATAATCTGTGTGGGATTACAATCAGCCTTTAGCACAGCAAAGCGTTGCCAGGAGAAACAACCTCTTCTGTTGTGGCATTATCCCTGGGACAAATTGCAGAATCTGATTC
>CBZS010000745.1 GCA_000613065.1 Richelia intracellularis | reverse complement strand
TTACCGTTAATATCGGGGGTTATTCTCGTGGTGGAAAAACCAGAGGAGACAATCAAGCAGAGGATCATGATATGGGATCCACAGAAAAATATACTCCCTGTGGGATTCTTGATGAAGATAGTGGGCAATTTATATTAACTTTGGTAGTTCTTCTTATAAAACCAGGGATTTTATTGTTGATACTCTAATTCAATGGTGGAAGACAATGACACCAGAACAAAACCAGGATACCGAACTGATACAAATTAAAGTTGATAATGGTCCGGAAAGTAGTGGAGTAAGAACTCAATAAAAAAAAGGATGGTTGAGTTTGTTGATCTCCTAAATATACCAATTCAATTGCTTTACTATGCTCCTTACCATAGTAAATACAATCCCATACAGGGTTGTTGGGGTATTCTTGACCAGCATTGGAATGGGGGGGGGGGCAAGCTTGTTGATGTTGAAGTCATGGTTTCCTGGGCTTCGAGTATGACTTGGAAAGGCTTATATCCTATCTTGAGTTTAAGTAAAACTGTTTACCAAAAAGGGATTTCTCTAACAAAGAAAGCTATGAAACAAGTCGAGTCTAGATTACAGCGAAATTCACTGTTGCCCAAATGGGATATCTTGATTCAATCGCTTTAACTGGTAATTTATTTTTCAAAAATAACCTAAGCAGTTGCTTGATTTGTTCAACCAAACTGATTTCATCAATAATCCTTGCTAATATGCCTAAGTGATCGATATCTTGTACTTTTATTTGTGATTCTGAAAAACTCATACTTAAAAAAGACAACATTTTGCGATCGCACCTGCGGGATGTGGGTAGTAAGATAATTGACTCAGTGTAAGTGAATTAGATGCAATCTGCTGCGTAAATCTTGATAAATTTTAGATCTTAAATTTTTTCATTACCGCCAAATAACTCACAAGGTTGAGGAAATTTTTGTTTTTCTGTGAGTCTAATTGCGAACGCAAACTGTTGACTATCTCTGCAAATTTGTGGTTAAAGAAATTGTTCTAGTTAAAGTTAAAGAAACAGTCGTTGTTAAAGTCAAGGTAAAAGTCGCAGAAGGTGACGGTGTTAACGTCAAAGTTGTAGTAAAAGTTGGAGCTAAGTCCACAAAATCTTCTGATGTAAAGCAGTTAGAATTACCTGCTGAAAAGTCAGCATAAAAAACCAGGTTTTGAACCGACAATGCTGTCTTGGTATTCATTATTTACTTTCTAGTCCCAACTTATTTAATTTACATTCAGCATAATTCTTAACTGGTAGCGGGTTAACTATCTACCATTCACCATTCTTTATTAAAGAAACTCCCAGTCCCCAAAAAGGAACAAATCGCAACCAGCGAGTTTTGCTACCCTGAGAAATTACAGTCCCCAACAAGACAAGCTGAAAGATATAAAAGAAAATTAAATCCACACAAAAAGCGATCGCTACTCGGTTTGTGGTAATTTGCGAGATCAGATAATGCCCTCTGGAAGCGAAATCTGCAAATTCTGGTCTACCCACAAAACCCCAGAAAATGGCTACACTTCCTACGATAATACCTATCCAGCCAAATATACGTGCCAGGGAGTCTTTCTTATTGTCTTTCTCCTCTGGTAAAGGTGTATTTAAGCGTAACCCCATATAAGGAATGAGAAACACATTGGTGAGGAACATCGCCATACCCCAAATCCCTATTCTCGGAAGATTAAGTTTCCTAGGTTCTGCTAATAGTAAGGGAAGAAACATAAAAATCCAAGCTTCTGCAAAATTAAATAATGCTTCTGATGTGGGATGGACTATCGGTTCTTCCATGTATGTGATTCCCAGCAAGTTTAAAATAGGGAGAACTAAGAAGAAATTCAGGGACTCGTTAATAACCTCCTGCAAGATTTCCGGACGAATAGCCCAAACAGCTTCCCCTGGAATAATTTGTCCCGGTGGTGAAAGTATGAGAGCATACAGCTAAATTACTGCAAGTACCCATAAAAATAGGTAAAGCCAACGGTTCGCAAATGCTGAATGTTCTGTGGGTGAGCGCAAAAATAGCCGTACCAACGGAGTTACTGAGCGGATAATAAAGAAAGCCTTTTTCCCTGGTTTGATGGGAGGTTCAACAACATCTCTGGCAAATTAGAATTTGCCAGAGATGTTGCAGATAAACGATAGAAGCTCACACCCCGTCCATTAGGAAAAGGAATACCGTCTAGTTCCACATGCCACAATACCCCAACTGCTAAGTTCTCTCCAGTGCTAATATTGTCAATGACAAACAGTAAGTCATCGGGTATCCTTTTACAGGATTCTTCCAACAACTGCTGAAGACCTTCTTTGCCTTGGAAAGACTGGGGAAAATTCAAGTCCTGGTAAAGGCAGTTATCATCGATAAATTCTATTGCTGCTGTGATATTGCGACGATTAATAGCTTAATACATGGATTTAATCACAGCATCAGCTGTTGTTTTCAACATAATATTCAATGGCTTCTGCTTTATAGGTTTTTGGGACTTGCAAATACAGAAAATCCCAAGCATTAATTTACCAATCTTAATGATTCGTAGGAAGAGGTTAAAGCCTCACCAGAAAACATTTGGGTGCGACTCTTTTGGTAGTACGGATTATGATATAAGAATAATAAATGACAAGTCAACGAGAGTAGTATTGACAGCCAAAAATGTACTTGATCGAATTGGCTTGTAAAAAGTGAAAAAACAGGAATAGTTCCACACCCTATGCAAGCATCTACATCAAATCAAGGTATGTTTTGGTCGCAAGCACGAGAACTATTTGAACAGATAGTTATTTGGTTAGACTCAGACAGCATTTGTGGGTTAGAACACTCCCAGATAGAGACTAAGTTACTTGAGAATCGATAGGAACTATTGACACGGTTGTTACAAATAAAGATATTTTGATAAACGCAGTCAAGATGAAATAGAGGGAGAGTGTGCAGGCACAGACTGAGTAAACAGAACACACAAGAAAAAATTGTCGCGGAAATTGACCACATTATTTGGCACAGTAATCGCCAATAGAATTGGTTATGGAGGAAGAAAGATAAATACCCTATTTCCTTTGGATGGGGAGTTTAATCTACCAGCACAGCAATATTCTCTCTCATGGACTAAGACAGGGATATTATCCATGTGATTGAGTATTTGTGGAAACCTGCATTTGTCTTTTATTCTCAGACTTCAACACAGGCAGAAGCTTGGAAGAGCAAACGTTTACAGCTTATCCTTGAAGGTAAATCAAGTTCAGTTGCCCCAGGTATGCGCCCCAGTGCGACTTTACCCAAACTCACCCCCCAAGAAGGTAAACCCGTGGATACCTGTGCTAGATATTTACTTAACAATGCCAAATACCTCAAATATGACGATTACTTAAAAGCTGGATTACCCATGGCCACGGGGGTGATTGAGAGTGCTTGTCGCCACCTGATTAAAGACAGACAGGATGGATATCACTGGGGCTAGATGGACCATAAGGGGTGCTGAGGCTGTTTTACCCCTGGGTTCTTTATAGATCAGTGGCGATTGGCATGAGTATTGGCAGTTTCATCTACAACAAGAACATAAACCCAATCACCTGGCTTTATACTCTAGTGCTATTCCTTTGAGCAAGCAAGTTCTCAAAGCTCCTTCTTCTACTAACCCTCCACCTCTTCCAATACCTGTCTAAGTTCCACTCCCCGTCTTACTAAAAGAGTGCCACCCAAAACATTTTTGTTGGCATTATTTTTTACAGCATCAAACGGGGAAGAGCTTTAGTCCTGTATTACTTATACAAAACCAACTAATTTAGTTATTTTATACTTGTCGTCAATTTCGCCAAAAAAACATCCTTTAACAAAAACATCCCCATTAGATTGAAGCATTTGCCAATTGAATCGAAAATGACCATGATGACTATCAGGAGCAGAAGTTAAACTTAAGGTGATATTAGGGAATTTATTCCGGAAGCGATCGATAAATTGACAATGTGACTCCCTATTTAGAATTGGTTCTGGCAAATGGGAATCAAAATACAGGGAGTTATTAGCTAAAACTTTTGTCATTAAGACAACTCTCTCTTCTGAATCTGAACTATTCCAAGCTGATACATAATCTTGAATTATTTGTCTGACTTCTGGCATATATTGAGTTTTGTAGAACTACTAAAAGCTGGAATCTTAAAAATAATATTATCAAGGCAATGTGACGAAGACCAGATCTTCTTTGTCCGTATTGCCAAAGAAATAGACCCAGAATAGAGAGTTTAGGAAAATAGGTAAGACGGCGATGAGCCTAACGCCATATGTTACACGAGGGTTCATAAGTCATCACCTTGCACTTGGCTTATGGTAATAGAATATGCAAATTTAAATATTTGATAAACCTGATTGTAAACACTATTGTTTATGTGAGAAATATGTGAATACAACCCCATTCTTAGGATAAATTACTTAGGAGTTGTGATTTTTTAATGCTAAGAATAAAACAGTTTATAAATAATTAATTGCTCAGGGACAGGGGTATAAAATGGTGAATCTTCTTTCAAAGAAGCAATCATCCGTAGCTATAGTTGAAGCCTTGATGATAAGTCTAGGGGTGGAACGCAGTATGATTGCTGCTACATTTATTCCTGCCCCTCGTTTTGAAAGTTCAGTTACTCTACTGTAATTCCTAGAGCTATTTAACTTCTTCTGGTTATCAGTATTAGCGGTAGCAATGCAGTTAGATATTGCTCCCTTAAAATCTGCAAAATTAGCATAGTCATTAGAGTAGAAACATTCATTTATAATAACTTTACAAAATCTTGAAACAAAATTTAATTGTGGAAAATAGCAAGCTAAATAACATAGTTTTATACCTACTGTTATTGCATAGTTATATACTCATTAATACTTCTGATGTCTGGCATTATCTAGTACAATAACAATTGGTTTATTTAGCCCCAGATGAGCTAAGTTAAATAACAACTGGCACAGACTTTCTGAATTAATATAAGTTTCATTTGTAATTGGAATTATTTCCTTAGTAACTGCATTAACTGCTCCTAAAACATTAAATCGTTTTCCACCGGAAGGGGAACAGATAAATGTTCTTGTAAAACACCATAAAAATCCTCAGTATGCTGGATGTACAAAGTGGGCTGCGTCAACAAAAAAACTACTTTATTTCCGCTAATAGCTTATTCCAGTAATGCTTATAGCTTTTATTGTCTATATTTTTCTACCTCTTCAATCTTTTCTGGGTCTACTGACTTTCCCGGCACATATCCCACTTTTAAGCAACGCAAACCTGTTCTGAGCAGAAATTCTCTTACCTGAGTTGGACTGCGCTTAATACCAGTTATTTTCTCAATGTCATCACTCGCTTTTGCAATACTTGTAGCTGGATGTTTCTCAAAAGATTCTTTCAAAATATCACTATACTTATTTAATTCACTTGCCTGTCCTTTGTGGTGTATTTTTTTTTGTTATACTCCTCCTGATTGATATTGTTTCATGTAAACTATTAATTAATCTTGTTTTTGATATTTTACACAAACTACAAATATTTTGATGTTTTATACCCTGATTTTTTAGATACAGAACTTCAATTTTTTTCTGTACTAATGGATGAGGATAATGATATCATTCATAATGAAGTTTATCAATGTATTCTTGCGTAAAATCTATTTTTAACATCACACTTTAGCTGGGTTTTCAAGTAATCTTGTTTCTTAATTTATAATACTTGTTATTACCGCTATACAAACGCTCAGCTTTTAACCGTTCTTAGTATACTGATAGTTTTAATCGACCCCAGGAATTAAAAGGGGGAGCATTTTATGACACTAACTTCTTGATTGGGCAAGGTGGTGGAATAATACCTGCTATTAAGAATGATGATATCTCTCTTGCTTTAGTGCAGCGAATTCAATATATTATTGCCACACCGTCTAATGCTCAAGTAACATATGGTGGGATTCAAGATCCTCCAAAGGCTTTCATCAGTATTCTAGGTGCTAATCACTATTGAATTACCAACGAAGATAATCTCATCCGTGAACCTGTTAGACCAAATTTAGAACAAGATGTGGCAATTGAAACTATTGCCCGTTGGAGTGCGCTGTTTTTACGAGGAACCATACTCAACGATAACAATGCACTTGATTCTGTCTTCAATACAGGTGATTCTTTGGATCAAAATGTAAATGTGGAAAGCGTTGCAAAACCAATACCTGAATACACTTCTATAATCAGTTTGCTGGGATTGCTGGAAGTACTGGGGAAAGTGCGTCCTAAAACACCGATTTAGTAATGCCAAAATCCCTGGTTAGGAGATGAGGAGAACTTACAAATGTAATTTGCTATGTGGGATAATAATTTATTTTTCGGTTTTTTATAAAAAGGGATCGTTAAGTTCATCCTGTTTTAATATTTACCTAATCTAAAATATATACAGGAGAGTGTAATGTCTACAATTAAAACTGCAATGCCTGTTTTTAGCCGTCATTAGGGTGATTGGGTTGGTACTTATACAGTTGTCGATGCCGAGACTAAAATCATTGATAAGCATGAATAACATCTAACCTGCCACTTTCCTGAAGATGGTTCTTATCCCTACTACCAAATTAATCGTTACAAATGTGCTAATGGGAAGATACAAGAATACGAATTACAGGGAATATACTAGGATATAAAGCTACTATTTTATACTGAAAGGATTAATGGTGAAGCCTGGTAAATAGATGACTCCACGGTAGTTTTAAAGTTTACGTATAAAGATAAGCCAGAAATTTACGTCGTCGAGATGATTTATCTGAGTCCCGACAACAACTACCGTTCCCGTACCTGGCACTGGTTTAACAATGGTAAACTTTTTCAGCGCACCGTGATTGAAGAAGAACGGATGCGATAAAGTGACTTTAAAATAGTAAAAGCAATTTCCTCATAATGCTGGGAATTATGGGGGGTTGTCACAATTAAAAATAATAACTAGCAACTGTTCTCCATATGGCAAAAGGCGAAAAAATAAATTTTTCTACCCCTAGTGGTTTTCCTGAATTTCTTCCCAGCGAAAAACGCCTGGAATCCTATTTACTTGATATCATCCGTAAGGTATTTGAAAGCTACGGATTTACACCGATTGAAACTCCCGCAGTGGAAAGGCTGGAGGTTCTGCAAGCAAAAGGGAATCAAGGGGATAATATTGTTTACGGAATTGACCCCATTTTGCCACCAAATCGCCAAGCAGAGAAGGATAAAGCAGGTGAAGGTGGTTCTGAGTTGCGGGGGTTAAAATTTGATCAAACTGTTCCCCTAGCGGCTTATATTGCCCGCCATTTGAATGATTTAACCTTTCCTTTTGCCCGTTATCAAGTGGATATGGTTTTTCGAGGAGAAAGGGCGAAAGATGGGCGGTTTCGTCAGTTCCGTCAGTGCGATATTGATGTGGTAGCACGACGAGAATTGAGCTTACTTTATGATGCCCAAATTCCGGCGATTATTTCGGAGATCTTTGAGGCAATTAATATTGGTGACTTCCTGATTCGCATCAACAACCGCAAAATTTTGACGGGCTTTTTTCAATCTGTGGGTATTGCTCCAGATAAGATTAAAACCTGTATTACCATAATTGATACCTTGGAAAAAGTAGGGGAACCAAAAGTTAAACATAAGTTGGAGCAAGAAGGAGTATCCCCAGAACAGACTCAAAAAATCATCGATTTTATTCAAATTGATGGTGATGTTGACAATATTTTAGATAAACTCAAACACTGCAGCCAAAACCTCCCCAATGCAGAACAATTTAGTTTGGGAGTGACGGAATTAGAAACGGTAATTGCTGGGGTGCGAAATTTAGGAGTTGCTGAAAATCGCTTCACTGTAGATTTATCAATTGCCAGGGGATTGGATTATTATACGGGTACAGTTTACGAAACCACCCTCCTAGGCCATGAAGCTTTAGGTAGTATTTGTTCTGGGGGTAGGTATGAGGAATTAGTAGGAACATTTTTAGGGGAAAAAATGCCGGGGGTAGGTATTTCCATCGGCTTAACCCGGTTAATGAGTCGCTTACTCAAAGCCGGAATTTTGCAAGTTTTACCTTCTACACCAGCACAGGTAATGGTGGTAAATATGGAAGAGGATTTAATGGCTCTATACCTGATCCTGTCACAAAAGTTACGTCAAACTGGATTAAATGTGGTGACTAGCTTTGACAAGCGGAACTTGGGAAAACAATTGCAACTTGCTGATAAACAGGGTATTAGATTTTGTGTAATCATTGGCTCCGAAGAAGCAGCAGCAGAGAAATGTTCTGTGAAGGATTTGCAGAATCGGGAGCAGATTGAAGTCAGTTGGGATAATTTGGCAGAAGAGATTAAAGGGCGATTGTTTTAAGGTAATTTCTGACAATAATTGTATCGAAGAGAAGGGCGCAAGGCTTGCGCCCCTAAAGTAAATCTGATTACGAACGCTGATACAATAACTCAATAATTTCAGATTTAATTGGGGTCAATTCCCAAGCTTTTTAGCCTTTCTGCTAACTGTTCAGCTCTTTGTCTCTCTTCCTCAACCTGCTGCTGTTTTTGTTTAGCAGCCTCTTCAGCAGTGGGAACTAATTCTCCTTCGGCTTTCATCTTTTATTGGTTGAGGAAATAAACTGGCTAATGTGGAGAGGTTGACCTGTCGACATGATTGTATTAATAGTAACCACAACTCTAGGGTTAGATACTGCTGTTCACTCAAATGTTTCTGGAACAGAGTTCAGATATGATTATGGGAAGATTCTTGTTTGTTTTTGGAAATTTATTTTCCCCTATTTTTTGCCACTTTATTGGGTCATATCCTTGCTAGATATACTGTGGAACTATCTTGTCACCGTTAAGAAAATTAGGGTGGGGAATGTGGGATCAATAGTCAAATAACAACAATTCTTAATATTACCTTTAATTTGTCTTTTTTACCTTCTCTGTCTCAGGTTTATTATACTTCCCAGGGTACTTTTGCTGAAAATATTTTTCCATAATTTGTAGAACCATAGGAGCAGCAATACTACTACCACCACCAGCATGTTCAGCAAAAGCAACAACTAAAATTTCTGGTTTATCGGCTGGAGCATAAGCACCAAACCAAGCATGATTTTGTTTTATCCGACCTTTCCATGCTTCCGCAGTCCCACTTTTACCAGCCATAGGTGGAACCGTAGGCTTGTTAATTCCTCTACCTGTACCTTCTGTAATTACCATACGTAGACCATCCTGTAAATTTTTCAGCGTTGTGGGTTTCATCTTCACCTCTTGCTGATAACTTTTAGCTTCGCTGTTGCTATCAAGTAAGTGTGGTTGTACCTTATATCCCCCATTCGCTAGTACAGCAAACATTACAGCCACCTGTAAGGGCGTACTTAATAATGCCCCTTGTCCAATGGACATATTAATCGAATCTCCGACCGCCCAAGGCATTTTCCATCTTTTTCTCTTCCAAGATTCATCTGGAACTAAACCTTTTGCTTCCCCGCTTAAATCAATCCCCGTAGTTTTCCCAAAACCAAATTTACGAGTCCAATCAATTAAAGTTGGACCCCCTATACCTTGAGCAATTTGATAGAAAAAGGTATCACTACTCATTGCCATTGCTTTATTAAAGCCAATTCGTCCAAATCCGGCGCGATTCCACTCCCCAAAGGTAACTCCAGCCACAGTTAGGGAAGGATAGGTTTGCAAAATGGTATTCGTAGAATATTTTCCTGATTCTAAAGCCGCAGCAGTCGTGACGATTTTAAAGGTACTAGCAGGTGGAAAAGCACTGAGAGCGCGATTTACCAATGGATAATCTTTACCTGCAAGTATATTTGCCAATGCTTTTGGTGAAGGTCTTTGCTCAGAAAAAATATTGGGATCAAAGGTTGGATGAGATACCATTGCCAAAATAGATCCATCATTGGGATTCATGGCAACAATCGCACCATTGTAACCAGTTAAAGCGTTTTCTGCTGCCTTCTGCACATCAAAATTCAAGGTTAATTTTATATCTTTTCCTGATTTAGCTTGTTTTTCTCCCAATACCCGAATTGGTCTACCCCTGCGGTCTACTTCAACTTGTTGACCACCCCATTCTCCCCTTAAAATCTTTTCATAGGTTTTTTCTATACCTTTTTGACCGATAACATCTCCTAGACGATAACCGTCTTTTTTCTTTTTCGCGAACTGTTCAGCGGTCAGCTCCCTAGTATATCCCAGTACATGGGCGAAATCTTTGCCATGGGGATAAGAACGTACTGCTTCCGTATGAATTTCCACATCTTTTAGTTCATTTTCATACTCTTTTAAAACAGTTACTTGCTCTAAACTCAAATCGCGGGCAATTCTGACTAAGGTTCCTGCTTGATAACCTTTTTCCTGTAGTGTTTTTTCTATATCCTCTTGAGGAATTTTCAATATTTGGGAAAGTAAGGGACCAACCTTAGACCATGCTGGTCTAGTATGTGCCATGGGCCACACATATACAGAATGGGGGTAACGGGTAGTTGCCAGCAGTTTGCCATTCTGATCAAAAATATTACCTCTTTCTGGTTGCTTCAGGATTGTTCTCACCCGATTTGCTTGGGCTCTTTTCCTATAATTTGCACCTTCTACTAGCTGTAAGAAAGCGAACCGAGAGACAATACCCCCCATAATTATTAAGGTGAATATGATAAAAAATATAGACTGAGAATTTTTACCAACGGTACGTGTATCTTTATTACCACCTAAAGAAAGAGAATCTAATAACGCCATAAGACAAAATTTAACTTTTTAATTAGGATTATATATATAGAACCTATTTCGGATCTATTTACCAACGTACAAATCCAATACCCATGCGGGTTTCATAGTCTTTGCAGTCATTTATCATGATTTTTCGGTTTCTTGAATCCCCATAGTTCCAAGGGACTATCCCACTAATATGTTTTTGTTAATCCAAATATGGATTGTTGCAAGAGACAAAAAAGCATCAAAACAAGCTGAAATTCTTTCCCATCTGACAACAAACAAGACGACGATATTTTGTTTGAAACCATGGGAACCAAGGTTCTTGTTGAAAAGGTGGGACGGAAATTTTAATGGGTCTGCCCTTGTTCTTCTTTGTCTTCCAAACCCGCTTGGGCCATTGGGGCTGAATACCATGTCTACGTAAAGCAGCGCGCTTATCCTTAGAATCGTAGGCTTTGTCAGCAGCAAGCACTTTAAGGAATTTACGGGGTCTACCGCGTTTATTGGTCTTAACCTTTACACTGTCTAGAAGTGGTATCACCTGATCTCTTTCACTACCATTGGCAGGGCAGGTGTGATGCGATTGGATAAAGGCATTCCTGAGCCTTCAGTAAGAGTGTGTATTAAAATACCCTTTCCTTTTCCACCGTAAGCAACACCATCACCACCCCCCTTTCCAGGGGGAAAAAGATCCGTCCACCGCGCCATAACTCCAGTTGATTAACCCTTTCTCTTGGCCAATTCCCAATATTCGTGCTTGTAAAGCCTCTAACGTCCCGTCCAACTGCCAAAGTTTCAGCCATCGATGTGCAGAGCTTTTTTATGCCCATATTTCTCCTTTTGGAACGTCACAGCAACGACACCCTGTTATGAATATATATAGTCAGGTATTGAGTACAGATTGAGTAGATAACGAAATGAAGAATGTGGCATTCCTCCTTCGCGTTTCTCTGGCGGTTTCGGAAAAATATCCTCAAACAAAGACCACTCCAAATTACTCAGTCCTTCAAAACGTCCAGCCATCAGATGATATAACCCCTCTTACTCAACAGGCATATTATCACCTTCTGCCTCAACAGCGATATTATCACCTTATGGCATTAGTGGGATATACTCTTGGTTGGTTAAAACGGCTTTCCTAAAGCCTTTGCATTTCAAAAAAAGATACCAAATGGCTTCTATACAATACAGTCCTAAGACGACCCGGTTTTTCAGTATAAATATGCGGGGAACTGCATGTTGTATAAATTAGAATTAATTAAGGTGTTGCATAACTGCGGGATGAATTAGGGTTTGAAACCATTGAGAAATCGTTGAAAATTTAGTGAAATCATCCCCTTAATTCACAACCTGATTTCTCTGATTATCTCAGTGAAATCGGATTAACGACAGAAGTTGGAGAAGAAGAAAAATTCTGGAGTCTCTGACATAATTGACCTGGTTCAGATAACGTAGTGTGATTAAGGTTTTCCTTTTTGATTATGAATCAAATTATTACCCAAAATCAGGGGAGGGAAGTAACTGGTGAATCCCTTGATGTTGAATTACATAATGTGTTTAAATTCTTTCACCAAGAACCTGCGGTACATGGCATTGATTTAGCTGTGCAAGCAGGGGAATTTTTCAGTATTCTCGGACCTTCTGGTTGTGGTAAGACTACTACCCTACGCTTAATTGCAGGATTTGAAAATGCCGATGCGGGTAAGGTGATTATTCAAGGTCAAACTATGACCAATGTTCCCCCGTATCGAAGACCAGTAAATACTGTATTTCAAAGCTATGCCTTATTTAATCACTTAGATGTGTGGAATAACATAGCCTTCGGACTGAAAATGCAACGAATCAGTTCCGGGGAAGTTACTGCTAGGGTTAAAGAAGCTTTACGATTGGTAAGGATGGATAGTTTGCGTTCGCGTTTTCCCCATCAACTTTCCGGTGGACAACAGCAACGGGTGGCTTTAGCTCGAGCTTTAGTGAACAGTCCCGCAGTGTTACTTTTGGATGAACCGTTGGGAGCTTTAGACTTAAAACTGCGGAAAGAAATGCAGGTGGAGTTATCAAATTTACACAAGGAGTCTGGCGTAACTTTTGTTATGGTAACTCACGATCAGGAAGAGGCATTATCTTTATCTGATCGTGTTGCGGTAATGAATCAAGGCAAAATTGAACAAATTGACGCACCTAGGATAATTTACCAACATCCCCACTCTGTATTTGTGGCTAATTTTATTGGTGACACTAATTTATTACCAGGGCATATAGTAAATGTAGATAGGGAAAGCATAAGAATTATTACTAATAAGGGCACATCTTTGGTGGTTCAGCGTCGAGAGAATACCCCAACAGAACAAGGGAAAAAAGTTGCAGTGAGTATTCGCCCTCAAAATATCCAACTTTCTCTCTACAAACCTAGTATTCAGCATAACTGTTTTACTGGGCGTTTAATTAACATCATGTATTTAGGTACCCATGTTAATTATGTGGTAGAGGTACAAAATGGTACTAGGTTAACGGTTTTACAGCCAAATACCTTGGGTTGCTTACCTGATGCAGACACTCCTATTTATGCTTGGTGGTCGGAAATTCATGCTTTGGCTTTACCAAATCAGGATGAAAGTTAAAATAATTTCATAGATATAAATTCCTATATTTATTAAAATCCTAAATTAAATGGTAAATAGAAGAATATTTATAGAGGGATTAGCAGCATTTTCTAGCTTCACCTTAAGTAGTTGTGGTTGGAAATTAGCTGATGTAAAAACAACAGCTACAAGACAAGGTTCACGTGATCGCTTGGATATTTATACCTGGAGTCAATACAGCGAAAAAAAACTCATTAATACCTTTACGACCCAAACTGGCATAAAAGTTGTGGTGGATGTTTATGATTCTAACGAGTTTATGTTGGCTAAATTAAGAGCTGGAGGAGGGGGTAGTTACAGCATTTTATATCCATCTGACTATATGGTTCAGAAAATGGTTGGGCTAGGTTTATTAACACAAATTAGCCACCAAAGTATTCGGGGTTTAGATAATTTATTTTCACAATTTAATAATCCTAAATATGACCCGAACAATGAGTATAGTATTCCCTTCTCTTGGGGTACTACCGGTTTTATTTACAATTCAGAACTTCTCAAAACTCCACCAGATGATTGGGATTATTTATGGCGGAATAAAGATATTTTAAATAAGCGGATGACCCTGCTTAACGATATTCGGGAAGTGATGGGAGGAGTATTAAAAATGCTAGGTTATGATTACAATTCCCAAGATGAAAATGCAGTTAAACAGGCTTATGAAAAACTTAAGGAACTAAAAGACGCGATCGCGTCTTTTCATACGGATGCTTGGCGCAACCAAATTTTAACAGGTGATTTACTACTAGCTATGTGTTATTCCGGAGATGCAGTGGCAGTTACCAAGGAAAATCCCAAGCTGAAATATGTGGTACCCAAGAGTGGTTCTTCCCTTTGGACAGATACTATTGTCATTCCCACAACTTCCCCCAATACTGACGCAGCCTATGCTTGGATTAATTTTATGTTGCAGCCAGAGGTAGGGGCAAAAATGAGCGTTCGCTTGGGCATGGCTACGACTAATCAAACTGGATTTGAACTTTTACCCAAACGAGTAAAAAATAACACTATTTTATTCCCACCCCAGTCAACCATAGATAAATGCGATCGTATCACTCCTTTAGGAGAGATTGAAGCAGTTTATGAACGTTATTGGACTGAGTTAACTAGTAGCTAATTGGCATACTCCGAGGTAAAACAGCAATTACAGTCTGATAGTGTCTTAACATCGCCTAGTTGAGCAGTGGATGCTCCAATGACTTGAATATTCGGCGTTTCATAAGTGCGGGATGAATTAGCGTTTGAAACCATTGAGAAATCGTTGAAAATTTAGTGAAATCATCCCCTGATTCAGTAACGCCGAATATTCTTAGCAGCATTCTCTTCTCTTCCGGTAAATTACACTAATGCAAACAGCGAATGGCTTCTAATAAACCCCTAGCCTTATTTAGGGTTTCTTCATACTCCTTCTCTGGTTCGGAATCTGCAACTAGTCCTGCGCCAGCTTGTACGCTCACAGTATTATTACGTACAACCATCGTTCTAATTGCTATGGCACTATTTAGTTGACCTTCAAAGTCATAGTATCCATAGACACCAGAATATACACCGCGACGGCATGGTTCTAACTCATGAATAATTTCCATAGCCCTAATTTTTGGTGCACCACTGACTGTACCTGCGGGAAAACAGGCTTTGAGTAATTCCCATGCTGTTTTCTGTGGTGCTAGTTTACCAATAACGTTACTAACGATATGCATAACATGAGAGTAACGTTCCACAACCATCAATTCATCTACTTTGACAGTGCCGCTAGAACAAACTCTACCTAAATCATTGCGTCCCAAGTCTAATAGCATAACGTGTTCAGCTATTTCCTTGGGATCTTTTAGTAAATTTTCCGCGAATGCATTATCTTCTTGGGGAGTTTTGCCCCGGGGGCGAGTACCTGCAATTGGACGAACAGTAGCAAGCATCTGATTGTTATCATTCCGCTCAGCTTTCACCATTACTTCTGGGCTGGAACCAATGATTTGCCAGTCGGGGAAGTGGAAATAGGCCATATATGGGGAAGGATTAATTTGTCGTAGTGAGCGATAAAGAGTGAAGGGATCCCCCGTGAATTCAGTTGATAACCTTTGGGAGATTACTACTTGAAAAATGTCCCCAGCTTTTATGTGTTCTTTAGCTTTGTTGACACTTTCGTAAAAAGTTTCCTGAGTAAAATTACTTTGGTAGATGAGCTTGTTTTTAGTGCTTGGTGGTTTCCAACTGAGTATAGTTTTTTCTGGTGATAAAGGTAAAGATAACTTACTCACCATGGCAGAAACGCGATCGCAAGCTTGTTCATAAGCTTGCCTTAAGTCTCCATGACTTCTTAAATCAGCATAAGCGATCGCCCAAATTTTGCGTTTTACCTGGTCAAAGAGCATCAATTGGTCTGCTTGCATCCAAAAGCCATCAGGAATATTAGTATCATCTGGTGCATGAATTGGTACACGTGGCTCAATCCAATGAATTAATTCATACCCCCAAAACCCAAACAATCCACCAATACCTGGGGGTAGTTGGGGTAACTTTACTGGTTTATAAGCTTCCAGGCAGGTAGTTAAAGCAGTAAAAGGATCACCTTCAAATACAACTTGGGAACCGTCACGGTAGGTTTGGATGGTGCGGTAATTATCTGCCTCTTGTTGTTGGCTCCTTTCACCTTGCGCGGACAAAATCCATAAAGGATCACAACCGAGTAAACTATAACGTCCAATTTTTTCCCCGCCTTCTACCGATTCCAATAAAAAGCTATAGGGCTGTCCGGCACAGACCTTATACCAAGCAGACACGGGTGTATCTAAATCTGCTACCCACTCCTGATATACAGGAACAAAATTACCTTGTTGAGCTAAACTAGAAAACTCGGAAAAATCAGGGGAAATCATAAGATTAGTTTACTTTGTGCAGAGCAGCCCGGAATACTGTTTTGGGCGTTGCATAAATGCGGGATGATTTTACTAAATTTTCAACGATTTCTCAATGGTTTCAAACGCTAATTCATCCCGCACTTATGCAACGCCCTGTTTTGAATAGGAATAATACTTCCTGCCCAGTTGTAGCAATTTTTGTGAACTGATACAAGTATTGAGGATTTATTGTTCATGATGACTTTTAACCAACATTCCGCACTTCAAATTGTAGTACAAAAATCTACATAGTTAAGGTGATTTATAAGAAAAAATTTACCAATGAAAGTAAGATGTAATGTTGATGAGTAAAAAAAACAGGGGCAAGTATTTTGGAGTATGCTAGACCCAGCAGAGGAACCCAAATCATTAACAAGATCACAAATAGAAGACTTGCGCTTGGCAGCATGGAAAATGAATGGAGTAGAGCGTCGGGGCTTTCAACCTGAGATGACGTTGAAATATTGCCAAGGTAGAGCAAGGTTAGCACAAACAGTATTCGGTTGGGGTAGAGAACATATAGAGTTAGGGTTAGCGGAAAAAAGAACAGGGATAATCTGTGTGGGATTACAATCAGCCTTGAGCACAGCAAAGCGTTGCCAGGAGAAAGAACCTCTTCTCTTGTGGCATTATCCCTGGGACAAATTGCAGAATCTGATTCTCAACAAGACCCAACATTTAAAACTTCCTTAGCCTATACCCGGTTAACAGCAACATCCGCACTACAAAAACTCAAAGAACAGGGATTTAGCCAGGAGCAATTGCCTTGCCCTTGCGCCAGTACAATGGCACAAGTATTGAATCGAATGGGCTATGGTCTTCGTAAAGTAGTAAAAGCCAAACCTCAAAAAAATTCCACAAACGGATGATATCTTCAACAACATCAAAGAATTTCAGCCGCAATCAACAAACAAGCCTCAAAGTCAAACCACTAAGCATGGATTGCAAGCTACCGTTAATATCGGGGGTTATTCTCGTGGTGGAAAAACCAGAGGAGACAATCAAGGTGAGGATCATGATATGGGATCCACAGAAAAATATACTCCCTGTGGGATTCTTGATGAAGATAGTGGGCAATTATTTTATATTAACTTTGGTAGTTGTTCTTATAAAACCAGGGATTTTATTGTTGATACTCTAATTCAATGGTGGAAGACAATGACACCAGAACAAAAGCAGGATACCTAACTGATACAAATTAAAGTTGATAATGGTCCGGAAAGTAGTGGAGTAAGAACTCAATTAAAAAAAAGGATGGTTGAGTTTCTTCAGCTCCTAAATATACCAATTCAATTGGTTTACTATCCTTCTTACCATAGTAAATACAATCCCATAGAGGGTTGTTGGGGTATTCTTGACCAGCATTGGAATGGGGGGGCGAACCTTGTTGATGTTGAAGTCATGGTTTCCTGGGCTTCGAGTATAACTTGGAAAGGCTTATATCCTATCTTGAGTTTAAGTAAAACTGTTTACCAAAAAGGGATTTCTCTAACAAAGAAAGGTATGAAACAAGTCGAGTCTAGATTACAGCGAAATCCACTGTTGCCCAAATGGGATATCTTGATTCAACCGCTTTATCTGGTAATTTATTTTTCAAAAATAACCTAACTACTTACTCCTATTTTCTTGCACTTTATTTCTCAAAAATCACCTGAAATATTTACATGATAATAATTTTGGCACTACTGAATTGGCTTCCTAGTAATTTATCCTAAGTTTTACCAATTCTTTTTGCTAATTCTCCAACGAATCCTAGTCACCTGAGCATAGACTTTACTTCTTCTCGAAAGATTTTGCTGTCTACCCAATGGGATTTGAAACTAACAGATAAATCATCATAAGCTGCATCTAGGGTTTGTCCAATCTCATCACCATTAACCCAATCCACTTCCACCATCGCTTCTACTACGCCCTGGAGATAATCTTGAACATTAACATCGCTCTCCAGCTCATCTTCCCATAGCCTTTCAGGTTGCTTAATACCTAAACTTGCTGCTATGTGATGTAAGTGTTCAGTAGTAAACTCATTAGGATATTCTTGCTTTAAAGAATCCACTTGAGATTTTAAATCTTTTTCTACATTCTGGGATGATCGCAAATATCCTTTTACTTGAAGTAGAGCTAAAGAAAATTTTATGTTCATTCATCTTTGAACATCACGTGAAAACAACATATCATTTAATACTTTCAGTTATACAATTACTTTGGCGTTCGCAAATCATATTTTTTTTCCGTTGCCAATGGCTGATTCGACGATAGGTTCTACGTACTTTATTTAAAATTGAATATGATACCTGTACTTTTAGGGGGTAGAATATGGGTAAGTACAGACAATAGTATGCTTGTTTTAAGTGCTTCCACTTATGACATTTGTCCATGTGTAAAAAATCTGATACATCCACAACTAAACCCCGTCCTCTATGCATCATCACATTTCGTCCGTGGATGTCATGGGGAAAAAGACCGCAATCACGGGCATAATTTAATGCACTATCTATATCTCTGATTACCCGTGGAGGTATGCGTATACCATGATGCATACAATCATAGAGGGTAATTCCATGTAGTCGTTTGAGCACTAACAAACCTTCATGGGCATATACACATTGAGAATACGCGGGATGGGAACCTAAACGTTTGTATACTTCCCATTCTTCTTCAAAACCAGCTCTTCCAGGAGCATAAATTTTAACTACTTCCTCTGGATATTCGGGATGATACACTACCGCAGCATAGTTGCCTCGACCCACCAATTTCCAAGGTTCTGGTAAATAGAGGACTAATACTGGCTCGTGGGGATCAACGCTCTCAAGTTTGAGGTTAGGAAGCAGCTCTTGATGGATACTTTTTCTCAGATCTTTTAAATGTAATTTATCCATAGGGATAGATATCTGCTCAGGGGCATATTAACCAGGATAAATTATCAACATATATCTATCTATATAAATATAGAGTTGTAATAAGTTCCAAATATCTATACTTCCAAAAATTACTAAGAAGTAGTTGTTAATAAAGATTTATGTAGCTTTATTGCAAACCGAGGTTTTATTACTATTGTTCAATTCTATGATTGCGCGATCGATAATTTCTATCCCATGTTGTACTGTATCAATTAAACTCAATTGCGAGCGTAAATCGGCAGCACCAGCAAAGCCTTTGGCATACCAAGCCATATGTTTACGTGCCTGTTGTATACCTTGTTTGCCTTTGTAGTTGTATAGGGCTTGTAAATGTTCTTTAGCACATTCCAATTTCCCTATAGGTGTTGGTGCTGGTAATATTTGTCCTGTTTTCAAGAAGTAATCAATTTCTCCCACCAAAAAGGGATAGCCTAAAGTTCCACGAGAACACATCACCCCATCAGCACCAGTAACTTCCAAGCACTCTATGGCTGATTCCACAGAAAATATATCCCCATTAGCTATGACAGGAATATCTAATACTTCTTTGACACGGGCAATCCATTCCCAACGGGAGTTGCCATTGTAACCTTGGGCACGGGTACGCCCGTGAACTGTAATCATCTGTGCCCCGCAATTTTGCATGGTTTTGGCAAAATCCAGGATAGTAATTTCCTCATCATTCCAACCAATCCGAGTTTTGACTGTTACAGGTACGTCAACTGCATTCACCACTTCTTTTACAATTGCTGCTGCAACTTCTGGCTGTCTTAATAGGGAAGAACCACCACCTTTTTTAGTAATTTTATTTACAGGACAGCCCATATTAATATCAATGGTATCTGCACCTTCAGCCACCGCTTTTTGTGCTGCTTCTGCTAAAAAGTCGGGGCGACAATCAAATAATTGAATACTAATTGGTCTTTCTTGGGGATCTACCTCCATAATCTTGGGTAACTCTTTTAGATGATGTAGTTCGGTAGCACTGATCATTTCTGTATACATCATGGAATCTGGTGCATAGCGACGTACAAGGCGACGAAATACTAAATCTGTAACGCCAGATAGGGGAGATTGTAATACCCTACTTTGTATTTCTACTGAACCTATTTTTAGGGGTGTGGAGAGCCGAGATTCTAGGGCGGGGGATAATTTATTCATGCAACAACTGTGATTCTCATATGGGGGAAATACAGGTATTTGTCCTTTACACTTGAAGTCTTAGTCTGTATTAATAATTGATGGAATAACTTATAATCAATCAATTAATTAATAAACAACTCTATTGAAATATACAAATTAATAAGTGTTACTTTATACTCTTTAAATGGCGTTGCTGAATGAGGAAATGATTTCACTAAATTATCAACGATTTATCAATGGTTTCAAACCCTAATTCATCCCGCACTTATGCAACGCCTAAATTTATTGTAAAAGCTATACTATTTTATATGTTCTACCTAGGAATTACTGAGAAGTTGCTTTGCCACTTATTTTTTGGGGATTGAGCAAAATCTGGCCAGTAATGATAGAAAAATTTTCAGCTATGCCTTGCCCTATTCTTGTGAAAAGTAGTGCGTAAAACTTGATGTTTGGCTTGCGAAGAAAGGATAAACAAGGGGTAGCAACAGATTTATATATTATTTAGTAGAACTATTGGCAAGAAGTAAATGGGAGCATCCCAATTATTCAAAAGCATATGTAACTGGGAACATCTTGCTCTCTTTAATATATGAAGCGGGTAAAATTTACGCTCTACAAAGCATTCCCAATAGGATAGTTATTACAACATGGGTTAAAGGTGTACACTCTGGGTAAATGTTAAGCCTATCCATTAGGGTAGAATGAAGCGTCTACGTAGAGTAACCCTGCAAAGAGCTTCTCTCGACACAAGCAATTCAAACATTTGGTATTCTCCCAAGTAAAAGTAAAAATATTACTCAGATAATTCTCTATAACAAAACCTTGTTTTGTAGATTAACAAATAACTTAGCTACTTTATCAATATCTTTATCTCCAGGAGCACGCTCCACTCCACTCGATAAGTCAATCCCATTGGGATGAACATAACTCATAGCATCTAAAATGTTATCTGGTGTTAATCCCCCAGCTAAAAACCAAGGTTTACTAGGGGAAAACTCTTGTAGCATTTCCCAATTGAGGGTTTTTCCCGTACCTCCTAATTGCTGAGGATGGTAAGCATCAAGTAATAAGGTATCAATACAATTGCTATAAATATCTGCTCTCTGTAAAGCTTCCCAGCTATGTATTCTGAGAGCTTTAATGATTTCTATGCTGGGTAAACATTGCCGTAACTGTTGACAAAGTGCAGGGGATTCATCCCCATGTAGCTGTACTCCTGTCAATCCCGAATCATTGACAATACGAGTGATTTCTTCTGGGATGGTGTTGGCAAAAACTCCTATTTTTTCAGTTTCTGATGGTAGTACTTCTATCACCGTCCTAATCTGGATGGGGCTAACGTAACGAGGTGATGCGGGAACACAAATAAATCCTAATGCATTTGCGCCAAGTTCAGAAATTGCAATTCCTTGGCCGGGTTGGGTGATTCCACAAATTTTAATTCGCATTCCAGGTTGAAGTATGGGCGTTATTCTGAGCAGCCTTAATCATGGATTAATTTTAGCAAGTTATGGATATTTGCATGAAATAACTGTGAGAATTATGGGTATGAGACAAAGATTATCAGATTCAATCTTTATTTAACTCTATGCTCCCTAGTAGGTGTGATTTTTTTTTTAACTGTATTAAGTGAATTTATTAGTGGGAGTATTCTACACTGTTTTACATAAATGAATCATGAAAATTGCAGGTAATAAGTAAAAAAAATTTTCGGAATATCAAAGATTTAGGCTATATGAATAAAATAAATATTTTCCAGTATTTATGACCTAATTTATAATGATTGGGTTCGTGTTTACCCATTCAGGAGATAAATTGAATGTCACTTATCTTACTAGCGGCTGCATCTGTTCCAGCCACACCAGAGTGGAACACCACTGTAGCAGCAATTATTAGTGTTAGTTGTTTAGTATCTCTGCTGCTAACTTTCAAGGTTAAGCAGCCTTTAGTTGGTCCTAAACTACCTATTTTACCTATCAGCATTCCCGCATTTATCGGTGCAATGTGTTTTGGTCATGTGATTGGAATTGGTATTGTCTTAGGATTAACCAACATTGGTAGAATCTAGATTAAGAGATTATATACTGCTATATATCTAAGTTTCCTCTAGATATCGAGTGAATGGGCGCATCCCAGTATAAATAAGTAGTAACCCCCAGAATCTTGGGGGTTAATGCCACGGTAATTTCCAAGGAAGCTTAAAATTATGGTCCTATCAATAAGAATTTCCCTATTGGGGAGATTTGTTCATATTACCAACATTATAGATTCGGTATTAAAATAATTATAAGGTAACTTCAAGACCCTTTGTCCAATCTAGGTATAGCCCTTAATTTGGCTTCATTTTGGATAATTGTCTATGCTAAAGATATGAAAGTACCTAATAATCTAATCGATGAATTAATACTCGCATTTTAATTGCCCAAAAATGGAAAATCCTTTTTACTTTTATAGCCCA
>CBZS010000744.1 GCA_000613065.1 Richelia intracellularis | reverse complement strand
CATGGGTAGATGCACTTGATCCGGACACTAAAGAGTTACGAATTTCCCAAGCTTGCTCAAGGATTTTAAACCAGCGTTTTTGCAATTGAGCCATGGATAGTCCTAAAGTTTTAGCAATTTGTTCATCTGTTTGTCCTTTTTGTTTCAAATCTAATAGAGAACGCTGGGTATCGTCCAGATTCCCGGTGTATATTTGCCATTCTTGGGGAGTCAAACCTAAATTGGTCTTTAAATCCGCTTCTAACCACTCATGAACCAACTCCCACCGATGTAATAAGGCAAATCTAATTAAGTGATATTTGAAGCGTTGTTGTAAATAATCTCTTTGGCGGGAAGTTAAGCCGAGAATATTCTCAATTTCCTGTGCCGATAAATCTTGAAGACGTAGGGCAAAGTAATCCGCACAATCAGATTGTTGCTTTTCTTCAAGGTAATCCATTAACTCTTGAACCACTACAGAACGTAAACTCTCTTCTGGAGGTTCTGGTTCCAGTTGGGTTGCCATGGCACTACGCAACTGCTGTACTGCGGGGTCTTCCCAATTGGTGTCAGATTCGCTGCTACTACCTTCGGCAGCCCTTTCTATATCCACACAGGTTTCTGGTGGTTGCTGTTGGGAAAATGTTTGTGCCCGCAGAATAATTAATTGCTGTTGACGACCAGGTAGGGGTATGCGCCGTTTAGCATAACGCTCCGAAAATGCCATATATTCTGCTAGTTCTAGCAAACTCCGGGGACGATAAGTCGGTGGTAATTGATTTTCTCGCCGGAAAGCGTTTAAAGATTCTAAATAGAAACCTTGTAAAAAGTCTTCAATTACGGTCAATCGCCCTTGATAACTCAATTGTCTTTGGGGAGAGTTAATATAACGATAAATAATGGCACTTAGAGTACTGTGTAACTCAATTCGGCCCCGGTTGGAACCTAATTGATAGTACCTAAAACACTGCTGTAGTCGGTGTTTAGCTAGAGTCATCGCCGAACTAGCGATCGCACCAGAAGCTTGGATGCGTTTACTCTCAGTACAAATCCGTTCTACTTCCGCAGTAATACGACTTGCCACATCATGGCAATTTTGTTCTGAAGCATTAGTTAGTTGTTTAAGCTCCTGCAACAGGAGTTCAAATATCGCCTCCACGCCAATAGATTTTTCTCCCTGAATAGTTGTGGTTGCGGCTAAATTC
>CBZS010000743.1 GCA_000613065.1 Richelia intracellularis | reverse complement strand
TTCGTATCTATTCTCAAGTAACTTACTCTCTATATGGGAGTGTTTTAAGCCACAAATGCTGTCTGAGTCTAACCAACTAAGTATCTGTTCAAATAGTTCTCGTGCTTGTGACAAAAACATACCTTGATTTTATGTAGATCCTTGGATAGGGTGTGGAACTGTTCCTGTTTTTTCACTTTTTACAAGGGAATTCCATCAAGTAGATTTTTGGCTGTCAATACTACTCTGGTTGACTTGTCATTTATTAGTCTTATATTATACTCCGTACTACCAAAAGAGTCGCATACTTAAAATTTCCGTCCCACGTTTTCAACAAGAACGTTGTTTCCCATGGTAACAAAAATATCGTCGTCTTGTTTGTTGTCAGATGGGAAAGAATTTCAGCTTATTTTGATGTTTTTTTGTCTCTTGCAACAATCCATATTTGGATAAACAACATTATATTATTGGGATATATTCATGGGTTTATCTTACTGGACATACCAGCCAAACTTGGGGCGAGTCTATTGAAGATGAGACTAATCAACTAATGAAGGTTCGCTTTTCATTCGATGATTGCAGAACCTGTGTATAGCTCCTTTTAACTTGAAGAAATATAAACCTCATAGGATAAGATTACACCAGATTCAATAGGCAGGTCGAGCAGTGCTACCTAGCTTGCTGAGAGGAATCTCGCCTACGCTTCTCATATAAATTGGGAAAATCCTCATTCATCATAGAGGTTGACCCCATCCTGGCTGTCCACGTCCATGGTGTAGAAACTATGTCGTTTCAAACCTGATATTTTTTTTTCGTGCAGCCCATACATACAATTACATAGAATAATACAAACTTATGATTTACATAACCAATAACTTATTCAGAGAACTTTACAAAACTTCATTCTGCCTATAAGGTTATAAGTAAGTAGGCAAACAGACCTACGGAAATATATAACAGCAATCATAAATACAATGACAACAACCTTACAGAGGCGTGAAAGCGCCAATCTGTGGGAACAGTTTTGTGGCTGGATCACTAGTACCGACAACCGTCTATACATTGGTTGGTTTGGTGTGCTAATGATTCCTTGCTTACTAGCTGCAACCACCTGCTTCATCATCGCCTTCATCGCTGCACCTCCCGTAGACATCGATGGTATCCGTGAGCCTGTGGCTGGCTCCTTAATGTACGGAAACAACATCATCTCTGGTGCAGTTGTTCCTTCCTCCAACGCAATTGGCTTACACTTCTACCCCATCTGGGAAGCAGCTTCCTTAGATGAGTGGTTGTACAACGGTGGCCCTTACCAATTGGTAATCTTTCACTTCTTGATCGGGGTATTCTGTTACCTCGGTCGTGAGTGGGAATTGTCCTACCGCTTAGGTATGCGTCCTTGGATCTGTGTAGCTTTCTCTGCACCTGTAGCAGCAGCAACCGCAGTATTCCTAATCTATCCTTTAGGACAAGGTTCTTTCTCTGATGGTATGCCTTTGGGTATCTCTGGAACCTTCAACTTCATGTTGGTATTCCAAGCAGAGCACAACATTTTAATGCACCCCTTCCACCAGTTGGGTGTAGCGGCTGTATTCGGTGGTAGCTTA
>CBZS010000742.1 GCA_000613065.1 Richelia intracellularis | reverse complement strand
GTACCCAGTAAGCTTGGGCTTGAAATATCTGGGAATCTCACTATTCATAGATTTCTTTTTCGTCAAAGGGTAACTTCAGTTTAAAGCACCGCTCGAAAGAACTTGTGCTTGCCTTACTTCCACACCATCCAATGATTTGATTGGGTAGATAATGAGTTTGACTAAAGAAAGCATCAATGAATTGTATCCCTCATTACTGTTTTAGAGATTTCTCTGCTTTGAACTTGCAATTCATTGAGTTTAAAGAGCCAGTACTTGCTAATTATCTATTTTTGCGGCTATTTTATTCCTACGCAAGTCCCTTACATATGGGAGAAATTGGAGCTGTAGAATAAGGGGAGCGCTTTGCCCCAGAATCTCCAGAAAGCGGGCTATAAACCCGCACTACAAAAACAAATTCATACATTTGGAATGCTCCCAGCAGGGAGAAAGAGAAATATGACTTTTTTAACCATTACCCCATTTCCCCATTGCCGATTTAGAAATCCAAACCAGCCCAATCAGGTTGACGATAATACCGAATCATATTGTCAAATTTGCGTAATTCTGCACGTTTAACCGAAATTGTTGGAGAATCACCAATCGATTTTTGATTTAATTGTGACAATATACTACTGAAGGATTCCCTTTCCAACTGAGCAGGTATTTCACCAAAATAACCTAATGTCACGTGAGCGGTAAAATAATACTGTTGCTCAATTCCCAATGCCATGAGTTGAGGATTCTGATAAATGATTCGCCGCAAACTAATAATCTGGTTGTAACTACTTTCATCTTGAGGAGTGAGACAAACTCCTACTGCTCTTGGCATTAACATAAGTCCCAATATTTGCCAACGAATAGGATGATGAGAAGTGAATGATTGCCGATATTGTTGAAAAATTTCCCGAAAACAAGTCTGTAGTTTGACAGAATAGTTAGGTATTTGCTGAGATGCATGCAGAAAATTATTTTCCCAAATTAAATCTGCTATAGTCAGGTGAAAGCTTTTTGGAGGTATGGGTACAATAAAATTATCAGAGGTAGATAATTCTAATAGTTGTTGTTGATAATCTTGCAACTTTTCATAGAAAGCCGAATTCTGCTTATCTTCTTCCCCAGGAGGAGTAATAATGGTGTAACCAGGAAATGGCGCTACTTCTCTCTTCCCATCTGATGTAGGTTGGAATTTACTGGATTCCTGAATATGTTGGATTTGGGATTTATAAGCTTCTGGTAACGTCATCCGCGCTACTCGATTTAAATAGATCTGATAATTATCGTCCAATCTTGTCAGCCTCTCACTCTTTACTTGATAAGTTTAGTCAGAATTACTCCATGGCAAACAATCATGTTCCAGCCATTGAGGGAGTATCCCAATTTGGAAAAAAGATTACGCAGTGGGAGCATCCTGCTGCATTGATTAAATTTAAACATTGGAAATTTTCCCACCATTAATCTATTTTCAAGTCATCAAAGATAATTCTTACTTTATTCAGTCTAGGCTGTTCCCATAATTACTCGCACTTAACTCCAAAAAATTCTTAGGAACAGGGAGTAAATTTACCCTTTCTTTCTTACCCATCTTGATACTGATATGCCCATTTACGTTTATTGGGGTGAAGATGAATTTGCCATAGAAAAAACTGTAACACAATTGCGCGATCGCATTTTAGATCCAGCATGGGCAAGTTTCAACTATCATACCTTTTCCCCCGAAAGTGCTAACACTATCATAGAAGCCTTAAATCAAGTTATGACACCACCATTC
>CBZS010000741.1 GCA_000613065.1 Richelia intracellularis | reverse complement strand
AATTTAGGGCACCTCGAAAATTTGAGTAAGTAACTCGCAATATGAGAGTATAGGGAGAGCAGAAGCTGGGGTTGAATCGGCATGGAAGAAAAAAAAGTCGGGGAAGTTGAACAGCTATACCAGAAGTTAGAAAGCAAAAAGAGCCTGTTGATGAACTTAGACGAGACGCTGCCGTGGTCATAATTTCGTCCGATTTTAGAACAAGTGCAGAAAAAATAATGCTGGGCGAAAGACCATAGATCCCATATTCCGCAGGTTAGTTAGCAAAGAAGATAATATTTACCACAGACAGCACCAAAAAACTGTAGAATCCAGCACCGCTGTTCACTGAGGTTGGAAATCTGTTTCAAAGAAGCGAATGTTAATAAATGAATTGATATGAAACATTGAAACACCCAACGTAAAGTAGGAGTGGCAGTTGGTTTACCTAACTGATTTTGAATTGTTTGGGAGCCTCGTTTTAGAGATTAGCGTAATGCCCTCTGACCTAGGCTGTAAACTAGCAAACACAAACCCATAACCATTGCCAAAGCCGCCACTCTTTTCCTTGAATTTAGAAACACAGTGGAAGTAAAAAACAATGGGTCTTTGAGAAAGTGAAAACCACGTTTTGTAGATTGTTGTGCCTTATATTCAGGTAAAACATCTTCGTTGCTAAGTTTGTCGGCATCAAGAACATTGCTGGCAAGAATAAACCTGCCAGCAATGTTCTGTGGCAATGGTAATTGGAGTTTATTTGGGTACAATTTCGGCTTGAATCTGGGAAATTAGGGTAGGTTGAGAATGCTTGCGAGGTCTACCACGTCCCCGGTGTTGGCCATATTCAATAACTTCAATCTTTGCAAGTTGATGAAATGGCAACTGACTGTCAAGTAATTTGGCTGCGTTGAATGCATCTTCGCCACATGCAAATTCCTGTTGACACAATTTTCGTAGTTGGGATTGTGCCTGGGTATATTTTTTGGTCAGACGTTTGTTTTTCCAGTTGTTTTAAGTCAGATTCTTTACGGGCTTCACTTTCTATAACTAGCCACCGTTGTCGCACACCACCATAATCATTACAACAGGGGGCAATACGATATCCTGGGATTTTACTTGGTACAAATGCATCAATACTGTTCTTTTCTAATAGTTTTTTTGCGGCAGTTAGGGTTGCAGGAAGTGGATATACCCATCTGAATCAGACTATCATTTGCAAATTGTCTTCAGTCTAAAGGGCTGCATCC
>CBZS010000740.1 GCA_000613065.1 Richelia intracellularis | reverse complement strand
AAAAATGATCAGCTTATTCATCTCTGGTCATTTTTTATAGACTTATTCCAATTTTTCCAAAAGAAATATGTGGTTTTAGGTGTACAAATTGTGTTGTGCGCATGGCAGTTAGATAGTGTTCTCTTCATGCTTAAAGCGAACAATATACCTATGAAATGATGGCCACTTTCCCTTTTTCTCTGCTAAGCCTCCAAAACCTAATACCTAGAGAATTTTTTATGCTTTTATAGAGATAGGTTGAGTTTTGTAAAGAAAATTAAATCGAAAATAAACTGGATACTATAAAGCGGATTTATCCGTGAATAAAAACAATTGTGTTATTGTTCCAAGTCCCTAGGATGGGGAACATGAGGTCAATCTGAAATCTGAAATCTAAAATTGGATGACTGCAATTTTTACGGCAACAGATCAATTAGAAACACCAATGGATTGGCACCGTTTAACTCCAATCTGGCAGGGAGGGGAGGAAGTAATTCAAAAAGGTTT
>CBZS010000739.1 GCA_000613065.1 Richelia intracellularis | reverse complement strand
CTAAGGGTGTAATATATACATGTAAAAAGTGTGTTTTTTCTGAATAAAAATTATTCTATAACAGTAGAAATTTTCTAGTTACTGCACAGTGTATGTACTGTAAAGTGTATGTACTGTAACCCCTAAATCAATACTTACATCTACGGTCAAATTGATGAACCACTATGTAGAGGTATAACACTGCTAAACCTTTACATTTCTATATGGTATATGCGTGGTGTAAGTGAATAAACAATACTGAGTTTATCCCACTAATAGCAGAAGGTGATAATATGCCTGTTGAGTAAGAGGGGTTATATCATCTGATGGCTGGACGTTTTGAAGGACTGAGTAATTTGGAGTGGTGTTTGTTTGAGGATATTTTTCCGAAACCGCCAGAGAAACGGGAACGAGGAATGCCACATTCTTCATTTCGTTATGTACTCAATACCTTACTGTATATATTGATAACAGGGTGTCGTTGGTGTGACGTTCCAAAAGGAGAAATATGGGCATTAAAGAGCTCTGCACATCGATGGCTCAAACGTTGGCAGTTGGACGGGACCTTAGAGGCTTTACAACCACGAATATTGGGGATTGGACAAGATAAAGGGTTAATCAACTGGAGTTATGGCGCGGTGGACGGGTCTTTTTCCCCGTGGAAAGGGCGGTGGTGATGGTGTTGCTTACGGTGGAAAAGGAAAGGGTATTTTTATACACACTCTTACTGAAGGTTCAGGAATGCCTTTATCCAATAGCACCACACCTGCCAATGGTAGTGAAACAGATCAGGTGATACCACTTCTAGACAGTGTAAAGGTTAAGAGCAACAAACCCGGTAGACCCCGTAAACCCCTGAAAGTGCTTGCTGCTGACAAAGGCTACGATTGTAAGGATAAGCGCGCTGCTTTACGTAGACGTGGTATTACGCCGCAATGGCCCAAGCCGGTTTGGAAGACAAAGAAGAACAAGGGCAGACCCATTAAAATTTCCGTCCCACGTTTTCAACAAGAACGTTGTTTCCCATGGTTTCAAAAAAAATATCGTCGTCTTGTTTGTTGTCAGATGGGAAATAATTTCAGCTTGTTTTGATGCTTTTTTGTCTCTTGCAACAATCCATATTTGGATTAACAAAAGTATATTAGTGGGATAGAATCTCGTTAATTAAGGCAATTCTAACGGAATGTGACCCAGATAGCCTTTGCGATAATCTGTTAATAGTTGCCTCGCGGTACGTTCCACATCCCCTTGGTAACGGTGTTGTGCCAAAGAATGCAAGTATGCTTCTCCAGTATCATCATTAGTATCTAAACCATAACGTGCTTTTAGGGGTGATTCTAGTAACAAATTATTTGCCACTGCCTGTAGATAAATAAGTATATCCACGAACCCAGCTGCAATCAATTGGTTATCGTAGGATGCTTGACCAATATCATCGCAAATTGCTAATTTCAAAGCAGCCTCCTGATCCTCTAACTTTAGAGGAATTACCCCTGGTGCATCTAATAGTTCCAATTCTTTGGAAATTCTTACCCACCTTAACTGACGGGTTACCCCAGGACGAGCAGCACTTTCAACTACCTTTTTACCAACTAAACGGTTAATTAAAGCTGATTTACCTACATTGGGGAACCCAATAACCACAGCACGAATGGGACGGGGTAACATACCGCGTTCGCCTCTTCTTTTATTCACCGCTGAGCCCGCTTCTTGAGTAGCTTTTGATACTTTCGCTACACCCTGACCTTTTTGGGCATTGGTAAAATAAGGTACTTCTTTTTGTTGTTTGAACCAATCCTTCCATGTCGCTTTAATTTGGGGAGTAATCATATCCAAGCGGTTGATAACTAGTACCCGTGCTTTATTGCCTATCCATTCAGATACTTGGGGATGATGTGTAGCTAGGGGAATACGAGCATCCCTGACTTCCAGCACGACATCAACTAATTTAAGTGTTCTTTGAGGTTTCTTTCTGCTTTGGCAATGTGCCCGGGATACCATTGAATTATGTTTAATTTATAGTTATTATTTATGGACATTTTTGGAATTTATTGAATGGAAAATTTTGATATTTTGGTAGTTGACGGTTCTCCCCACATTGCCTGTTGTATCTCCCCTTTCCCTTTGCTCTCCTGCTACCTTACTACCTATCAGATGGGGCTTGATGTACAATTTCGCGATCACTAATTCTAAATTACTCACCTCTAAGGATAAGCTAATTGTACTATGACGGGAATAAGTAAATTATGATTTATGGGTCAATTTTGGTTGAAAAAAACCTAATTTAAGACTAAGAATAAAGGGGTTGCTGAATCAGGGGATGATTTCACTAAATTTTCAACGATTTATCAATGGTTTCAAACCCTAATTCATCCCGCACTTATGCAACGCCACGTTGGCTAATATGCTTCTAACTTGTTCTCCTAACTCTTGCAGACGTTGAATATCATTTTCACAAATACGCATTTCGATAGGTGCGTCAATTGCTGGTCCCTCTTCTAATGGTCTTACTAATACCTGTGCTTGGGGAAATTCAGCATCTACTTCTGATTGCAACTTTTTCACTAAATTATCCCTGGCTATACCTTTCATTTGCACTAAGGCATTAGCATAATTGGCTTGATTTTGTCTATAATTAATTAAATTGGGCGTTGCTGAAATCATCCCCTGATTCAGCAACGCCCAAAAGTTAAATAGGTAAACGTACTAGTGGTGCTTTGTATGTACATATTTCTGCATTGCAAGCTCTCAAACCCATATTACGGATTTATGAAGGTTGTGCCAGCCGCACTATTGTTAATGTTGATGAAGTAACACTAATAAAATTTAATACGGATGAAATGCGGATATCCTATCTATTCTATCCAGATTTTGATACTGAAGCCCATCCAGCATTAAATACAAGTATAAGTATTTACCTCAAAACTAGAAATATTGTTTATCGGGACTATTCTCAAAGAACAAATCCCCCCATTTTGCATAGCAAAGAAACATTCGTAACTTCAGATTACTCATTGTAAGAAGAGTTTGCCCAACTCACTCAACAAGAAGAATTGGCTTTGCTGTAAAAGAAGAGTGAGATTGGTACTCGTGATGGTTGGAAAAAGTCTCTAAAGCAATATGGAGTAGAAATTAGGGGACATTGTGTGTATGTAGTTAGGAAGTGATATTTTTTGCTGAAATAGGATAATTACCCTAACTAATACTGCTACTAAAAATCTTTGTAACAGTTGAAAGGCACTATGGTCAAATATTTAAGACAAATCTAGTTCCAAGGCTCAAGCCTTGGAACTCAGTCTTTGAGGCTTTTCCTCTTTTGTAAGCAGCAGAGCCACTAGGAGTAACGCAATCCAAAGGGATGCTCTTAGAGTGGAAGACAGCAAAACCGCCCGTGCCACTGGCTCTCCAACAAATTGTCTTGGTAATGTGCAAGCTTGATACCAACGCGCCAGGCTTCCACCCCTACATGAATCTCAATCAAACATTAGACAGCATTTATAGGGTAATGTCTTTTGTACTTATATCATCTTGAGCAGATTGTATTCCCTACATTTGTATATTGTATTTTGTGGCAATCTCAGATAACTTATCGAACTGTTCTTGTACTGCTTCTGCTAATTTATCATCAGAAGAGAGAGTATTTTTAGGACCTTTGGGAATTAAATACTTGACATATAGAGAAACAAAATCCGCTACAATTGGTATACCCTTGAGGGCATTACCATCTGCTTCCTTACCTGCTAAAAAAATTGCTAAACCACCTTCAATGGAATTTCTGGTTGCTTTGACAAATTGATCTACTAACTCTTCAATGTAATATGCCGGTTCTAAATCAGCTAACTTTTTAGGCTCAGGAGTAAATTCATAACCTGCTTCTATTACTTGATCTAACACACACCATTCTACAAATTCTTTTAAGGCTTCATCAGGAAAGCGAGGAAAGTAAGTGTGTAATTCGATATCTGATGTTGTACTCATGTATCAAAAGAAGCGATAAGTGTATTAACAATAAGTTCGGGAGACGCTACCACAACAATGGGTTATTTATTTTTGCTCTTTTATGATATGCATTTTTTAGATAATTTTCTATAAAATAAATCAAAACAAAAAAATAGATTATCCTTAACTTTTTAACTATCTCAAAAAGTTATTTAATAACACTATTCATATGAATATTATGTGATTAACACGGGGGATTACAGGATTATATCCCACTAATATCTTTTTCTTTATCCAAATATGGATTGTTGCAAGAGACAAAAAAGCATCAAAACAAGCTGAAATTATTTCCCATCTGACAACAAACAAGACGACGATATTTTTTTTGAAACCATGGGAAACAACGTTCTTGTTGAAAACGTGGGACGGAAATTTTAATGGGTCTGCCCTTGTTCTTCTTTGTCTTCCAAACCGGCTTGGGCCATTGCGGCGTAATACCACGTCTACGTAAAGCAGCGCGCTTATCCTTACAATCGTAGCCTTTGTCAGCAGCAAGCACTTTCAGGGGTTTACGGGGTCTACCGCGTTTGTTGCTCTTAACCTTTACACTGTCTAGAAGTGGTATCACCTGATCTGTTTCACTACCGTTGGCAGGTTTGGTGCTATTGGATAAAGGCATTCCTGAGCCTTCAGTAAGAGTGTGTATTAAAATACCCTTTCCTTTTCCACCGTAAGCAACACCATCACCACCGCCCTTCCCAGGGGGAAAAAGACCCGTCCACCGCGCCATAACTCCAGTTGATTAACCCTTTATCTTGTCCAATCCCCAATATTCGTGGTTGTAAAGCCTCTAAGGTCCCGTCCAACTGCCAACGTTTGAGCCATGGATGTGCAGAGCTCTTTTATGCCCATATTTCTCCTTTTGGAACGTGACACCAACGACACCCTGTTATCAATATATACAGTAAGGTATTGAGTACATAAGGAAATGAAGAATGTGGCATTCCTCGTTCGCGTTTCTCTGGCGGTTTCGGAAAAAACTATCCTCAAACAAAGACCACTCCAAATTACTCAGTCCTTCAAAACGTCCAGCCATCAGATGATAT
>CBZS010000738.1 GCA_000613065.1 Richelia intracellularis | reverse complement strand
GTAACATTTCTAATTCAATTCCTTGTCCAGTTGCGAGGATTCCTAGACTTAATATTAGTTCATAAATCTTTGCAATATAGTTATTCGTGGGAACGGCTAGGGAATAATAACAATAAGGAATCTAATTTCGGGTTATGCTCGCATTACTAAATTTATGCATGAACGAACAAGAGAATGCTAATGCATAGTTGGGTTTAGCAATGCTAAACCCTTGCTAATGTCACATGTATTACAAAGATTATTTTGAATAGGTACAACACAAAAATTATCAAATATATTTGCAAAACATTTGATAATTTTTGTGGCGTTGCATAAGTGCGGGATGAATTAGGGTTTGAAACCATTGAGAAATCGTTGAAAATTTAGTGAAATCATCCTCTGATTCAGCAACGCCATTTTTGTATATCCTTGGGGTAGAACTCCCCCAATTCTTATTCTTCCAGATTAATCGGAAATCTGCTCATAAATTAGCTACTTACGAATTAGATTGATAAACTTCTTGAGCAACTGTCGCCAATAATTTCATTCCCTTAGCTATTTCTTCATCACTACCTGTAAGGCTAATACGTAAACATTGTTGTTTGTGTTGCCATTCTTCTTTTAAACCGGGGAAGAAAGTACTACCAGGAACAACAATTACACCCACTTCCTTTAATTTTTGATAAAACTCCCAGTCAGTAATTGGTAAATCTTTTAACCATAACCATGCAAAAATAGCGCCTTCACCACGATGGAGGAACCAAGGTAAATCCTTGGGCATGGCTGTATTCAATGTATCTTCTAAAACAGTGAATTTTTGCTGGTAAAAAGGGCGAATGACTGTTTCACTAATATTAGCTAGCGCACCAGAATTAACTGCCCTAGCTGCGATAGCTTGCCCATATCGAGATGGGTGAATGCACATATTTGTCTGGAAACACTCCAGCACTTGAATCATCTTTTCACCACCAATGGCGATGCCAATTCTTTCACCTGGCAATCCTGCTTTGGATAAGCTCATACAGTGGAGAATATTATCTCCAAACACAGGTGTCATATCCGTAAAATTTAATGCTGGAAATGGGGGAGCATAGGCAGAGTCAATTAATACAGGAACATCGTAGGGGGCACCTAAAGCAGCAATTTTATTCACTTCATCATCCGTCAACACATTACCTGTAGGATTACAGGGACGGGAGAAAATTACACAACCAGTATTTTCTGTGATTGATAATTGACTAAAATCGGGACGATATTTAAATTTATGTGCTGCTTCGTCTACATCCAGGGTGGGTTTATAAGCCATTAAAGCACCTGGAAACAAACACACGCCACCATAACCCGTATAGTCAGGGCTAAGGGGTAGAACAATTTGTTTTAGCTCCCCATTTGCTGTATGTCCACCAAAAGTGTTGGCAGCATAGAAATAAAGACTTTGGCTACCAGGGGTAATCAAAATATTGCGATCGCTTAAGTTTAACCCGTAGCGGCGATTAAAATCATTTGCGATCGCTTCAATTAAGGGACCATAACCTTGGCTGGAACCATAGCGACAAACTACCTCTCCATACTCTGCACTAGCTAAAAGTTCCGTCGTACAATCGCGCCATAATTGTTCTACTTGCGGCAGAATTAACGGATTACCAGCACTCAAGTTAATAAATTGCTTCCCTGCACCAGCTCGCAAGGTTTCAATAATGTCTTTCATAATTGCCCTAACGCCAGTTAGGTTAGACATTTGTGTGCCAATTTGAGAAAGGGCAGGATTCATAGGCTAGTAAACAACAGTGCGACATCGAGTATTTAACTAGATATTGTAACGCGAGTCAGGGGACTGGGAATAGGAAATAGGAAAAGTAATGAAAGTTTGGAAATAGATGTCTGCCATTTGTTAGTATTAACAGGAAATTAATTTACTTTGTTTTGCCATCAAATAAAATTCAACCTGATATTTTTCTCCCTACGCTATCTTTTTTATGTCTGTTAATGAATATATTTATGGCTGAGATATTGGCCATATTTCACAACGCTTTCAGTAATATCTAAATTAACAAATACTTAGTCTTTTAATTTGCTTGATCACTTTTTCATATACCAGCAAGATAATACTTAAGACTTGTGGTAATATGGTTTTTTTTTTAATAAGCAGTAAATTTATTACATGAATTACTTTAATCCATCGGGTTGTAAATCTACGTTTGATTCAAGTCACTTATTATGGTAATAAATAATCCTAGTCCGGATAACATCACCACATTTAACATCAGTTTTAGGTTTAGTCTCAAAGGTTCTGTGGTTGCTTTTGTTGTTGCAGCACGATTCATCTTGTTATACACCACAACCAATAATGAAAAACAAAGAGATGCATTAAATTTCACTGCTACAGCAGTCACAACTAGTATTGCTGGTGTGACTGCATTTTACGCCCTACAAAGTCTCAAGCAAAATACTGCTCTGCAAGAATCTTTAAAAGAAGCAGAGGAGCAAAAATAACAGGAAATAAGTAAGGAGTTTAGCAGAAAAATATCGCAGAATAGATCGAAGTTTGAGGTATATTGTCCGTTGGAATGACTTGCAATATGCGCAATTGAAAAAATCGGTAGCTGAGGTGCATGATGAAATTAACAATGGTCGTTTCAAGCCTTTATAAATGGAGGAAAAGTTAAAAGATTATTTACATACATATCCTCAAAGAATCCAATATATTACCAATTTGCTGAATTTTTTGGAGGAAATGTATGTCATTGTGTATTCAGGAGAACATTCTTGATGCTCAAACATTATATAAGTTATACGATGTTATTGCGTTAATATACTGAAATATTTATGAAATAATTGTAATAAATATACGCAATAATATGGGCAATAAAATATATACAATTGTCTATAAACATTATGCATAAAATGGAGCTTATAGACATAAGACCTAACAAGAATAGAGTATAGTTTATTGTTATAAAGTGAAAATTTAATAGCATTGCGTTCGCGTTGATTATTCTAAATTTAAAATAACCAAGGTGTAACCAGCACAAGCATCATTATACAAAATTTACTTGACTACTATTTTGTTATTGATGCTTGTGTTTTATATACAATTTTGTATTTACAAGCCTTAATATTATATTTTTTATTGCTTTCTAAAGCAGAATTACTGTTATATGGTAATTTTTTTTGTGTTATTTATATAACTTATTTCTACTGAAATAATACAGTTTGCAAGTGTAATTTTTCCGGAACTTGGGTTCACAATCAAGAAATAACAGATATAGGCAAGCATATATCCAAGGGTGAATAAAAATATTGGGCGTTGCATAAGTGCGGGATGAATTAGGGTTTGAAACCATTGAAAAATCGTTGAAAATTTAGTGAAATCATCCCTCTATTATGCAACGCCAAATATTGCTATGACTCAATTCTTATCTACCATCTTAACTCTACTAATAAAAAGGAATATCCGCTATGCATCCTTGCACAATATTTATTTGTTCACAATTCCAGTTATCTACTTTGATGATGAAGGAGATACTGGATTTTAGCTTGACTGCTTAATCTTTATTAGTTTACAAATTGATTAATTGATTACATCTTTATACATTGATAGTGTAGATACTTTACTCAGATAAAATATCTACACTATCAATGTATAAAGATGTAATCAATTAATATTTGAGTAGTAATTGCCAAATCATGGCTCAATGATATTATTTTCAAATACCACTCCAGTTTTCCCCCTGAAGTATCACTAAATGAAACCATATCAATCTCATATCTGAAATTATTGTTTATAACTGAGTGATAAAAACACTAAGTTTGTTAAATTTGACCTCTGGAACGTGAGGTATATATTTTTTGTCAAAGACTCATAAATTTAAGAATCTGGTGTGTCAGGCGTAAAATATGGCACCAGCAAAAAAATTACCTAGAATAATAGAATTGGCTCGCTAATTTATAACAACAGCCACCACCATCATAGTGCCATGTAGAATCGGTAATTATCATATTATCTGGCACAATATTAGCTAAATTATTTGCAGTTTTATCACACACAGCAGCAGGTATACCTCTTTGTAAAATATGACTAGCTCTGTCATCAAAATATTATTCTGTGCCCGCATATATAGCTGTTTTACCAGTAACAAGACAAGCTCCATCTTCAGGAATAATCACTTTAAAAGATACAGAATCTAGACTTTCTAAAAGTAAGGGTGCCTGTAAATTATAAGTTTGACAATCTAAAAGTAGATAGGGACGACGGGCACGAATTTCTACTTGTCCAAATCCTGCACTAATAATTTTACGTACATAATCTTCATAGGTTAAGGCTCATGATAAGCACATTGCCCGCAAACGCTCATCTTGCTGTAAATGTTCGGGAATGGGTGCGGTAGTAATAGGATCGCTCATCTGCAGCCTACCACCTGGTTTTAAGACGCGATATGCTTCATGTAAAGCGCGGCTTAAATCTTCTGGCTCAAAAATATTAAACAGACAATTCTGAGCAACTACATCTACAGAATCATCCTCAATGGGTAAATTAAAAGCATCACTCTGACGAATTTCCACAAAACTAGGGTCAAAGCAAGGGTTTTCTTGAGGGGCAATTTCTAGGTTCTTTACTGCTGCTTGCCGCATTTCTGGTACGGGATCGATTGTAATTACACTACCTGGACGACGGGAAAAATAGGCAAACTGTAAGGCTTCTAACCCAGCACCAACACCTACATATAAAACAGTAGGATTATTAACAAGTTCTGCTAGATGCAGTATAGTACCACAACCGTAATTCATTTCCTGCATTTGTAGGGGAATTTTTAACCCTGGTATCTGTAGTGAGGAGCTTTGGACGCAACAAAGTCCTACTTGCGGTGTTTGGGCAACTTCACCATAAAATTGAGCTGCGGTATCTAACTAAATATGTCATTAGACTCCTAAGTTAGGCAATATTACTTGTCAACCAGGAAAATTTGATGTTTTTTGGGTTTCCTGATTAGGTTTATATATTTAAATCTAGTTTAGACCACTGAATAATGAATTTTTTTGGAAAAAATAGTGGTAAGTACTTTCCTTACCACGGTTTTGATTCTGTGAGGCAAGGTGATTTATAAGAAAGAATTTACCAATGAAAGTAAGATGTAATGTTGATGAGTAAAAAAACAGGGGCAAGTATTTTGGAGTATGCTAGACCCAGCAGAGGAACCCAAATCATTAACAAGATCACAAACAAATAGAAGACTTGCGGTTGGCAGCATGGAAAATGAATGGAGTAGAACGTCGGGGCTTTCAAGCTCAGATGACGTTGAAATATTGCCAAGGTAGAGCAAGGTTAGCACAAACAGTATTCGGTTGGGGTAGAGAAAATATAGAGTTAGGGTTAGGGGAAAAAAGAACAGGGATAATCTGTGTGGGATTACAATCAGCCTTTAGCACAGCAAAGCGTTGGCAGGAGAAACAACCTCTTCTCTTGTGGCATTATCCCTACGACAAATTGCAGAATCTGATTCTCAACAAGACCCAACATTTAAAACTTCCATAGCCTATACCCGGTTAACAGCAACATCCGCACTAGAAAAACTGAAAGAACAGGGATTTACCCAGGAGCAATTGCCTTGCGCCAGTACAATGGCACAAGTCTTGAATCGAATGGGCTATGGTCTTCGTAAAGTCGTAAAAGCCAAACCTCAAAAAAAATTGCACAAACCCATGATATCTTCAACAACATCAAATAATTTGAGCCGCAATCAACAAACAAGCCTCAAAGTCAAAGGACTAAGCATGGATTGCAAAGCTACGGTTCATATCGGGGGTTATTCTCGTGGTGGAAAAACCAGAGGAGACAATCAAGCTGAGGATCATGATATGGGATCCACAGAAAAATATACTCCCTGTGGGATTCTTGATGAAGATAGTGGGCAATTATTGTATATTAACTTTGGTAGTTATTCTTATAAAACCAGGGATTTTATTGTTGATACTCTAATTCAATGGTGGAAGACAATGACACCAGAACAAAAGCAGGATACCGAACTGATACAAATTAAAGTTGAGAATGGTCCAGAAAGTAGTGGAGTAAGAACTCAATAAAAAAAAAGGATGGTTGAGTTTGTTGATCTGCTAAATATACCAATTCAATTGCTTTACTATGCTCCTTACCATAGTAAATACAATCCCATAGAGGGTTGTTGGGGTATTGTTGACCAGCATTGGAATGGGGGGGGCGAAGCTTGTTGATGTTGAAGTCATGCTTTCCTGGGCTTGGACTATGACTTGGAAAGGCTTATATCCTATCTTGAGTTTAAGTAAAACTGTTTACCAAAAAGGGATTTCTCTAACAAAGAAAGCTATGAAACAAGTCGAGTCTAGATTACAGCGAAATCCACTGTTGCCCAAATGGAATATCTTGATTCAACCGCTTTATCTGGTAATTTCTTTTTCAAAAATAACCTAAACATTGATTCATCTCGCGGCCATTTCTATTTAATTCGTTATTCCCACTAAATTTATGAATTTTTGCTGAGAGTCTGCTGAAAGTGAGATAAAATTTTTGTCTCAATTAGCGGGTGTAAGAATTTAATCTCGTAGAACATAACCGACTCCACGTACGGTTTGAATTAACCTTTTTTCACTGTTCACTTCTAGCTTTAACCGCAGGTAGCGAATGTAGACTTCAATTATATTGGAATCTCCCATATAATCGTAACCCCAAACCTTCTCTAGGATAGGATCACGGGTAATTAATTGACGAGGATGTTCTAGTAAATACTCTAATAAATCAAATTCTTTTACTGTTAATTCGATCACACCCTCGCCACGATACACTTCCCTGGTAGCACGGTTTAGTTTCAAGTCTTCAAACACGAGGACATCTGCATCTATTTCTTGAGTACGACGCAGGTTGGCACGAACTCTAGCTAATAGTTATTCTACACTGAATGATTTCACTACATAATCATCAGCACCTGGATCTAATCCTGCCACACGATCGCTCACTTCCTCTGTAGCGGTGAGTAAAATAATTGGTACTTGCTCTCCGGTGCTACGCAAACGACGACAAATTTATAAACCAGAGATTTCTGGTAACATCAAATCTAAAATTAATAAATCTGGATGGGATTCCCTGGCTGTGGTAAGTCCCGTTAATCCATCATGGGCTAAAATTACTTGATAACCTTCACTAGTCAATTCCAATTTCACAAACCGAGCTAGCTTGATTTCATCTTCGACTAGTAAAATGTGTGTCGCCATATAATCTGGGGTTTTTGAATGAAATACCAAATTGTACCAGTATGGGTTTTTTTTTTACTTGTTAACCCTTCAGGTTGAATTTTATTGCAAGTTAAGTAACTAGGCATAATAATTAATGTAAGACTTAAATATCACCCTGCTTTCAGCTTCTCTCTCCTTTAGTGCGACTTGCAGGGCATGAGAGGGAGTAAGGGTGAGATTTGTGAGATTTTATATTCAACTAAACCCAGTGACTTAAGATATTAACTCCTTAGAGAATAACAAATTCTGATATGATTTCTATCTTTTATAGGAGAGATTACACGAGCGATCGCACAGCTATCTTTGTATCCTAAACTTTGCAGCTGGGTAATACAATCATTTACTTGCTCTGGAGGAACTGAGGCTAATAATCCTCCCGAAGTTTGGGGATCGAATATGAGAAAATAATGGGGGTGAAGAGAAACTGATTCTGTATTGCCTACATAACGGGAGGCTTTGAAGTTTTCTGGATGTAAGGTACTTAAAATCCCTTGAGATACTGTTTCCCTGGCTCCAGGCAGTACAGGTATACTTTCTAGCTCTAGTTCTACACTAACTCCAGAAGCTCTTACCATTTCTAGCAAATGTCCGATTAAACCAAAACCAGTAATGTCAGTACAAGCATTGACATTATAGTGTAATAAACATTCAATACCCTTTTGATTTGAAAATAACATGGATGCGATCGCTTCATCAATCCATCTACTTTTCGCTTGATGTTGCATATCGGCGGCAAATAATGTACCAGTGCCCAATGCTTTAGTTATAATCAATACATCTCCTACTTTTATTCCTCCCTTGCGTAGCAATTTGTTTGCATTGGCAAAACCATTACAGGAAAGCCCAAATCCTAATTCCGAGCCTTCTGTTGTATGCCCTCCAATCAATGATGTATTAGTTTCACTTAATACCTTGACTGTACCTGATAACAATTGATACAGGATCTCTTCCACCTTACTAGGAATACCATAGGGAATATTAGCGATCGCTAATGCACTATGAGGCATTGCACCCATGGCAAATATATCGCTCAAACAGTGGTTAGTAGCAATTTGCCCAAAAATGTAAGGATCGTTAATTAAAGACCGAAAATAATCAAGGGTTTGGACTAAAACCTTATCCCCTGTTACCTGGATTACCGAAGCATCATCGGCTGTATCTAAACCAATGAGAATATTTTGCTGGAGTTTTGGTTGGGTTGGTTGAATCCTTTGTAAAACTCTAGTGAGTACAGTACTCCCCACCTTAGAACCACATCCAGCACAGGGCATAATGGGATTTGGAATGAGGGACTTACTCAGGGGGGATTTGAAAGAATTTTTAACAAGTGGGGCTGTTTTTTGCTCATTTCCCATCTGCGGTAAATCACTGAATTTTTCCATGAAGCGGCGATCAATCCAATCTTTCCAACGCCAAACCACTGG
>CBZS010000737.1 GCA_000613065.1 Richelia intracellularis | reverse complement strand
GAGCTCTGGACATCGATGGCTCAAACGTTGGCAGTTGGACGGGACCTTAGAGACTTTACAAGCACGAATATTGGGAATTGGACAAGATAAACGGTTAATCCACTGGAGTTATGCTGCGGTGGACGGGTCTTTTTCCCCCTGGAAAGGGCTGTGGTGATGGTGTTGCTTACGGTAGAAAAGGAAAGGGTATTTTAATACACACTCTTACTGAAGGCTCAGGAATGCCTTTATCCAATCGCACCACACCTGCCAATGGTAGTGAAACAGATCAGGTGATACCACTTCTAGACAGTGTAAAGGTTAAGACCAACAAACGGGGTAGACGCCGTAAAACCCTGAAAGTGCTTGCTGCTGACAAAGGCTACGATTCTAAGGATAAGCGCGCTGCTTTACGTAGACGTGGTATTAGGCCGCAATGGCCCAAGCAGGTTTGGAAGACAAAGAAGAACAAGGGCAGACCCATTAAAATTTCCGTCCCACGTTTTCAACAAGAACGTTGTTTCCCATGGTTTCAAAAAAAATATCGTCGTCTTGTTGTCAGAAGGGAAAGAATTTCAGCTTGTTTTGATGATTTTTTGTCTCTTGCAACAATCCATATTTGGATTAACAAAATTATATTATTGGGATAGGTTCTTGTCGTGTCCGTACTGGTCATGCTCCACAAAACTTAGCACTTCTGCGGCGAATAGCTCTTAATGCTTTAAACCTAGAGCAATCTTTGAAACGTAGTAATCGCCAAAAATCTAATCGAGCCCCTATGGATAATAATTATATGCTGACTGTTCTTACTGC
>CBZS010000736.1 GCA_000613065.1 Richelia intracellularis | reverse complement strand
ATGGTTAAGCCGGTATCAATTTCTCGGTGAATCTGCACCTTACCCACAGGATCGGCTAGCTTACCCACATCCCTAACGCCAGCGATAGCATCCCGTAATTTATGTTCATCTAACTGCAATCGCTTGTAAAGTGGTTTGGCAATTCCATCAGCCTCAGCAGCCTGACAATCAGCTACATTTGCCTCTACAATCTCAGTTTTAGACGATTCTAATGCAGTTGCTATTGCTTCAATAGCTTGATTTTTTACTTTTGTGGGTAGAACTGCTAGCTTCAATGCTGCTAGTTTAGTTTGTTTGGCAGTATCAATTAGGTTGGATGCGTTATCAACAGCAATAGTCATAGCAACAAGGGGAACTTTTTACCTATTAACTATCCTATCAATCTTGGTTAGTGATGAACATCCAAGTTGAAAATGGGGTAAAGAGTCCATCATTTGCGATCGCTTTTTTCTGAACCATTAGTATAAAAGTTAACTTGTAAATATAATAATATTTAACACCTATGACAAAGCTACATAAAGAGTAGTAAATAATACTAAATACGATATACACAACTAAAAGGAATTAGAATGTCCGTGCATTTATTCAAAAACAATATAAAGAGGGGAATAAATAAAGCATCCTCACTATTTCACCTCATAGAAGAGAGGTTATACCAAATAAAACAATGTTTGCAACAGATAAAATTTATAGGGATAGGATTTACCTACCCCTATAATATCGATAACATTAGTTAATATATTAATTATATTAACTAATGTTATCGATTGACATTTACTCTATTTCTCTGTTGCCTTTAGATATTTTCGGCTAAGTCCTGCTAACACGTTCTTGATTCCTAAAATACATCGATTTCAGGACCTTAAGACAAGCATATACCATTCTTCTTGAAAATTGTTATTACTCCGAATGTAGTCAAGATTTCATTTACAAATTACCAAAAAGTTATTCAATAAAACAAAAAAAGTTTCAATATTATCGTGATTTATTATTATCTAATAAATTATATTATTCGTGTTTACAGCTACAGTTATTCTTCCTCTATTTAAGCAAAAATGGGGATGAATATTGCAATTATATGCAGCTTTTTGAAGCACACCACGCTGCGACTTCATGAAACCCAGAATCATTGTTTGTGGCTTAGGACGTACTGGATATAAAATTTTCCGCCTGCTCAGACAGCAAGGAGCTATTGTTGTCGGCATCCATTATAAACCCATACCAGGGGAAAAAGCTGGAGATGTGATTGTCGGTGATTTGCACTCTGCAAATACCTTGAAATCTGCCGGTATTAAGCAAGCAAATACATTAGTCATTGCTGGTGGTGATGACGCACTCAACTTGTGGATTGTGATGCGAGCCAGGATTCTAAATCCCCGTATTCGAATTATCAATCGCTTCTTTAACACTAGTTTAGGAGAGCGATTAGATCACACATTACCAGACCATATCACCATGAGTGTGGCTGGTTTATCCGCACCCGTATTTGCCTTTGCCGCCATGGGCAATCAAGCGATCGGTCAGTTGAAATTATTTCAACGAACCTGGCCGATTCATGAAGAATACATCCATGAAAATCATAAGTGGTGTGGTTGTAAACTCAGTACTCTATGGGACGATCGCTCGCGGATGTTAATCTACTATTTACCAGTGGAAGATGAAATAGATCTGGTTTCTGCTGTGGTTTGCGGGCATCGTTTAAAAGTTGGCGATCGCTTAATTATTGGGACTCAACCCCAAGTCCGTTCTTCCCGTAAATCAATTATTGCCAAACTCCTCAAGGTTTTAACGAATCTGCGCCAATTCCGCCATCATGCCCAGTCGGTATTAATTGGTGCAATGGCACTTATGATAATTATTACCTTAGCTACTGTGACCTATGTTTCTGCTGAGCTACGAGTATCAATTGTTGATGCTCTTTACTTTGCTGTAGGTATGATTACTGGGGCCGGTGGGAATGAAAAGGTTGTTGAACATGCTTCCAATAGTATAAAAGTATTTACTGTAATTATGATGCTCGTGGGGGCAGGAGTATTTGGTGTGTGGTATGCCCTACTCAATGACTTTATTTTGGGAACCCGCTTAAAACAATTTTGGGATGCTGCCCGAGTTCCCCGTCGCCACCATTACATTGTCTGCGGTTTGGGAGGTTTGGGACTCAAAATAGTGCAGCAACTCCACGATAGCGGTTATGAAGTGGTAGTAATTGAGCCTAATATTAATAATCGATTTGTCGGCACTGCCCGTCGGTTAGGTATCCCCATCATTCATGCAGATGCGAGTTTTGCAGAGACTCTCACATCAAGTAATTTACAATCAGCAGCAGCTTTAATTACTGTTACCGGTAATGATGCCACCAATGTCGAAATTGCCCTCAAAGCCAAGGGTATTTCCCCCAAAGTACCTCTAGTAGTAGGCTATACAGATCCAGATTTCGCTCGGATGGCACAGGAGGTATTTGATTTCGAAGCCGTCTTAAGCCCTGCAGAGTTAGCCGCTCCGGCATTTGCTGCGGCTGCTTTGGGTGGAAGGGTACTTGGTAACGGGATTACCTCAGATAGTTTGTGGGTAGCTTTTGCCACATTAATTACACCAGCCCATCCATTTTGTGGTCAACGTGTGAAAGATGCAGCCATGTCTGCTGATTTTGTGCCTTTGTATGTGGAAACTAGCTGTCAAAGTATTCATGGTTGGGATTTATTAAGAACTGGTCTTAGCGCGGGAGATATTCTTTATTTGAGTATGCCAGCAACTAGGTTGTATCAATTATGGCGTTATACTCCTTCCCAGGCGATGGTGAGTTGAGAAGAATGGGGATTATTATCTGAATTTTTTCACCAAGTCTCAAGAATTATCCTCTTTTCTCATAAATCATTTAGGATTTTTATATATTAAAATCACGTCTCACCATTTGATTTTGGACATGTCAATAAAAATAGAAAATTCAAAATTTCAAATTGAGGTACGTCTCGTTAAAGATAACAAAGAATTAGATGATATGCTGTATCAAAGGTGGTTAGTTCTGCGAGCACCTGTAGGAATGGCAAGAGGGACTGAAACAGTTCATTATGAAGATAGTGCTTTTAATTTGGGTGCGACTCTTTTGGTAGTACGCAGTATGATAACGCAGTATGATATAAGAATAATAAATGACAAGTCAACCAGAGTAGTCTTGACAGCCAAAAATGTACTTGATGGAATTGGCTTGTAAAAAATGAAAAAACAGGAACAGTTCCACACCCTATCCAAGGAGCTACATCAAATCAAGGTATGTTTTGGTCACAAGCACCAGAACTATTTGAACAGATAGTTAGTTGGTTAGACTCAGATAGCATTTGTGGGTTAGAAACTCCCAGATACAGAGTAAGTTCCTTGAGAATGAATACGAACTATTGAGACGGTTGTTACAAACAAAGATATTTTGATAAACGCACTCAAGATGAAATAGAGGGAGAGTGTGCAGGCACAGACTCAGTAAACAGAACACACAAGAAAACATTGTCGCGGTAATTGACCACATTATTTGGCACAGTAATCGCCAATAGAATCGGTTATGGAGGAAGAAAGATAAATACGCTATTTCGTTTGGATGGGGAGTTTAATCTACCAGCACAGCAATATTCTCTCTCATGGAGTAAGACAGGGATATTATCCATGTGATTGAGTATTTGTGGAAAGCTGCATTTGTCTTTTATTATCAGACTTCAACACAGGCAGAAGCTTGGGACAGCAAACTTTTACAGCTTATTCTTGAAGGTAAATCAAGTTCAGTTGCCCCAGGTATGCGCCGGAGTGCGACTTTACCCAAACTCACCCCCCAAGAACGTAAACCCGTGGATACCTGTGGTAGATATTTACTTAACAATGCCAAATCCCTCAAATATGACGATTACTTAAAAGCTGGATTCCCCATCCCCAGGGGGGTGATTGGGGCTACTTGTCGCGACCTGATTAAAGATAGGATGGATATCACTGGGGCTAGATGGACCATGAGGGGTGCTGAGGCTGTTTTACCCCTGGGTTTTTTATACATCAGTGGTGATTGGGATGAGTATTGGCAGTTTCATCTACAACAAGAACATAAACGCAACGCGTTGCATAAGTGCGGGATGAATTAGGGTTTGAAACCATTGATAAATCGTTGAAAATTTAGTGAAATCATCCCGCACTTATGCAACGCCAAACGCAATCACCTGGCTTTGTACTCTAGTGGTATTCCTTTGATGAAGCAAGTTCTCAAAGCTCGTTGTTCTACTACCCCTCCACCTCTTCCAATATCTGTCTAAGTTCCACTCCCCGTCTTACTAAAAGAGTCGCATACTTATTATTTAGTTGCTGTATGCAATGATAGAGGGCGTTGCATATTTGCGGGATGAATCAACCAAATACAGGTATTTCTCTATACTGAAAGTAATGAACTCACAATCGAATAGAGTGCTGAAGCATATCTACGGATTTAGAGTAGCATAATGTTTTTCAATGTAGACGTGGGAGATAATGACGTAAACGTGTGTTTTCCCCTTCTACTCTGGTCATATATGTTTTGCTAATAATATGGTCTCCTGCTTTAACAAAACTGGCGTAAACTTTCCATCCATCTGTGACATAAAATAGCACTTCCAGAGGTAGACAATATCCCACAAAGGTTGAAAGGTTTCTGCACTATGGTCTCCCAGTACCCAAGCTAAAATGCCTTGGCGGAAATGGTCTACTGCTGTCCACAACCAAATTTTGTTTTTTTTGAACCGACGAAAGTTTCTAATTCGTCCAGTTCTCGAACTTCTGGGATATCCTCTATTGATGGTGCATCTGGCAATTTTTCACCAACTTGTTTTACCAGGGTAAGCGCATCTAATTTTGTAGTGAAAATTACAGATTGTTGTACATAATTGTGAGGCATCTCTTGATTGTCAAGTGCGAACGCCAACGCCCTTTGGAGGGAACTGGAGGGGCATCGCCAACAAAAGTTGACGCAACTGGGGGAACGCTTCCCTAGATTCGGAGGTGCCAGGTAGGGGCATCAAGACCTTGAGTAAGCCCAATAAACACTCATACCCGCACCTGGCACTCCCCTACACCACCCAATCTTCCCCAGTTGCTGGAACACTCGTGGGGCACAAAAATGGAGATTTAAGTATTAAAGCCCATATTGCGCAGGTGCGATCGCAATATGTTGTATTTTTGAAATATGAGTTTTTCAGAATCACAAATCAAAGTACAAGATATCCTTCACTTAGGCATAATGGCAGGGATTATTCATGAAATGAGTTTGGTTGATTTGTTCAACCAACTGCTTGGAACTCATCCCCAAGAAATAATCAGCTCCTACTTTACGTTGGGTGTTTCAATGTTTCATGTCAATTCATTTATTAAGGTTCCCTTCTTTGAAACAGATTTCCAAGCTCAGTGAGGAGCGATGCTGGATTCTACAGTTTTTTGGGGCTCCCTGTCGTAAATATTATCTTCTTTGCTAACTAACCTCCGGAATGTGGGTTAAAGAAGTTAAGTAGTATGCTAGCTAGGGACGCAAAGGGTCTATCTTAACTGAACGGCTTAGTCTAATGGTATCTCTGACAAGAAGGCTTGCGCCTACGGGTTTCAAATCTTCAAAACCAAAGATTAAAAGCTCAAAAAATTTGAGTATAGCCAATGCCACTGCATTGACAGAAAAAATGTCATTTTTGGTGTGTTCCTATTTCTCAACTGCAAACTTTGCATAACCAAGACAATTGGGTTGGTCTTAAATGCGTTGTCATGGTTGTGCGGGTACCACATTTTTGGAATCAAACAACCCGTGTGTGAAGTTCAGTTTTATCTAACTAGTTTAAATTGTGATGCTCGTAACTTAGGACAAGTTATTCGTCTTCATTGGGGTGTGGAAAATGGCTTGCATTGGACTTTAGATGTCACTTTTTATGAAGATGCTTGTGGTGTCCGTACTGGTCATGCTCCACAAAACTTAGCACTTCTGCGGCGAATAGCTCTTAATGCTTTAAACCTAGAGCAATCTTTGAAACGTAGTAATCGCCAAAAATCTAATCGAGCCGTTATGGATAATAATTATATGCTGACTGTTCTTACTGCTTGTTTATCCCAACTAATTATGGTTGTGTGATGAACTCCTTTTTGGCGTTCAATAGCCCTAAATCCCGAGCCATTAACCTATGCTTTTAAGCATTCTTGTTTGATCTCATTTGAGTATCCTTTTAGTGGATTATAGATATCTATGAATTGGCGTTCGCAATTTACACAAATGTGATTTTGTTTACCTCGACGTTTCCCATTTTTTCTAATCCTCGTAGACTTGCAGTATGGACAATACACAGTAGAACACCTTAATCCATCCCTCTATCAGGCGTTGGATAATAGAGTTGTGGGTTCAGCAAGGCTACAGTTGCTATCTCCAGAGGTAGGTAGTATCAATTATGTTTCTCTATTTGAAGAGTTTCAGAATCAAGGTATTGGTACTCAATTAATGGAAAAGTTGATCAAAATAGCTCAAGTAAATAAGTACAAAACTTTAACATTAAGGTCAAGATTTAATTATTTAAACTTCTATAAGCGACTGGAATTTAGGGAAGAAGGAGAACCATTTGATTATCTGGGTATTCCTCATATATTAATGCATTACCAACTTAGGGTATAATCACTCTTGTATAGAATATATCACTCTCTTTTTTATTCTTGCTATTTGTTGAACTCTCTCTTAAATCCAGATATAACGATCGCCATTAAAATCCCAATTCCAGCTAGTTTAATATCAAACCAGCACATTTTCTCTCCTCAGCCTTATAAAATGTGCTTAAACATAAAGTTTGAGAACAACCATGACGGAATTTAACTGGATAACAGCCCTGGGAGGAGCAGTACTCATTGGTATCAGTGCAACCTTACTGTTGCCTTGCAATGAACGAATTGCTGGTATTAGCGGTATTGTAAATGGCACGATCGCTTTTAGCAAAAATGAAGTGTGGCGGTGGTTATTTATTATCGGTATGCTTTTGGGTGGCTTAGTTAACGAGTCTTTATTGCCATCACTACCAACTCCAACTTCTGTCTTTTCCCGGTTAGAGATGATTTTGGCAGGGTTTTTAGTCAGTTTTGGTACACCCATGGGAAGTGGTTCCGCTAGCGGTCATGGAGTATGTGGATTAGGTCGATTATCTCCCCGTTCCCTAGTGGCGGTGATTACCTTTCTGTTCACTGGGATGCTGACAATTATTGTTAGTCGTTATTTATTACCATTTGGTTGAATATTATTGAAGCAATTTCTCAACATACAGTATTTATACGATTAATATTCTCAAATCTTAACCCGCTTTAAGAAATGACGCTAAATATCATCGTCTTAATTGCAGGTTTATTGTTTGGTTTGGGACTAAGTCTTTCCCAAATGATATACCGCGATCGCGTTCTTGGTTTTCTGGAGATAACAGGAACTTGGTACCCCACACTTCTGTTTGTCTTGGCAGGTGCTGTGACTGTAACTTTGATTACCTTTCTTTTTGTGCTACGTTTTCCCCATCCCCTATTGAGTAAGCACTTCTATGTACCCAGAAAACAAAATATTGACATACCCCTAATATTGGGAGCTGCAATTTTTGGTATAGGTTGGGGTATTGGGGGATACTGTCCCAGACGAAGTATTGTAGCTTTGGTTTGGGTAATTTGGAATCCAGTTTTGTTCTTTATCGCTTTTATTCTCGTCTCTGTCACATATAACTGGTATTCGACGCGTAAACACCATAGTTCTTAAATATATGAGTAAATTATGCTACAAATTGAAAGGTCAAATTTTATCAACATTCTCAGCAATTTTGTAAATTTGAGCGATAGTCATCAATAAGTGCATTTTTTCAGGGGCATAATTATGAAACTTACCGTTGACAGCCGTAAAAACTGTTACATATTCGGTTCCTCAGAGATGGAAAAGATTCAGGAAGAAGTTTGTGCATCAGCCATTTTGAGTATAGGTACTTACAGTATCAGTATCAAAAGTGGAGAACTCAGCTATTCTATTCCTCCAGATATTCGGGGGGAGCCAGTAGTATTATTGTGGATTCATGGTGGTACCTTCATCAACAAGAAAAGTAATGTCAAGTTTTCTGAAACTTGGTCTTATCTGAATGGCTATGAAGATAAATTGCTCTTAGAGGTATTAGAAACAACCAATATATCTGCTTGTTTTTTTGGGCTGGATGCTTCTGCAAATCTTTCTGATGTAACGTTGAGCATTAATAAAATTGGCACTGTCGGTAACAAGTCTTTATTCTCCAGGAATGGAACTGGAAGTTTGCCCCAAAGACCTGTCAATTTTTTCCCATCTACAGTAAAAGCTCAGAAGTTAGATGATGGGGAAATTTATCAGCGAATTTGGAACAATGATGAAAATAAATTTTCGGTTAGTCCCCGCAATGAGAAAGGGGAATGGGAAGATGAAAATGCTGATATTCTTCTAGATGAGCAAGTTAAAGCTGGTGGAAAACGAGAAATTGATTTGGCAACTCGTCCTTTGTTTTATCGTGTAAATGAAAGTAAGTTATTTGATGAACGTACTACTTATGTGAGCTTTATTAGTTTATTAGATAACTATGCCATCCGCTCTCTCGATCCAGAATTTACCACTGAGGAAGAAGCCGCAGAACAAGAAAGATTCTTGTCATTAATTTTGCCAACAAAACCAATGAAAATTGCTTGGGAATACATTAATCAAGCATTTTGTGAGAATTTATCTGAGGGGCAATTCTATCAAGTTTTATATCGTTTGTGGTTTGAATTATATACAAACTATTATAAGGGTAAATCAACCCATTATTGTTCTGGATTTGAACATGTATTTGTGGGTGAAGGTAAATATGACATTCGTGTAGGTAGTAAAAAGCAAAATCTGGGTAAAGTTTCCGGATATCATTCCTGGGTTAAATTTTATTTAGATGAAAAAAATCAGCGAGTCAATTATTTAGGTTATAAGTACGATCTTAAAGGAGACGATGGACCAAATAATCCTAATGTTGTGACCTTACAGCAATTGCATAATGTGACAAATATGCGTGGTGAGGTAATAGCTCAACTTTTCAAATCTAAGGGTGGTTTTTTTGTTGGTCCTAGTCCAGAGTGTGAAATAGCCATGGCAACTGTTGCTTTTTATGAAAGCTTACATGGTAAAATCCGAGACCAAAGACGAGTAAAAATTAACGGGGCTAATTATAATATAGTTCTCTACCGAAATATTAATACCAACGGTTCTAGAGGAGATTTCATTCGTTCTTTCTTCCCCATATTTTTAGGATTAGATAAGTTTAGTAACCAGGAAAAACCATCTACAGATGAACCTGTGACAACTCCTCCAATAGTTAAACCCATCGAGAATGATTTAACAAATGATGGAATAGTAATAATTGTTTCGGCTTTACCCAATCCTAGGGGTGTAGATGAAGGTGATGAGTGGGTAGAATTACAAAATAATACTAATCAAGCAATTGATTTAACTGGTTGGCAATTATTTGATAAGCTAGAGCGTCCTCAAGCTCTAAAAGGCATAATTACAGCTAAGGGAAGCAAACGTTTTTATATTCATCGCACACATCCAGATAGTATGCAATTAGTTAATAAGTCTGGTGTAATTATCCTCCGGGATCAACAATCTCAGTTAATTGCAGGGGTAAAATATCATGGTGCTCACTCTGATGAAGTTATTAGATTTGATGAATAAATTTGATTAATAACATTGAGGAATCGGACATAATATTGGCAACATTTATTTTTGATTGGGGAAAATATTCCCCTATTTTTTTGCCACTTTATCTTCATTTAGTATTCTTATCCTGTACCTATAGTTGTTGTATTCAGAAGTATGAGAATGAGAAAACATAGTGGCGTTGCATAAGTGCGCGATGATTTCACTAAATTTTCAACGATTTCTCAATGGTTTCAAACGCTAATTCATCCCGCACTTATGCAACGCCAACATAGTAATTAGTTTATAGGAACAAGGGTTAAATAAAAGGAGAAAGATGCAATACCACATGTTTGTTAAAGGTTGTGATACTGATACTCCCTATATCAATAAGATGCGTTTGTACTACATGAATCCGAATTTATTTTTGAAATATGAGTAGGGGAGTCAATTCTCGTGGGTTACTTTTTCAACACTGGCTGGTGTTATATTGAGGTTTCAGTGCATATAGCATTTAGGGGAATAACCTAAAGGCTATATGCACTCCGTGTTAGCCTTTACTAGAGACTTGCATCATAATGCACACTACAAATACCTAATTTTTCTCAATATTCAAACTGGACTTCTATATACCCTGTTTGATACGTATTTAAGTAGACTTCGCCATATATTTCTGTCAATACAAATATATAGAATTTGAGTTTAGTGATTTCTCTACGAATGGATTACAATTATATGGAACAATTAACAAAAACCGTTTGTATAGTTTATAGTGAAAGACCCTAAAAAATAATGTTTGATGGATTTTTGAATAATGTACTACGCTACGTCCGCTACTTTGTTACTACCATGCTAGGTGTGTTATTGAGTACATTCGCGCCCCTAGGTTCTTTGGCAAAAAGTCCAGTAACTGTAATTGCTGTTTTAGGAGTATTAACTGCTGGTTTTATCTTCTTGACTCTAACTCTGCGCGCTATGCTGGGTTTGAGTACAATTAGCTGAGTGGAGTATTTCCCTCAAAATTTTTCTATCTCTTTCTGTCGTACATACCTCTGTTAGGAGGAAGATTGTTATGGCTACAAATCGCCGTATTTCCCGAGTTGCAGAACTAATTAAACGGGAAGTTAGCCAAATGCTACTAAATGGTATTAAAGATGACCGAGTGGGCATGGGCATGGTTAGTGTTACTGGTGTAGATGTATCCGGCGATCTGCAACACGCCAAAATTTATGTCAGCATTTATGGTACGGAGGAAGCGAAAGCAGAAACCATGGCGGGCTTAAAGTCAGCAACTGGCTTTGTCCGCAGTGAATTGGGTGCTAGGGTACGTTTACGTCGCACTCCAGAAGTTATTTTTATTGAAGATCGTTCTATTGAAAGGGGAACTAAAGTTTTATCATTATTAAATGAACTGCAAAATCAGCGAAGCTCCGAAGTCGAAACTTCACAGCAAACACTCTCGGAAAATTTCTCTACCCCAGAACAAGAAAATTTTGATGAAGAGCAATCTTTTTCGGGGTTGCATAATAGAGGGATGAATTGAGGAGTTCTACTGTGCATTGTCCATACTGCAAGTCTACGAGGATTAGAATAAATGGGAAACGTCGAGGTAAACAAAATCACATTTGTGTAAATTGCGTTCGCCAATTTATAGATATCTATAATCCACCAAAAGGATACTCAAATGAGAGCAAACAAGAATGCTTAAAAGCATAGGTTAATCGCTCGGAATGTAGGGCTATTGAACGCCAAAAAGGAGTTCATCACACAACCATAATTAGTTGGGTAAAACAAGTTGGTGAAAAATTGCCAGATGCACCATCAATAGAGGATATCCCAGAAGTTCGAGAACTGGACGAATTAGAAACTTTCGTCGGTTCAAAAAAAACAAAATTTGGTTGTGGACAGCAGTAGACCATTTCCGCCAAGGCATTTTAGCTTGGGTACTGGGAGACCATAGTGCAGAAACCTTTCAACCTTTGTGGGATATTGTCTACCTCTGGAAGTGCTATTTTTATGTCACAGATGGATGGAAAGTTTACGCCAGTTTTGTTAAAGCAGGAGACCATATTATTAGCAAAACATATATGACCAGAGTAGAAGGGGAAAACACACGTTTACGTCATTATCTCCCACGTCTACATTGAAAAACATTATCCTACTCTAAATTCGTAGATATGCTTCAGCACTCTATTTGATTGTTACTTTATTCCTTGAAGTATAGAGAAATACGGCGTTGCTGAATCAGGGGATGATTTCACTAAATTTTCAACGATTTCTCAATGGTTTCAAACGCTAATTCATCCCCTGATTCAGCAACGCCAGAAATACCTGTATTTCGTTGATTCATCCCGCAAATATGCAACGCCTCTTTTTCTTCTTAAGTTCATCCTATTGATCATTTGAATCCCATATCTACAACTATGGGGAGGGGTAAATTGAGCTTACTGGTGTCAACTCAAGGTGAAAGCTAATATAGTCAAAGTTTTTAAACAAATCTAGTTCCAAGGCTCAAGCCTTGGAATCAAGTATTTGAGGCTGCGCCTTTTAAAGGCGGTAGAGTCACTAGGGAATGATTTCCAGCTTATAGCTGGAAACCAGAGTAAAGTTATGTAGTAGGATAACAGCTAAAATTACTCTATCTCCTGCAAATTGTATATTTTCTATTGGCAAGTCCCGTTAGGTAATTACAGTGGGCTTTTCCCGTCCTGTAAATTGACGAACTTGAGCGATTTCATCACTCAAAGCAATTAAGTCATCTAAGGCTTGTTGGGTATCTGTGCCTTGATTCGTTATATCTGGTTCATAGCTTTCTAAGTAAATTCTCAGGGTCGCTCCTTGGGTTCCTGTACCAGAAAGCCGGAAGACAATCCTAGAACCATCAGTGAAGCCAATACGAATACCTTGTTTTTCACTTACACTATCATCTACAGTATCTGTGTAACTAAAATCGTCAGCATAGTCTACTTGATACTTACCAAATTGTTTCCCTGCAATGGTTGGTAACAAGGAACGCAAATTTGCCATCAGAGTATTAGCTTTTTCTGAATTCACCTCTTCATAATCATGGCGAGAGTAGTAATTACGTCCATAGGTTCGCCAATGTTCTTGAACAATTTCTTCTACAGATTGCTGCTTCACCGCTAGGATATTTAACCAGAATAGTACTGCCCACAAACCGTCTTTTTCCCGGACATGGTTGGAACCAGTACCAAAACTTTCCTCCCCACAAAGGGTAGCTTTACCTACATCTAGGAGATTGCCAAAAAATTTCCAACCAGTGGGAGTCTCGTAACAATCGATTTCTAATTCTGCTGCTACCCTATCAACTGCTTGACTAGTAGGCATAGAACGGGCAACTCCTGCCAAACCAGAACTATAACCAGGAACCAACTTGGCATTAGCTGCGAGAATGGCGAGACTATCACTGGGGGTAACAAAAAACTTACGCCCTAAAATCATATTGCGATCGCCATCTCCATCCGAAGCTGCGCCAAAATCTGGTGCATTTTCTCCATATAAAATATCTACCAATTCATGAGCATACACCAAATTTGGATCTGGATGTCCACCACCAAAATCCTCTAAGGGAGTGGCATTTTGTACCGTACCAATGGGCGCACCTAATCTTGACTCAAATATCTCAATGGCATAGGGACCAGTTACAGCGTGCATAGAATCTATACACATCTTGAATTTGCCCCCAGCAATAAAGTTACGAATTAGTTCAAAATTAAATATAGATGCCATTAAATCAGCGTAATCTGCCACTGAATTAATCACCTCTACTGCCATTGAACCCAATTGCCAAGTTCCTAAATCATCTAAATTCACATCCTCTGCATCGAGAATCTGATAGTTGGTTATTTCTTGTGTCTGGGTATAAATTGCATTTGTCACTTTTTCCGGTGCTGGCCCGCCATTACTTATGTTGTATTTAATACCAAAGTCGTTGTCAGGACCACCAGGATTATGACTAGCAGAAAGAATTATGCCGCCAAAAGCTTGATTTTTGCGAATGACACAGGATGCAGCAGGAGTAGATAAAATACCACCTTGACCAAGTAACACCTTACCAAATCCATTAGCAGCAGCCATTTTCAGTATAATTTGAATGGCTTGGCGGTTGTAGTACCGACCATCACCACCAAGAACTAAGGTTTTACCTTGGTAGCCTTTGATACTATTAAAGATAGATTGGACAAAATTTTCTAAGTAATTTTGTTGCTGAAAAGCTTTAACACGCTTACGCAATCCGGATGTGCCCGGTTTTTGGTCTGCAAATGGTTGTGTAGATACCGTTTTGATGCTCATAACAAAATTCCCAGGCAAGGTAAGAAATGTCAACTATGTAACGGACACTTCTACTATACAGACACTGAGGGAAAATCGTAGAAGTAAGGGGTGAAAGAATTAAACTGTCAGGAAAGGGGAGCTCACCTAATTAGGCAATAGAATTCCTCCACAGCTGGTAGCAGTTAGTAAAACCATTCAACGCACTGCTTTTTTATGCGCCATTTCCGCGTCTATGTAGAAGTACCTCGCCAATTGCGATCTGTCTCATATTAAAAGTCCTCTGAACAGGATCGGGGTACTCTTCTGCATAATTGTACTACAAATTGGTACTTTTGCTTGATAACTTAGTTAAAATCATATGGGTGCGACTCTTTTAGTAAGAGGGGGAGTGGAACTTAGACAGGTATTGGAAGAGGTGGAGGGGTAGTAGAACAAAGAGCTTTGAGAACTTCCTTGCTCAAAGGAATACCACTAGGGTACAAAGCCAGGTGATTGGGTTTATGTTCTTGTTGTAGATGAAACTGCCAATACTCATGCCAATCGCCACTGATGTATAAAGAACCCAGGGGTAAAACTGCTTCAGCACCCCTCATGGTCCATCTAGCCCCAGTGATATCCATCCTGTCTTTAATCAGGTGGCGACAAGCACCCTTAATCACCCCCGTGGCCATGGGCAATCCAGCTTTGAAGTAATCGTCATATTTGAGGTATTTGGCATTGTTAAGTAAATATATAGCACAGGTATCCACGGGTTTACGTTCTTGGGGGGTGAGTTTGGGTAAAGTGGCACTCCGGCCCATACCTGGGGCAACTGAACTTTATTTACCTTTAAGGATAAGCTGTAAACGTTTGCTCTGCCAAGCTTCTGCCTGTGTTTAAGTCTGAGAATAAAAAACAAATGTAGCTTTCTACAAATACTCAATCACATGGATAATATCCCTGTCTTAGTCCATGAGAATATTGCTGTGCTGATAGATAAAACTCCCCATTCAAAAGAAATAGCGTATTTATCTTTCTTTCTCCATAACCGATTCAATTGGCGATTACTGTGCCAAATAATCTGGTCAATTTCCGCGACATTTTTTTCTTGTGTGTTATGTTTACTGAGTCTTTGCCTGCACACTCTCCCTCTATTTCATCTTGACTGCGTTTATCAAAATATCTTTGTTTGTAACAACCGTCTCAACCGTTCGTATCCATTATCCAGTAACTTACTCTCTATCTAGGAGTGTTCTCACCCACAAATGCGGTCTGAGTCTAACCAACTAACTATCTGTTCAAATAGTTATCGTACTTGTGAGCAAAACATACCTTGATTTTATCTAGATCCTTGCATAGGGTGTGGAACTGTTCCTGTTCTTTCACTTTTTACAAGCCAATTCCATCAAGTACATTTTTGCCTGTCAATACTACTCTGGTTGACTTGTTATTTATTATTCTTATATCATACTCCGTACTACGAAAAGAGTCGCACCCAAATCAATTGAAAATTATGATAATGCAAGGTCGCCACTACGCGATCCTATTAATTAGGAAATTCAGCAACGCCGGAAATTCCACTTTTAGCCTCTAAACTATCAGTAACTATACCAAAGGTTGATTGCTACGCTGAAAACAAGTTTTGTCAGATTTGGTATCAAAGCCCTGTAAATATTGCTTTGTAAATTTTAGGAGTTTTCTAAGGACTCTAAACTGCCTTTGATTTGTGAATAATAAGATGGAATAAAATGTTTTCAAATATATGATTTTTTTCTATTATTAATAAATATTCAATCCATTGATTTAAATATGAGCAGATATAATGAGACTACCAAACTAGAACAGTTAGTAAATAAGGTGATGGGAGTTAAGAATGGAACAACGAAGCCATCCATTCACGAAAAATTTGCTTCTAACAGAAACATAGACATAGGGGCAATTTTAACGTATAAGTTGGGAACAATACTACAAATATGCTTAATTATTTTAGTCTTATTTGGCATGGGTAAATTGGTATCATTTATTGATAGTTACACATATACCCCTAGGTGGGCTAATGTTTTCATTGCTGGATTTTTTTTTACTTTGTTAAGTATTAGATCACGTATTTTTTCCCCATTAGATAATACCCGCTATCGTACAACTTATGAGGAGATAATTAGACCAAAATGGGCTCCTCCACCTTTAGTTTTTCCTATTGTTTGGATGATAATTGCAGTTTTACGAGTAATTTCTTCTTTAATCATTTGGAAGCAAATGAATCAAGAATTTTTGGTACTACCTTTGATTCTATTTGTCGTACATCTAGCCTTCGGGGATACATGGAATACTATATTTACTGTGGAGCGTAGATTAGGTGCTGCTGTCCCTGTTGTAATTTTGGGTCCCTGGTTATCTGCTTTAATTGTGACTGTAATTTACTGGAAAATTAGTCCAACTGCTGGAATTATTTTAGCCCCTTCCTGTGTATGGTTAACTGTTGCAGCTATCTTGGTATTCAGGATTTGGCAATTAAATGGTAGAGAGCCACTATATCCCTTAAAACTGACATCTTGAAAACAACAGTAATATCAATTTTAACTGAGTTACAAGTATTAAGCCTTGTAACTCGATTTTTCTTAAATACTTGACTATGCTAACTTTTAGTTTAAGTTAGCACTAGTGGGAGATGAGTAGTCCCACTCTATGTAGCTTAATATCTACCGCAATCATTATGCTGAGATATCACAATCAATCATAATGTAATAACGACAGCCACATTTGCTGAAAACCCTAGGCGAAAAATTTACTATTTTATTTTTTTGGTTTGTAAAAAAATCTTAAACTTAGACTAAACTAATAACTTGTACTAACTGTAATGACGGAAATATAGGGTTTCTGTACTTTGTGTGGTGCACGTTACTAAATTAAATAGAATAGCTGCTATGTCACGTGTTTGTTAGTCAAATCAAAATTCTTATATATTTCTCAAGGGTAGGGGATTGGAGTCAATGAAGATACTAGTATTGTGTTGGGAATTTCCACCACGGATTATAGGAGGAATTGCCCGTCATGTGTCGGAATTGTACCCAGAACTGGTCAAATTAGGACATGAAATCCATCTGATTACCCCCAATTGTGACAAAGCTCCCATATATGAAGAGGTGGAAGGGATATACGTGCATCGGATACCCATCAATCCGGGAAATGACTTTTTCCATTGGGTAGTGAATATGAATCAAGCCATGGGTACTCATGGAGGTAAACTTATTGACGAAGAAGGTTCATTTGATCTCATCCATGCTCATGATTGGTTAGTTGGAGATGCTGCGATCGCTCTTAAGCATACTTTTAAA
>CBZS010000735.1 GCA_000613065.1 Richelia intracellularis | reverse complement strand
ATTTTGACAGATATGTATTTTTAGAGCATATTAGTTGGGATAAATTTAATCAATCAGCAGACTTAAAAACACAAGTAGAAGGTTAAACAAAAGACACTGGTTATTATCCGGAATCTGTTCATTTAGATAAAATGTATCGGGCTAGAGAAAACAGAATTGTGTGTCAAAAACTAGGTCTTAAAATGAGTGGTCCACCTTTGGGGAGACCTCCAGCTAATTTGAGTAAAGAACAAAAAAGACAAGCAAATGAATCTGAGAGGATTCGTAATAGTATTGAGGGAAAGTTTGGGCAAGGGGAAAGAAGATTTAGGTTGAATAGAATCATGGCTAAAATTTATCATACTTCTGAAACTGCAATTGCTATTACTTTTTTAGGAATGAATCTTTCTACTTGGTTATAGCGGCTTTGTTTTTATTTTTTATATCAATGCATGTCAAGTACGCCTTTTTTATGCAAATATGATTATTCCAACTTATCCCTTAAACAATTATACTTGGCGTTGCATAAGTGCGGGATGAATTAGCGTTTTAAACCATTGATAAATCGGTGAAAATTTAGTGAAATCATCCCCTGATTCAGCAACGCCTTATACTTAACAAAAGATTATCTTTCATTTTTGACTAAATTGTCCATCGCTCCCCACTGAACTTTTTCAGCAAGCCCTATTTAACATTGCTCACTGATAATTAGCAACCGCAGCCACTATCAGCACAACCTTTAGTTGTTTTATGTCCTTCTGCACAAGCATCATAACAATAGTACTGACCATCTTTTGTTACTGCTTCTTTTATACTGAAGTTTCCCCAGAGCATATGTACTAAACAGACCTTTAACATTTAACCTTCCAAAGCTTGAGCGTTTTTACACAAAATATCTGTACCCATGTAGATAAAAATTATCTTAATCTTTTGAGGTGAGAAATATGAGATAATGGTAGTCATATATATAAAACGTATTCCTAACAGAAACTCTCCCCTAGCCGTTCTCCGTTCTCCGTTCTGCTTCGCGAGTCATAGGAATCATTACTCAAGCAAGAATTCGAGAAGACTTAAAAGATAAAGAACGTTTAGACTGGATTACCGCTTTAAGAGCGAGCGCCTCAAATCAATAAATTAGTAGAACAATCAGCTATTTAATTAGCTCTGTTTTATGAACGAAATTTAGCATCAATTAAAAGCGAAGATTATCCAGAGGAAAGATTAATAGCTTGTCTAAATACTTTATTGGCAGCAGAAAGAAAGAAAAATAGAGAAGAATTATTACAAGCAACAGAAAAGGAATTAGATAAAATTGTTGCAGCAACTTCGAGAAAAACTCGTCCACTAAAAGGCGAGGATAATATTGGTGTAACAGTTGATAAAGTTATCAATAAATTTAATGTTGAAAAACATTTCATAATTGAGAGAAAAGATAACAGTTTTTCATATCAGAGAAATAAGTCAAAAATTGATACAGAAGCAGTATTGGATGGTTTATATATTATAATTATTACATCTTTGGATGAAGAAACTTTATCTGCTACGGATACGGTAAAAGCCGATAAAAATCTCTCACAAGTAGAACAAGCTTTCCGTAGTTATAAAACTGTTGATTTAAAAGTTCGTCAAATTTACCACTATACAGCCGAACGTGTAAAAGCCCATATATTTCTATGTATGTTGTCTGATTATTATGTAGAATGGCATATGCGATCACTTTTAGCTCCAATACTTTTTGATGAAGATGATTGGGAAGCAGCAGCAGCGAGAAAAGAGTTTGTTGTATCTCCTGCCAAAAAGAGCGAAAAAGCTAAAAATAAAGCGAACAAAAGCGTACCTCAGATAATTTGCCCGTTCATAGCTTCCAAACTTTATTGGATGATTTAGCTACAATTGTTAAAAATACAATTTCTACAACAATTAGTAGTAAATCCTTCGTTGTTGAGAAGATTATTCAGCTTACAGCTATACAACAAAGAGCAATAGATTTACTCGGAATTAGCATGATTTGTACCCATTAAGCTTGGACTTTTAATCTCTGTAAATTTCACTGTGCATCGATTTCGTCTTTCGTCAAAGGGTAACTTCAGGTTAGTCTATGGCTTCATAATCAGCATGTAGGGTGTTATCCTCGTCAAAATAAAATGTGAATTGGGCAGGGGCATCTTCATCATTCCCATTCCCTTGCATTGACTTTTTAATCATGGAATCGTCCACATCGGGTACTTCCACGTATTCCATATCTTCACTATAATTAGCAGCACGGCTATAAACATTAGCACCAACAGCAAATAATGTCTGTTGAAACTGATCTAAACATTGCTGTAATTCCTCGATCGCAATATTTGGATCGTCCATAGCAGCTTTGAGGAGAACTAATTTCTCCCGAGCGAAGGCTTTGATATCCTCTGCGATCGCATTGGCATTTTCTTTTAAAGTATTTTCATAACTGTAAATCAAATTATCTGCTTGATTTTTGATTTCTATGCGTTCCAAGCGTTGTCTATCTTCTTCAGCATAAAGTTCCGCTTCTTGGCGCATCCGTTCGATTTCATTGCCATTCAAACTACCAGTATTGGTCATTTGCACGCTTTGCTCTTTACCTGTTCCTTTATCCTCAGCAGATACCTTAATAATCCCGTTGACATCCATCTCAAAAGAAACTTCTATCTGGGGGACACCTCGGGGGGCAGGGGGAATACCTGTAAGGAAAAATTTACCCAGACTCTTGTTGTCTTTTGCCATTGCTCTTTCCCCTTGGAGGACGTGAATTTCCACAGAAGACTGTCCGTCTACTGCTGTGGAAAACACCTGGGATTTACTAGTGGGAATTGTAGTATTGCGTTCAATAATTTTTGTAAATACCTCTCCCAGGGTTTCAATACCCAGGGATAGGGGAGTGACATCTAATAGCAACAAGTCATCAACCTCACCACCCATTACTCCAGCTTGAATTGCTGCTCCCAAAGCTACAGCTTCATCTGGATTTACCGAGCGATCGGGGGTTTTACCGTGGAAAAATTGAATCAGAGCATTTTGTACTGCAGGAATACGAGTTGAACCTCCCACTAAAATAATGCGTTCAATATCTTGGGGTGTTAATTCTAGATCCTTGAGGGAAGTCTTCATTGGTTCCAAAGTAGCAGTAATTAAGTGAGTGGTGAGTTCTTCAAACTTAGCCCGGGAAAGTTCCATTTCCAAGTGCTTAGGGCCACTGGCATCAGCAGTAATGAATGGCAAATTTATTGAAGTTGCCATCATGGTGGAAAGTTCAATTTTTGCTTTTTCTGCGGCTTCTCTTAGCCTTTGTAGAGCCATCTTATCCAATGATAGGTCTAACTGCTCTTGTTCTTTGAAACTATTGATCATCCAGCGAACAATACAGTTATCAAAGTCATCTCCCCCCAGTTGGTTATTACCGCAGGTAGCCTTAACTTCAAATACTCCGTCTCCTAATTGCAACACAGAGACATCAAAAGTACCACCACCCAAGTCAAATACAAGAATTAGCTGTTCTTGATCTTGTTTATCCAATCCGAATGCTAAAGCTGCGGATGTCGGTTCATTGATAATGCGTAATACCTCTAACCCAGCAATGGTACCAGCATCCTTAGTTGCTTGTCTTTGGGCATCAGTAAAGTAAGCCGGAACAGTAATTACAGCTTCAGTCACAGATTCACCCAGGAAATTTTCTGCATCTTGCTTCAGCTTCTGCAAAATCATTCCCGAAACTTCTTGGGGTGTGTACTGCCGAGCGCGGATTTCTACATCAACGGTATCATCTCGACCCTTAACACAGTTATAAGTAACCCGGCTGCGCTCTTCAACTGTATCTTCCCAACGTTGTCCAATAAATCGCTTAATACTATAAACTGTGTTTTCGGCGTTTGTGACAGCTTGCCGTTTTGCCAATTGACCAACCAAACGTTCTCCACCTTTACCAAACCCCACAATACTGGGGGTAGTTCTGCCTCCTTCAGTATTGGAAATCACGAGTGCTTTTCCACCTTCCAAAACTGCGACACAACTATTGGTAGTTCCGAGGTCGATCCCAATAACTTTTCCCATAACCAGTATTTTTACTGAACTTTACTTATTTATATGATCTAATGCGGACTACTTTGTGGGGATTATTTTGGTAATGGTGAAATTTTTCCAGTATTCCATCAAATTTATTGACTTGTTGGTGATGTCAAACCTGATGGTAAAGAAAATCAAGCCAACAAGTCTAGTAATCAATCAAGCCAAAATGGATGGGTAGTGACTGGGAAAAGGTTAAAGGTTAAAATTCTTTTTCCTCTTCCTCCGACTACCAAGGCCAGTCAAGTATGTCCTTGCCCCGCCAAGTTAACTTGGCAAGCCACTACCAAATGGACGACGGCTTGCCACAGGTAGTGCAGAACAACTGGTGTAATAGTTGGATTTTATACTATTAACCATTGTCTTCAGAAGGTTGGCTTTCCTCCTGTACAGGTGGTGCATCTTCTGGTGGAGCAGCTACTTTCACCATTGCGTGGCGCAGCACGCGATCGCCCAGGTAATATCCGCGTACTAACTCTTCTAACACTGTTCCTTCTGGATGTTCATCCGTAGGTTCCCGCATAACTGCTTCATGAAGGTTGGGATCGAAGGGTTCTCCTTCGGGGCGCATGGGGGAGACACCTAAGCGTTTCAAGCTATCTACCAGTAGTTTATACACACCTTGATAACTTTTATGGATATTCATTTCCCCATCGTTTTGGGGTTTAATTTGTGACCTTGCTCGCTCAAAGTTATCAACCACTGAGAGTAATTCGGTAATTGTATTGCGCTTGACTTGCACATCCAATTCTTCTTTCTCTTTTTGGGTTCTTTTGCGGTAATTTTCAAAATCGGCCGCAATCCGCATATACTGAGTGCTGCGTTCTTCTACTTGTGCTTTCAAATACTCGATTTGCTGAGTCCTTGCTGCCACAGCAGAGGAGTCAACAGCACTATCATTAGGAGTAGTAACTGCATCATTAGCATTGGAAGTAGCTACATTTTCCCCAGTTTCGGTTTGGGGTGTTTCTATTTGGTTTGTTCCTTCTCCAAATTCATTGGCATTGATTTGGGATGCGGAGTCATTCATCATTGCTTACTTATCCTCTGTTGCTTCACCCGATTCCTCTGACTGCATGGATGGTGTAATCATCATTCCAGACATTTTATAAGGCAACCATTAGTCATCACATATTAACTGTAGTTACAGTTTCCATCTACCCTCAAGTTTTGCCCATTTTTGTGGACAGGATAAAGGGTAAAGGTGTGTTTACCTTGCCTCTTGCACCAGCCTCTAACTAACAATTTTGGTTTGTCAAAGTAGTAG
>CBZS010000734.1 GCA_000613065.1 Richelia intracellularis | reverse complement strand
TTTATTGCCCATATATTTTTTAACTTCTGGGTTTGTGCTGATAAAACTGCTCGCCTTGGGCATCATAAATAGCTAAAGGAATACCAGCATTGTCACTAATCACCTCTAAGGCTTGTTGTAATATTTGCAGGTGGCTAGCGGTAGAAATGGCATCATTCTCATTACTTATAGCGATCGCTTGTTCATATTCAGCAGTCATCTGTACTGAGATTCCCTGTAAACTGACTTTAAAACTACAGATTTGATCCCCTTGCAGATGCTCCTGACATAACTCATTACTCAACAATTAAACACTTTTATCCTATTAAATATCTCATAATAGGTGGGGGAGTATTAGCGATCGCTATGTTCGGGCTGAGTGCATATCTGGTGACTCCTCCTTGTGTGTTGTCTGAGTGTAAACCAATCCAGATCGCAACAAGATTACAAACACCTGCTCTACCTCTAGCTAATCAAAATATTGCCACCACAGAGCTAACAAAATTACAAACAGATATAGAAAAAGCGATCACCGATCTGAAACAAATACCCCCTTGGTCTTCCCGTCATCAAGAAGTAGAACCACTAGTCCAAAAGTTATCTGCTCAATACGAAAAAGTTGGTTTGTTACTGAAGGCTTTTCAAACCGCAGGGAAAGCAGCACAAAAAACCAGAGCTAGCAATAACCTCCAGGAATTACAGGCTACCCAAGAATTATGGCGACAGGCAATTTTACCCCTAGAACCAATTGATCGTAAAAGTGTATTTTATGATTTAGCCCACGCTCAAATATCTAGCTATCGTCGGGAACTACAAGCTGTTAAGCAGCAACTACGTACCGAAGAGAAATGGTTAGAGAAACTAGAGTCAGCAAAATCAGTAGCCCTCGTTGCCCACAAACGTCAAGAAGCAGCAAAATCCCTAAAGGAATTACAAAAAGCTCAATCTACTTGGGAAGTAGCAGTTAATGCCCTAAAAATTATTCCATCAAATAGGTTGGCATATAAAGATGCTCAAAAATTACTGTTGGAGTATAAGGCAAAACTGGCTAATGCTAGTTTAAGAACAACAAAAGAAGAAATGGCGAATAAAACCTACAATCAAGCCATTCGTGCTGCTAGACAAGCACAGCTTTATGAAAAACGAAATCAATGGCAAGGTGCTCTAAATCAGTGGACTCGAGCTGTGGCAGCGATTAAACAGATTTCCCCAGGTACTTATTACTACAACACAGCACAACCACTATTGCCACCATATAATAATGCCCTGCAAAAAGCACAAAGGCAATTGCAAATCAATAGTACACTCAGAACAACTTTTAATAATTTAGCAAGCACTTGTGTCAACGATGGGGTTCAAATCTGTAGTTTTAAAGTCAGTTTACAGGGAATCTCAGTACAGATGACTGCTGAATATGAACAAGCGATCGCTATAAGTAATGAGAATGATGCCATTTCTACCGCTAGCCACCTGCAAATATTACAACAAGCCTTAGAGGTGATTAGTGACAATGCTGGTATTCCTTTAGCTATTTATGATGCCCAAGGCGAGCAGTTTTATCAGCACAAACCCAGAAGTTAAAAAATATATGGGCAATAAAAATGATCTGACCTATGAATAAATTCAATGGGAAATAAATATCTTCTCCATATCAACAAGCCAAGGTAAGCGCATCTAATTTTGTAGTAAAAATTATAGATTGTTGTACATAATTGTGAGGTATGTCTTGATTGTCAAGTGCGAACGCCAACGCGCTTTGCGGGGGTACTGCAGGTGCTGGAGGGGCATCCCCAAAAAAAGTTGACGCAACTGGGGAACCCTCGTGGGGCAAAAAAATGGAGATTTAAGTATTAAAGAAGTTAAGGCTCTTTATAAGAAAGAATTTACCAATGAAAGTAAGATCTAATGTTGATGAGTAAAAAAACAGGGGCAAGTATTTTGGAGTATGCTAGACCCAGCAGAGAAACCCAAATCATTAACAAGATCACAAATAGAAGACTTGTGGTTGGCAGCATCGAAAATGAATGGAGTAGAACGTCGGGGCTTTCAAGCTCAGATGACGTTGAAATATTGCCAAGGTAGAGCAAGGTTAGCACAAACAGTATTCCGTTGGGGTAGAGAAAATATAGAGTTAGGGTTAGCAGAAAAAAGAACAGGGATAATCTGTGTGGGATTACAATCAGCCTTTAGCACAGCAAAGTGTTGCGAGGAAAAAGAACCTCTTCTCTTGTGGCATTATTGCTGCGACAAATTGTAGAATCTGATTCTCAACAAGACCCAACATTTAAAACTTCCTTAGCCTATACCCAGTTAACAGCAACATCCGCACTAGAATAACTCAAAGAAGAGGGATTTAGCTAGGAGCAATTGCCTTGCGCCAGTACAATGGCACAAGTATTGAATCGAATGGGCTATGGTCTTCGTAAAGTAGTAAAAGCCAAACCTCAAAAAAAATTGCACAAACGAATGATATCTTCAATAAGATCAAATAATTTGAGCCGCAATCAACAAACAAACCTCAAAGTCAAACCACTAAGCATGGATTGCAAAGCTACTGTTAATATCGGAGGTTATTCTCGTGGTAGAAAAACCAGAGGAGACAATCAAGCTGAGGATCATGATATGGGATGCACAGACAAATATACTCCCTGTGGGATTATTGATGAAGAAGATAGTGGGCAATTATTCTATATTAACTTTGGTAGTTCTTCTTATAAAACCAGGGATTTTATTGTTGATAATCTAATTCAATGGTGGAAGACAATGACACCAGAACAAAAGCAGAATACCGAACTGATAAAAATTAAAGTTGATAATGGTCGGGAAAGTAGTGGAGTAAGAACTCAATAAAAAAAAAGGATGGTTGAGTTTGTTGATCTCCTAAATATACCAATTAAATTGCTTTACTATCCTTCTTACCATAGTAAATACAATCCCATAGAGGGTTGTTGGGGTATTCTTCAGCAGCATTGGAATGGGGGGAGGGGCGAAGCTTGTTGATGTTGAAGTCATGCTTTCCTGGGCTTCGAGTATGACTTGGAAAGGCTTATATCCTATCTTGAGTTTAAGTAAAACTGTTTACCAAAAAGGGATTTCTCTAACAAAGAAAGCTATGAAACAAGTGGAGTCTAGATTACAGCTAAATCCACTGTTGCCCAAATGGGATATGTTCATTCAACCGCTTGAGCTGGTAATTTCTTTTTCAACAATCACCTAATTAATATGCTAATGACGCGAAGGTTTTATCCCTCCTTTGTCACTCTCCGGGAACAGCAAATAGTTAAGGAGCTAAATCATCGAAAAACATAACAGGGTTTGAATTGACTCATAGCAGCAATTAAATGATTGAATCCCAGTAAAAACTGTGAATTAGGAAAAATATCAATCCAGGGATAAATCAACCAAAATAGTAAGAGTGCTTGGACAATTAGACCCAGATTCTTTAAAACATTCTTCCATCCACATTCATGATTCCATTGTTGATAATAAGAAAAATCAATATGACTATTTATTTGGCGCTCAGTCTTAACTTGACAAGATTGATGTAAGAGGATGTTTTAAAAGCTGGGAGGTATCATAAAAAAGCTCACAAGGCCTATGCTGAGAATTATAGAAAACAGCACCCCGTGAGCAAATGACTAAGAATTATCCTAGCAATTTAACGTGGGAACAGTGGGAGTTAATTGCAGAACTGTTTCCAGAAGCAAAACCAGGTGGTCGTCCACGTACAACAACATTTATGTACCCAGTAGTAAACGCGATTTTATACTTACTGTGTCAAGGATGTAGATGGCGGGCATTACCAGGAGATTTACCACCTTGCTCTACAGTCTATGGCTATTTCAGAAGATGGCGCAAAGACCTTACTTGGCTTCAGGTTCATGACAAACTATATATATCAATGGGTTCGGGTAGCAGACAGTCGAGAACCAAGTCCATGGGAAGCAGCCTTTGATAGCCAATCAGTTAAAACCGCAACCATGATTTGTACGGATGTTGGTTTCGACGCAGGAAAACAAATAGATGGACGTAAGCGATTTATTATGGTTGAATTGTTACGGCTAGTTTTGCGAGTCTTGGTTAATTCTGCAAGTGTGCCAGAACGTGCAGGGGCTAAACTAAACGTACACGTTCTGGCAGGTTTATCAGATGAAAGATAAAGTTAAAAGACTGCAGACACACTATCTGGATGGATGGAGCATATCGGGGAGAAGATTTTGCCCACTGGATAATCGATGTTTTTCGTTGGATTGTGAAAGTGGTTCTCAAACCCTTAGAAAATAAGGTTTTTACCCTTTTACCAAAACCTTGGGTTGTACAACGAACTTTTGGGTGGCTCAATTGGTGTAGAAGATTAAGTAAGGACTATGAAAGGCTACCTGAAACTTCTGAGACTTTAATTTATATTGCAATGATACGTATCATGGTCAGGCGAGTTGCATGATTTGTAACTCACTTCGACTTTTAAAACATCCTGTGAATGAGAAGAAATCTCCAAGCATATTTGTTGTCACTTCAAACTGCTCCAAAACACGGAATAGAACAGGTAAAGAAAGGGCAATATCAATAAATGTAACCTTTCATTCCGTATTTATTCAGAGCCTTATTCATAAAATTATTTGTATTCTATAAATAAGCTATCCACCAGGAGGTTTAATTCCGTCCCTCAGAGCAAAATTAGGCGTTGCATAAGTACGGGATGAATTAGCGTGTTAAACCATTGATAAATCGTTGAAAATTTAGTGAAATCATCCCCTGATTCAGCAACGCCCAAAATTATTCTAAACACTATTGGGATGTATCATATCATCATTGTATAAATATACACATAATTAATGGGCTACAATCCTTACATATAGGTGCTATTTTATATAGCTTCATAAAAAATTGGTGTCAAATTATTTCTATATAAAAATCCCAAATTATTATTTGTTTATTCTGTCGAGTTGTGTATAGTCAAACTACCCATCCTAAATCTAAATCCAGTGAAAGTCTCAGGGCATTACGGAAACATCGGTCAACATTAAACTGGCTACAGCCTTTATTATTGTTATCTCTACCAGGAATTTGGTTATTGCTTCTATTGGTCTTACCAACCCTGATTATTCTGGAATTAAGCTTGGTTCCTGGTATTAGACCTGGTGAAATTGTTAATCCTAGTGGACTGGATAACTATATTAAAATACTCGATCCACTATATTTGCAAGTAATCTGGAGAACACTATTTTTTGCTGTGGGGACGACAATAATTTGTTTGATTTGTGGCTTCCCCATTGCATATTGGATTGCAGTCAAAATAACAGCTAATTGGAAAAATTTGCTGTTGTTGGCCTTTGTCTTACCTTTGTGGACTTCCTCCTTACTCCGTTCCTATGCGTGGATTAGCATTCTCCGCCCCACAGGTTTACTCAATAGGATGTTAATAAATTTGGGTTTACCAAGCTGGGAACTATTGAATCACAGTCCCGCTGTGTTAATTGGTATGAGTTACAGCCTATTACCATATATGGTGTTAATTTTGTATGCGTCGTTGGAAAAATTAGACAAACGACTATTAGAAGCTGCTGCTGATTTAGGAGCAAATCAAATACAAACATTTTGGCGAGTCACAGTACCCCAAGTTATTACAGGGATTGGAGCTGGATCTTTCTTAGTATTTATTAGTGCCATGGGAGATTTTATTAATCCAGAGTTACTGGGTGGTGCTTCCAGCATGACAACCGCTAGATTAATTTACAATCAGTTTCTCGGTGCTGCACAAAACTGGGGTTTTGGTTGTGCTTTGAGTTCTAGTCTAATTTTAGTAGTTAGTATTGCGATCGCTTTGTTAATTAAGTTTGGCGAAGCAACTCCCAAGCGTTAACAGCTGTTTGTACAATATTTTTTAGGACGATTGTGGCAACATTTTATTTTGTGTTAAAGAAGGGTAAATTTTCCCTATTTTTTTGTAATCTTATTTTCTTTAGATTCTTGCCACCATACTCGGGAATTGTCTTGTCACTTGTTAAGGCATTTTGTTAACTTAATAAAGACTTAACAAATTGCAATTAAAAGCAGAGAAGGGATTACCTTGAGTAACAACATACAAGGCATTGCTCCCCATGGCGGGCATCTGGTAAATCGTATTGCTACACCCGAACAAAGAGAAGAGTTTCTATCCAAAGCAGACTTTTTGCCCCGTGTGCAGCTGGAGAATAGGGCTGTTTCCGATTTAGAAATGATTGCTATCGGTGGTTTTAGTCCTATCACTGGTTTTATGAATCAGGATGACTACAACCAGGTAGTATCGGATATGCGGCTGACTAATGGTGTACCTTGGTCAATTCCCATTACCCTTTCGGTCTCAGCATCGGAGGCTGCTAACCTCACCGAAGGTAATCTAGTTCGCCTAGATGACTCTACAGGTAAATATATTGGTGTTTTACACCTGAGTCAAAAATATACTTATGATAAGCACCGGGAAGCCGTTAACGTATATCGTACTGATGAAGAGAAACATCCCGGTGTCAAAGTCGTTTATAACCAAGGGGAAATTAATATTGCTGGTGACGTGTGGTTATTAGAACGCTCTCCCCATCCTTACTTTCCAGCTTATCAAATCGATCCGGAGACTTCTCGGTTGATGTTCCAAGAGAAGGGGTGGAAAACCGTGGTTGGCTTCCAAACTCGTAACCCCATTCACCGTGCCCATGAGTACATTCAAAAATGCGCCTTAGAAACCGTTGATGGTTTATTCTTGCATCCTCTAGTAGGGGAAACCAAATCAGATGACATTCCTGCGGATGTGCGGATGCGGTGTTACGAGATTCTGTTAGAACATTATTATCCCCAAAATCGTGTGCTTTTAGCCATTAATCCCTCTGCCATGCGCTACGCTGGACCAAGAGAAGCCATTTTCCATGCTCTAATTCGTAAGAACTACGGTTGTACACACTTCATTGTGGGGCGAGATCATGCTGGAGTTGGTGATTATTATGGGACTTATGATGCCCAGCATATTTTTGATCAGTTCCAGCCAGGGGAATTGGGCATTACACCAATGATGTTTGAACATGCTTTTTATTGTACTCGGACTAAACAAATGGCAACTACCAAAACCAGTCCCAGTACTCCAGAACAAAGAGTCCACTTGTCTGGAACTAAAGTTAGAGAAATGCTCCGTCGGGGAGAATTACCTCCAACAGAGTTTTCTCGTCCTGAAGTAGCAGCAGAATTAGCAAAAGCCATGCAGTTACAACTCCCGGCTTAATGTAATAAATAACACAATAAATATCAATTTTAGGTTTGTGGTTTTCATTTCAGCCCATTGAGCTGATGAGGCAATCAAAATTAAACCATTTGTTCCCAGAGATTGTGGAGAGTCAAAAGCTTACATCGCAATGCTTTCTCCTACCTAATTTTTCTCTCATTTGTCCCAATTAATGTGGGTTATAAGTACAAAATTGGCAAATTAGGGACTTGAGAAGGGGCAATATCTCTTATACTCTGATTCAGAAATGACTTAGGATTGCTATAACTGATTGGCTGAGGACTGAAAGCTAATTATGAAGCGGCGGACTTTTTTGCAACGGTTTGGATCCCTTGTCGCGGCAATGGGGTTGTCTCAGGCTGAGTGGTTATCTTTTGGCGAACGCTATTACCAAGCCTTGGCACAACCCAGTCCGCGTAAATTTGCCTTGTTAGTGGGAATTAATAAATATTCCCAAAATTATCCTCTAGGCGGCTGTGTGACAGATGTAGAACTACAAACAGAACTATTAGTTCATCGCTTTGGTTTTTCTAGTTCTAATATCCTGGCTTTGACAGATGAGCAAGCTTCTCGAGATTTTATTGAGGATGCTTTTCTGGAACATCTAGTCAAACAAGCAAAATCAGGAGATGTGGTAGTTTTCCACTTTAGTGGTTATGGTTGTCAAGTAGAGACAAAAATGCCATTTCCTGGCTTAAAAAATGCTTTGGTAACTGTCGCCAATACAGGCAATAAAGAGGATTACTTACTAGAAGATACCCTACAACTGTTAGTGCGTTCACTAGCAACGAATCGGGTGACAATGGTGTTGGATAGTAGTTATTCCAACACTTCTAACCAATTACCCTCCGGATGGCTGACTCGTGTTTGTCAATCTCCTGCAAAGGCTGCTGTGGCAACAGAAGAAGCAGAATTACAAGCAAAATTAACAAATCAGTTAGCTGTCAAGAATTTACTGGCTACGAATCTCCCTATAAGTTTGTTAACTCCTAACTATGATGGAAAACAAGTTGCTAGGGAGTTAATGTTTTCCGATTGTAGTGTGGGTTTATTTACTTATACCTTAACCCAATATCTGTGGGAAACTGCACCTACAAAGACGATACAAGTTTGTTTGTCTCAAGTGGCTAATTCCATGTATCGGCTAGGGAGTCAGCAACAACCCCATATTTTAAGTGGCACAACCAATCAACAGCAAATTAGCGAGAGCCTCTTACCATCCCTGGAAATAGGAGCTGAGGGAGTTATACAAAGCGTAGAAGAAGACGGAAAAACTGTAAATATTTGGCTAGGAGGAATACCAGCCCAGGTTGTACCATACTATGATCTTAACTCTCAATTTAGCCTAGTGGGGGCACAAAATAAAGTAAATTTAGTATTGCGATCGCCTTTGGCTACTCGTTCTACTCAATTCTCCACTGGATTATCCGCAAAGGCCGAAGTTAGTAGCGTCAATAGTAAATTCGCACTCCAGCCAGGGCAATTAATTCAGGAAAAAATTCGAGTTATTCCCCGTGATATTGGTTTAACTGTGGCACTGGGAACTCAATTAGAAAGAATTGAACGGGTAGATGCTACCAGTGCCTTTTCTACTTTAAACCATGTTTCCTCCGTAATTGCCGGTGAGCAACGAGCAGATTTTGTGTTTGGAAAATTACCACTTGTGAAAGTAGCAAACTTAGATTCCAGTACTTCAATAATGGCTTCTCCCAGCCATTATGGTTTATTTTCAATGGCTAGCGTTCTAATACCCAACACGATGGGCGAACCGGGGGAAGCAGTCAAGATTGCAGTGCAGCGGTTAGCACCGAAAGTACGCACCTTGAAAGCAGCAAAATTATGGCGATTAACAGAAAATGCAGCTTCTTCTCAGTTGGCAGTGAAGGTTAAGTTAGAAATAGTGAAGGGTCTTTTTCCTCGAATTGTGGCTCAACAGGAAACCAGAGTAAGTAGCTCCACAATATCTCCAAGTAGAAAAACATTTACTAGTGATAGTGGACAGTTACCTAATATTCCTGTGGGTAGTCGGATTCAGTATCGGGTGCAAAATCTAAGCGAGCGCCCTATATATGTGATTTTACTAGGCTTAGATACATCCATGAATGCTTATGCACTTTACCCGTGGCAAAATTCTGAGAATGCAGATAGTAGTCAAAATAAACCTGTATTGGAGAATACAGTAGTTGCTCCTGGGAAAGCTTTGATTGTGCCCAGTACCACTGCTGATTTTCAATGGGTAGTGACAGGACCAACTTTATTTGCTGAAACCCAATTAATTTTGAGTACTGCTCCCTTTAAAAATACTCTGGAAAAACAAGCTACGAAACATCATGGTTCTACTCAACAAAGTATTTACCCCTTGCTTAATCCTGTGGAAGTAGCCAAAGCATTATTGGAAGATATACATAATGCTAGTAATTCGCCTTTTGATACTAGCACCACATCGGATTTTTATAGTTGGAATGTGAAGAACTGGGCAAGTTTTAGTTTTATTTATCAGGTAGTATAGCAATACGAAACTAGGTTAAGACATTAAGACACTATTGCAATCAAACTTATAACTAATAGTTTTTTTGCTTGTTACTTGCGCTGATATATTAATGAGCGGGCAGGATGCCCGCACTATTGTAAGATTTGAGAATGGGCAAGTTCAGTGGTGTTTTGCTGAACTACAGTCAAAAAAACTCATTTTTGGCCACGACAATCTTAAGGATGCGACTCTTTTAGTAAGACAGGGAGTGGAACTTACACAGGTATTGGAAGATGTGGAGGGCTAGTAGAACAACGAGCTTTGCTTTGATAACTTGCTTGATCAAAGGAATACCACTAGAGTACAAAGCCAGGTGATTGGGTTTATGTTCTTGTTGTAGATGAAACTGCCAATACTCATCCCAATCGCCACTGATGTATAAAGAACCCAGGGGTAGAACAGCCTCACCACCCCTCATGGTCCATTTAGCCCCAGTGATATCCATCCTGTTTTTTATCAGGTGGCGACAAGCACCCTCAATCACCCCCGTGGCGATGGGTAATGCAGCTTTTAAGTAATGGTCATATTTGAGGTATTTGGGATTGTTAAGTAAAAATCTAGCACAGGTATCCACGAGTTTACGTTCTTGGGGGGTGAATTTGAGTAAAGTCGCACTCCGGCCCATTCCTGGGACAACTGAACTTGATTTACCTTCAAGGATAAGCTGTAAACGTTTGCTCTCCCAAGCTTCTGCCTGTGTTGAAGTCTGAGAATAAAAGACAAATGCAGCTTTCCACAAATACTCAATCACATGGACAATATCCCTGTCTTAGTCCATGATAATATTGCTGTGCTGGTAGATTAAACTCCCCATCCAAAGGAAATAGTGTATTTCTCTTTCTTCCTCCATAACCGATTCTATTGGCGATTACTGTGCCAAATAATGCGGTCAATTTCCGCGACAATTTTTTCTTGTGTGTTCTGTTTACTGAGTCTGTACCTGCACACTCTTCCTCTATTTTATGTTGACTGCGTTTATGAAAATATCTTTGTTTGTAACAACCGCCTCAATAGTTCGTATCCATTCTCAAGTAACTTACTCTCTATCTGGCACTGTTCTAACCCAGAAATGGTGTCTGAGTCTAACCAACTAACTATCTGTTCAAATACTTCTGGTGCTTGTGACCAAAACATACCTTGATTTGATGTAGATCCTTGCATAGGGCGTGGAACTGTTGCTGTTTTTTCACTTTTTACAAGCCAATTCCATCAAGTACATTTTTGGCTGTCAATACTACTCTGGTTGACTTCTCATTTATTATTCTTATATATTACTCCGTAATACTAAAAGAGTCGCACCCCAATATTAAATCATTGCTATCAGCCTTATAAATATTTCTCCAACAATAAACTCATTTTTTCCTTAATTGCAGCAGGGACTTTATCCAAAGGAGTTAAAATTGCATATTTCAATGCCGAATGAGCCTCACTAACAGGAGGATTGGCACTCAACCGCTTCACTGTTTCTTGAATTACCTTCTGAGCATTCACCCCATTGCGTTGTAAATTTTCCACTACCATGTCCACTGTAACGCTGTCATGTTCTGGATGCCAGCAATCATAATCCGTTACAAGTGCTAAAGTAGCATAGGCAATTTCTGCTTCCCTTGCTAACTTTGCCTCTGGTAAATTAGTCATCCCAATAATTGTTGCATCCCAACTGCGATACAAATTGGATTCCGCTTTAGTGGAAAATGCTGGCCCCTCCATACATAAATAGGTTCCCCCACGGTGGAGGGTAACATCAGGTAAATTCAAAGATGCGATGGCATCTGCTAATATCCCTGCCAAATTAGGACAAACGGAATCGCCAAAAGTAATATGAGCTACTATTCCATCGCCGAAAAATGTAGAAATTCTATTTTTTGTGCGATCGATAAATTGATCGGGAACCACCATATCTAAGGGCTTCGCTTCAGGTTTCAAAGAACCCACCGCGCTAGCAGAGATTATATACTCTACTCCCAACTGTTTCATTGCATAGATATTGGCACGAAATGGTAATTCGGAAGGTAATAGCATATGATTCCGACCATGACGTGCTAAAAAAGCTACAGTCACATAATCCAAGGTACCCACAATCAAAGCATCAGAAGGAGGACCAAACGGTGTTTCTATCTTTACTTCCTCGACATTTTGTAGAGCATCCATTTTGTATAGACCACTACCACCAATAATCCCAATACGAGCCTTTACCATTGTGCTTTACCTGTGTGTATTTGCAATGCCCAGTTATTTTACTGGTAAATGGATCATTCCCGCTATTCAGTTACGACTATGAGCCATTGCCTAGAACACCAATTCAGTCATACCATAATTCCTGATTAGGTAAGGAGAGTGGAAAGAAGCAGGAGAGTAGAAGAAGAACTCAAAACTATGAACCATCAACATTTCTTTTCCGAAATAAAGCCCGATACACAGGTTCTTCTTTATTCTGGGTAGCTATTTCCCTCTCTGTGGGTACTAGAAGAGGATTTTCTGCTAACCATTCTTCATCTTCACTACCTTCCTTGATAAAACTAGGGTGCGCCGTAAAGCGATCGCACATTTCCAGCGCTACAAATTTAATATCAGACTGTAAAAAGACTAATCCCCCAGGAGCGAGATATTCCCCTAATTCTGCAACTAATTCCGGTTGTACTACCCGGCGTTTAGCATGACGGTGTTTAAACCAAGGATCTGGAAATTGAATACTCACCCTTTGTAATACACCTGGAGTGAGGGAAGATAATAGTGATCGCATAGAGACATTAACGTTGCAAAATAAATAATGCAAGTTTGTCAGCCCTAATTCCCTACGTAATCTATTTGCGTCATCCACTAATGGCTCACGAATTTCTAATCCC
>CBZS010000733.1 GCA_000613065.1 Richelia intracellularis | reverse complement strand
GACTTACGTGCAGAAGGAACCCGTGTCCATTGATTAACAGATATTTTAATCATTGGAATACTATCACTGATTGCAGGAGGTAAGGGATGGGAGCAGATGGAAAATTATGGATTGAGTAAATACGACTGGGCACGTTTATTAATAAAGTCTTAGGTAATCAGAGGGGGTTCGACGAACTACAAGAAAGTGAACTTGGGAAAAAAATAGCTTAACCAAAACGATTTCTAGTTGAAATCTGGCTGAATAGAGCCAATTTAGACGCAATTATCCCACAGCTTTAGGATTTTTATTCTCCCAAAATCCATAACGTTTGAAGTTGTAGAGTAAATTCTTCACTCCAATAGTCGCCTTGACTGACTGCTTACCAATGGAACCCATTAACTTGCCTCCCATTTCATTAACCCAGTGACCAAAAACCTGTTCGACCTTAGCTCTGAGTTGATAAGGCTCTCGATTATCTTCTTTGTGTTTTGCAGTCAATGGATGATTGCCGTAGGCTCGTTGATGAATGTGATTGAGGAATTGTAAAATCTGTAAAATCCATTCAATAGATTCACTACCATAGGCACTATCAGCCCAAACCTCTTACCCCTGATTTTGCTCATCCAACAGTGCCCCTAACATTTGGGAATCATGCACTGAGGCATCAGTGACTTGATAGCGACGAATAAAACCGTACTCCACATCCATCCTGATGTGCTTTTTCTAACCAAAGGGACTCTAACCATTCTTTTTTGTCCAGGGAGCATCGGTATCCTTCTGGGACAACCTATGAGGCTTTTGCTGCCAACTTTCGGGAATTTCTCCTAGGGCAAGTTTTTGCTTATCTTCCTTAGTATTATGCTGCTTGGGAACTGAAATGAGTGTATTATCTACTATTTGACCCCCCTTACATTGCTAGCCTTGGTTTCTCAGGTAGCGATCAAATTCATTGCTCAAACAGTTCTTCAATAAGACCCTGCTGCTTCAACTGCTGCCGAAATAATCAAACTGTAGTTGCATCTGGTACTGGTTCTACTAGTCCCAAGCCCAAAAATCTCATGAACTATAGTCCGTCATTGAGCTGGTACTCCAGTTCTTCATCACTGATGTTATGTTGTACAGTTGTTGCAGCACAAGCATTTTGAACATGACTGTTGCATCTATGGGCTTTCGCCCAGCATTATTTTTTCTGGCCTTGTCATGCACTTCCTCTAAAATCGGACGAAATTATGACGACGGCACCGTCTCGTCTAATTTCATCAACAGGGTCTTCTTCTTTTCTAACTTCTGGTATCGCTGTTCAAGTTCCCCTACTTTTTTTTCTTCTATGGCCATTCTAGCCCAGCTTCTGCTCTCCCTATACTTTCATCTCGCGAGCTACTTGCTCAATTTTTCCAGGTGCCCGACTGGTTGCAGCAGTTTTTAACTTTACCAGAGGGCATCCCAAGTGCAGAGACGTTTCAAAGGGTGTTTGAACGCATTAACCCAAAAGGGCGTTGCATGTGCCAAACATGCATTCAAGGCAGGCAAATTACTTGAGAGTCAGTTGCCATTTTATCAAGTTGCAAATATTAAAGTTATTGAATATAGCCAACACCGGAGATGTGGCAGACCTCGCAAGGATTCTCAACCTACCCTAATTTCCCATATTCAAGCCGAAATTGTACCCAAAGAAACTGCAATTACCATTGCTACAGAACAGGCTGGTAGGTTTTTTCTTGCCACCAATATTCTTTATGTCGACAAACTTAGCAAGGAAGATGTTTGACCTGAATATAAGGCGCAACAGTGAACAGAACCTGGTTTTCGGTTTCTCAAAGACCCATTGTTTTTTACTTCCACTGTGTTTTTAAATTCAAGGAAAAGAGTGGCGGCTTTGGCAATGGTTATGGGTTTGTGTTTGCTAGTTTACAGCCTAGGTCAAAGGGCATTACGGCAATCTCTAAAACGAGGATTCCAAACAATTCCAAATCAGTTAGGTAAACCAACTGCCACTCCTACTTTAGGTTGGATGTTTCAATGTTTCATGTCAATTCATTTATTAACCTTCGCTTCTTTGAAACAGATTTCCAACCTCAGTGAGGAGCGGTGCTGGATTCTACAGTTTTTTGGTGCTCCCTGTGGTAAATATTATCATCTTTGCTAACTAACTTGCGGAATGTGGGTTGTAATCAGAGCTAGCCCCTAAAAATAATCAGGGTTATCCTCATACTAGAGTAAATAAATTAGCAATCGCTAATTTTATATCCTGCTGTTTTACTAAGGATTCTCCAATTAAGACAGCTGATGCACCTACTTTTTGTACTACATCTAGATCTTCTTTGTTGTGCAGTCCTGATTCACTGACAACTAAAATTCCTTGTTTATGCAATGACTCAGCCCTAGTTGTCAAAATTTGGCAACTAGTCTGTAAATCTACGGAAAAGTCTTCCAAATTGCGATTATTAATACCCACCAAGCTGACACCATCTAAAGTGAGTACACGGTCAAGTTCTTCTAGGGTGTGGACTTCAATTAAAGCTGTCATGTTCAATGCATTGGCAATTTTGAGAAAATATTGTAAATCGCGATCGCTAAGTATGGCTGCGATCAATAAGACAGCATCCGCACCCTTTAACCGTGCCAAATACATCTGATACGGATAAATGATAAAATCTTTACACAAAATTGGTAAATTTACTGTGGCGCGAATGTTTGCTAAGTAGTTAAAACTGCCTTGAAAAAATTTTTCATCAGTGAGGACGGAGATACAACTAGCTCCCCCTGATTCATATTCACTAGCAATGGCTACAGGGTCAAAATCTTCACATAAAACCCCTTTGCTAGGGGATGCTTTTTTTACTTCTGCAATTAATGCAGGTTTAGTTTTCCCTTGTTGTAATGCAGCCAGAAAATTTTTTGGTGGTGG
>CBZS010000732.1 GCA_000613065.1 Richelia intracellularis | reverse complement strand
TTTTAACGCTAATTGCCGTAGATACTGATGTTGATTCTAAAACGAATAGGTTAGGCAATAAACTTACGCTCAGGATAGTTAAGAGATAGAACAGTATTATTATTTAGGTCTTTAAGTAAATAATAATACTGTTTTATCTCTTAATATAGATGAAAAAAATAAGAATACACAAAAATCATATACTACTTATCATAATTAATTCGTTAATTACGTAAAAATAAGTAAGAAAAAACGTTTTATATAACTTAATTACTTATGTCAGAATAATATGGACGTTAAAAATGGAGGTAATTGAGATGGGTGGCAAATCTGTTAGAACAGAATTACGAACAGTAGTATACATACCTGTTTCCTTTATCCTTTAGCTTTGACTTGGCTTCAAGCAGCATGAAACTACCCATGGTATCTGTAATATACCCTTCTTGAATGGGATTGTGTTCAGGATACCGCCAATGTTGAGATTTTATTGATCAAAATGAATAACACTTCTCCTGTATCCATTGCAAAAATAACAGATATCCATTTGTTTGGTGACGATAATCAAGAATTGTTGGGAATGCGCACCAAAGATTATTTCTGTGCAGTTATAGAACAACTCTGAAATTTAGACTCTGAAATAGATATGCTACTGCTAATCCCAATTTAATATGACACTGCATGTAATAGAGCCAAGCAAACTTGAACAGTTTAAATACTCATGAGCCGCCCATTTAAGATTGAGAACACCCAGAGGGAAGAGGAACTTAAATAACTGCTACAGACAGCCAGGTTGGGAAACCAGAAAGAAAAACTACAGATGTTGTGGTGGCTCAATGCCGAGTGGACAAGTAAAGGAGCAGCAAGAAATCGGGAAACCCTTGGCTAGAGATACTTCAACAGTGACAAGATGGTTGCAGAAGTATAGAACTGGTGATCTGTCTGGGTTATTAGAAATCAAGAAAGCGGCAGGAGCAAAACGAAAAATCAATGATGATGCGATCGCAGCACTCATACAGGAGTTAAAAACAGGAAAAGGGTTTACTCGCTATGGTGAGATAGTAGAATGGTTGAAAAAAGAGGATGGACTTGATACTGAGTATGGAAGGGTTTATGCATTGGTTCGATATGGATTGGGAGCAAAACTAAAAGTACCACGTCCTCAAAGCTACAAACAGGATGAAAAGCTGGTATCTGAGTAAAAAAAACTCGGTATCATTCTCAATTGTCTGAAAAAACATCTAGCACAGGGGAAGTGCGTTCATTATTTGTGTCAGGATGAAACTAGGGTTGGATTGAAAACCCTCACAGGAAAAGTTATTACTGCTTCTGGAGTAAAGCCAACTGTTGACGTTAAATGGGAAAGGGAAAATTTTTGGATTTATGGTGAAATTGAACCATTAACAGGAAAACATTTCCAACAGGAGTACCCCAAACTCAACGGTGACTGTTTTCAACGGTTTTTAGATTGGCTATCTCAGCAGTTACGTGAAGATTATGCAATTTTACAAATTGACCAAGCTCCTGCTCATAGAATTTGTGGGATTAATTGGCCAGAAAATATTATTCCCCTGCTTCAACCACCTCATTCCCCTCAACTTAATCTAATCGAAAGGCTTTGGCACTTTCTCAAAAAACCTCTAAAAAACGAACTTTTCTCTTCTTTGCAAGATTTACGTGAGCGCATACAACAATTGTTCGAGCAACTTAGATTTGAGCAGGTAATATCTATCTCCTCTTACAACTTTATTTTAGAAGCTATTTTCTATGCAGCTTCATATGAAATTGGTATTAGTATAGATCAAATGTAAACTTTTGACAGCAAAACTATCTGTGGCTAATCCAGCAGACATTGCCCAATCCCTTACTCGTACGCCCCTATTTCCCCTTATTCAAGAGCTGAAAGCCCGATTTACTGGCTTTGGTGGCTGGGAAATGCCCGTACAATTTAGCGGCATTACCAAAGAACATGAGGCTGTAAGAAACCATGCCGGAATGTTTGATATTTCCCACATGGGTAAATTCACTTTGCAAGGGAAAGATTTAGTAACTCAATTGCAAAAACTAGTACCATCAGACTTAAGCCGTCTTCAACCAGGGCAAGCACAATACAGCGTCCTGTTAAATGAAAATGGTGGTATTATCGATGACATTATTTTTTATTACCAAGGTGTAGATAATACTGATATTCAACGGGGAGTATTAATTGTTAATGCTGCCACTACTGCTAAGGATCGCACATGGATACTGAAACATTTAGATACCAGCGAAATCCAATTTCAAGATATTTCCTCAGATAAAGTCTTAATCGCGATTCAAGGACCAAAAGCCACTGGCTTTTTACAGCAATTTGTTTCCGCAGATTTAACCCCCATCAGAGCATTCGGGCATTTAGAAGCCAATATATTTGATCAACCAGCTTTTCTTGCTCGTACCGGTTATACAGGGGAAGATGGTTTTGAGGTGATGGTGGATCCGGAAGTGGGTATAGAACTGTGGCAAAAGCTACTAGACGTGGGGGTGAATCCCTGCGGACTGGGTGCTAGGGATACCTTGCGATTAGAAGCAGCCATGGCACTATACGGACAAGATATTGATGATAGTACAACTCCCCTAGAAGCTGGTTTGGGGTGGTTAGTCCATTTAGATACCAAGGCTGATTTTATTGGGCGCACAGTTCTAGAGCAGCAAAAATCCCAGGGTATTACTCGGAGATTGGTGGGTTTACAAATGCAAGGGCGTAATATTGCCCGCCATCGATACCCACTATTATCATCAGGACAAGTCGTGGGAGAAATTACTAGTGGAACCCTTTCCCCTACCCTTGGTTATCCCGTAGCTTTAGCTTACTTACCCAAAGATATAGCCAAAGTAGGGCAACAACTAGAAGTAGAAATTCGTGGCAAGCATTACCCCGCAGTGGTGGTAAAAAAACCCTTCTACCGCTCTACAAGTCGCCTGACTAGCTGATAACATTTGAAATTGTTGTAGAAAGCAACTGCTTTGGGTTATTTCATCTCCCGTCATTGGGAGAGGTATGATTAATGATTTTGTTTTGGAAAGGTAAGTGATATGTCAGATTATCCTCAAGATTTAAAATATCTGGATACCCATGAGTATGTGCGTTTAGATGGTGAAGTTGCCACCATTGGTATTACTGCTTTTGCTGTGGACCAATTGGGTGATATTGTCTTTTTAGAATTACCAGAAATTGACGACTCTCTAAGTAAGAAGGAAGGTTTTGGTTCCATTGAATCAGTCAAAGCCGTGGAAGATTTGAAATCCCCTGTAAGTGGTACGGTGTTGGAGCGCAATGAAGCCTTAATTGATGCACCAGAAAAAATTGCAGAAGACCCCTATGGAGAAGGGTGGTTAATCAAGGTAAAGATAAGTGATTCCAGTGAAATCAATGATGCCATGAGTGCAGCAGATTACAGCGAGAAAGTTGAGGGAGAGTGAAGGATCTGGAAGCATGGGGAGAGTGGCAGACGTGGAGAAATATCTTCGTGTCCCCATTTCACCGCGTGCCTAGCTCCTCTTCTTCAACCATTCCCCATTCAATAAAAATCACATGAAGTAATCCTTCTGGAGAAGCACGTCAAATCTATTTGTTGCAAAATATTAAATAGTCCCATCTGGAGAGTAACTTAGTGGTATTGCAAGCCCCTCGTCCTCAGTCGAGTAATCAACCTACACAGGGTAATAGTAATCAAAAATCAAGTGCCCAAAGTTTCACCTTTGCACAACGTCATATTGGTCCTAACTCCCAGGATATCCGGAAAATGCTGGATGTTTTGGGGTTAGGGAATTTAGATGACTTAATTGATAGAGCTGTACCACAAGGTATTCGGCTAAATCGTTCTCTAGAATTACCCGCAGCATTAAGCCAATATGCTGCATTAGGTAAGTTAAAAGATATAGCCGCTAAAAATAAAGTTTTTCGCTCATTTATTGGCATGGGATATTACGACTGTGTTGTCCCTACGGTAATTCAACGTAATATCCTGGAAAATCCAGGCTGGTATACTGCATATACACCCTATCAACCGGAAATTGCCCAAGGTAGATTAGAGGCTTTATTAAATTTCCAAACTATGATTATTGATTTAACTGGTTTGGAAATCGCCAATGCTTCCCTACTGGATGAAGGGACAGCAGCAGCCGAAGCCATGAGCATGAGCTATGGTGCAACCAAGCATAAAGCTAACGGTTTCTTTGTTTCCCAAGATTGCCATCCCCAAACCATCGAGGTGTTACGGACTCGTGCCAGACCTTTAGGGATTAATATTATTACTGGCGATCATCGTACTTTTGATTTTTCAGAACCAATATTTGGAGCAGTTTTACAATATCCTGCCACCGACGGCTCTATCTACGACTACCGCCCTTTTATTCAAAAAGCCCATGCTGAGAGAGCATTGGTAACAGTAGCAGCCGATCTTTTAAGCTTAACCTTACTGAGACCTCCCGGTGAATTTGGGGCAGATATTGCTGTGGGAACTACCCAACGTTTTGGTGTTTCCATGGGCTATGGTGGACCCCATGCTGCTTATTTCGCTACCAAAGAAAAATATAAGCGTCAAGTTCCTGGAAGAGTCGTAGGGGTATCAAAAGATACTCGTGGGGAGAGAGCTTATCGTTTATCTTTGCAAACCAGAGAGCAACACATCCGCCGAGAAAAAGCTACCAGTAATATTTGTACAGCCCAGGTATTGCTAGCGGTGATTGCAAGTATGTATGCTGTGTATCATGGTGCTTCTGGATTAAAAGCGATCGCGCTACAAATTCATCAACACACCGCTACCCTGGCAGAGGGTTTAAAGCAGCTTGGTTACAGTATTACCAATGAATACTTTTTTGATACTCTGCGGGTAGATTTAGAAAGCCACAATATCAAAGATATTCTCATCGCATGCGAACTTCAGAAAATCAACCTCCGCATTTTTGATGATAGTAGTGTGGGTATTTCTTTAGATGAAACCACCACTGTTGAAGATATAGAAGACTTACTCAATATTTTCGCTGGTAACTCCCCTACTCCCAGAAGAGAAGTTACACCCCCACTATTACCTGCAAACCTCTCTCGTAGCAGTAGCTATCTTACCAACCCCGTATTTAATAGCTACCATTCGGAAACTGAGTTATTACGCTACCTGCACAAACTGGAATCAAAAGACTTATCTCTGACAACATCTATGATTCCTTTGGGTTCATGTACCATGAAACTCAACGCCACATCAGAAATGATACCCGTAACTTGGGCAGAATTTGGTAAAATTCACCCTTTTGCACCCCAATCCCAAACTAAGGGTTATCAAGTCCTTTTCCAGCAATTAGAAGATTGGTTGGCGGAAATCACTGGATTTGCCGGAGTCTCCTTACAACCAAACGCCGGTTCCCAAGGGGAATATGCGGGATTATTGGTAATTCACCAGTACCATGAAAGTAGGGGAGAAGGACATCGCAATATTTGTTTAATTCCCACCTCTGCCCATGGAACCAACCCCGCTAGTGCGGTAATGTGTGGTATGAAGGTGGTTGCGGTTGCCTGTGATGATGAAGGTAATATTGACCTAGATGACTTAAAAGCTAAGGCAGAAAAGCATCGCAACGAGCTTGCAGC
>CBZS010000731.1 GCA_000613065.1 Richelia intracellularis | reverse complement strand
TTACAACCAGGCAACGAAATCCTCAAAATAGCCGACTTTTAGCCGGGTTAAAGTTGTGGTGGAAGTATCAGAGTTGGAGCTGGCAAATATTCAAGTAGGACAGTCAGTCAAAGTGCGCTTGGATGCCTTCTCCAATCAAAAATATATTGGCACCATAACTAGGGTTTCTCCCGCAGCAGATGCCACAGCCCGTTTAGTACCTGTGGAAATTGTTATACCCAATAATAATGAAGGCAAAATTGGCAGTGGTTTGTTAAGCAGAATTACACTCAAGAGTGATGCACCGCAAAATTTAGTTGTACCCCTCACAGCAGCAGTTCAAGGGAGAGAAGAACTAGGAAAGCCCAAAATAATCAAAAATGGGAAAATATTTGTCGTTACTCAACAAGATGGAAAAACCAAAGTCACATCTAGAACCGTTAGCCTTGGCAAACAAGCAGACGGCAAAGTAGAAGTTATTTCTGGATTGCAAATAGGAGAATCCTATGTCGTGCAGAGTAGCAAACCACTAACAGATGGTGACGATGTCAAGCTATCCATACTTTCAGAAAAGCCAGGCAGCATAGAGAAAAACTAATGCAACCAGTAAATCATAGTCAGGGACTTAATAGTCGTCGATTTAGTATTAGTACCTTGGCTATCCGTCAGCATATCGGTACTCTGATGCTGACTTTGGCAGTTATGGTAATTGGTGCATTTTTTATTTCCATGATCCCCGTAGATTTACTACCTTCTATCACCTATCCTCGTATTGGTGTGCGCGTCCAAGCTCCAGGTGTTTCTCCGGAAGTTGCAGTGGATCAAATTACCAAGCCTCTAGAGGAAGCTTTTGCTGCTACAGAGGGAGTATCACAGGTTTTCTCCCAAACCCGTGAAGGACAAACAAGTATTAATTTGTACTTTCAGCCAGGGGGTAATATTGACCAAGCCCTGAATGATGCTACCGCAGCATTTAATAGAGCTAGAAGTCGATTGCCAGATATTATTGAAGAGCCACGCATTTTTAAGTTTGAGCCTTCACAGTTACCTGTGTATGAATTTGCTTTAACTTCTCCTGACTTACAAGGAGTGGATCTACGCGTCTTTGCCGAAGAGGAACTAGGACGAGAGTTAGGAGTTGTAGCTGGGGTAGCTGGGGTAGATGTATCGGGGGGAGTACGAGAACAGGCTAGGGTTAATATCGATTTCGAACGACTGCAAGCCATGGGAATAGGACTGACAGACGTTTTAGAGGAATTACAAAAGCGCAATCAAGATATCGCCGGGGGGCGAATTTTGGGTAGCAACTCCGAACCCCTAACTCGTACCGTGGGTAAATTTGTCAATGCGGATGAAATTAGGAACCTTTCTTTTCAAGTTTCCTTGAACTCCACTAACTCTAATTCTTCCATTTCTAGTCCTCGTCGTGTATATCTGCGGGACTTTGCCGAGGTAATTGATGGTACAGAAAGACAAAGAATTTTTGTCTCTTTGAATGGGCTGGAAGCCATTAAAATTAGTATTCAAAAGCAACCAGATGCTAATACCATCAATGTGGTAGACGCGGTAAAAAGTCGCATTCAGGAGTTGAAACAATCTGGCTTTATTCCTGGCGAAGCAATTATTACGACAACATTAGATGAATCAGTCTTTATACGCAACTCTATATCCAACGTCACCATTGCCGGTGTGTGTGGGTCAATTTTAGCAGCGTTCGCGGTTGTTCTATTCTTGGGTTCCCTACGCCAAACCCTAATTATCATCATCTCTATACCCTTAGCAACTTTCACCGCTATCATTTTTATGGGTATGTTTGGCTTATCCCTGAATGTATTTAGTTTGGGTGGTTTAGCCTTGGGGGTAGGGATTGTAGTGGATAATTCCATTGTCATGCTAGAAAATATGGCCGAGGGTATGGGCATGACTCCCGGAAAGAGAGGTAGAAGAGGAGATAAGGGTGAGGGGGTAAGAGGGGATAAAAGCTACTCTCAGTTCAACCAGGAAGATATCATTCAAAAAGCACAGGCAAGTAGTCAAGAAGTAGAATCAGCCCTAATTGCTTCTACTAGTACCAACTTAGTTGTGGTATTGCCATTTTTACTTACTGGTGGTTTTATTAGCCTGCTATTTAAAGAATTAATTTTAACAATCAGTTTCTCCGTAGCTGCCTCTATTTTAATTGCTGCTACCGTAGTTCCAATGTTGACATCAAGACTATTAACATGGCCTTTTACTAGTGGTATTAATCAGTTATGGTTCTTACAGAAATTTAACCGCATATTTGAAAGTGCGACTAATAAATATAGCCATTTATTAGCCAAAGTCTTGCTAATAAGAGGATTTATACTAGCGGTCGCAATTTTATTTTTAGGTGGTGGAAGTTTGTGGTTAGCTCCCCAGATTCCCCAAGAAATCATCCCCCGCATTAATACGGGACAAGCTCGTTTATTTGCCCAATTTCCCCCAGGAAGTCCCCTAGAGGTGAATCAAAAAGTTATGACTGAGGTGGATAAAATTCTGCAAGAACAGCCAGAAACTGAATATGTTTTCTCTTCCATTGGTGGATTTTTATTTGGTAGTAGCACTATTTTCAACCCCCTCCGGAGTTCCAGTACCATTACCTTGAAACCAGGAACAGATATACAAAGTTATATCCAAAAAGTTTCTCGACAATTTAACAAGCTAAATTTAGTCAAAATTCGGTTGCGCTTATCCCCTGGAAGAGTGCGGGGTTTATTTGTCAATAATTCCCCTGTCCCTGGTGCAGATTTAGATATTATGTTGCAAGGCAATGATAGTGAAGCCTTAGAAGCAGCAGGAAGAGAACTAATGAGGCAATTAGACGAACAGGTTACCCTAGCTAGATTTCGTCCAGATGCTGCTCCTCGCCAGCCAGAAGTACAAATTCGACCAGATTGGGAAAGGGTAAAGGCATTACAATTAACCACAGAAGATATTGGTGAAACTATCCAAACAGCTATTTTAGGTAGCGTTCCCACCCAACTACAACGGGGAAATCGCCTCGTTGATGTGAGGGTACAATTGAATGAAGCATCTGTGCGTTCGGCATCGGACTTAGAAAGGCTGCCTTTATTTGTTAATAATAATCGCCAAGTTCGTTTAAGTGATGTGGCAGAAGTTGTCAAGAGTAAAGCTCCAGGAGAAATCCAAAGAATTAATCAGCGTCAAGTATTTATTATTGCTGGTAACCTGAATAAAGGAGCTAGTCTCAGTCAAGCATTAACTCAAGTAGAGCAAGTATTTAAGAATTTCGATTTCCCCAAGGGAGTTACAATTTTACCTAGTGCAACCTCTAAATCGAACCAAGAGTTACAAAACTCCCTCAAATTATTAGGAGGACTCGCCGCCTTTTTAGTATTTGTAGTTATGGCGGTGCAATACAACTCTTTAGTCGATCCCCTAGTAATTATGTTAACCATTCCCCTGGCCTTAGCAGGGGGGATTTTTGGTCTTTACATTACCAACACAGCCATTGGAGCTACCGTGATTGTGGGTGCTGTATTCCTAGTGGGAATCGTGGTGAATAACGCCATTATTATGGTTGAACTGGCAAATCAAATTAGAAAAAAATATGGTGTTAATAGAAAGACAGCCATTCTCAAAGCCGCACCCCAACGATTACGTCCCATACTAATGACAACTATTACAACTGTTTTGGGAATGTTCCCCTTAGCTTTGGGCATTGGAGAGGGTTCTGAGTTTTTGCAACCATTGGGTGTGGTCGTGTTTTCTGGGTTATCTCTACCGACAGTATTAACTCTGTTTATCATTCCTTGTTTCTATACCCTGTTGCATGATGCTTTTTCAGGGAAAATATTTCAATCTCTCATCGAAAGAAAGTCAATTAAATTTTAACCATATTATTAGTCTCGTTGTACATTCTGCGATCGCACTTGCAGAATTTGAAATCAAGATGTCTGCACGAAACAGACCTCAAGTGAAATTAAGGGTGCTATAATACTAAGCAAAATAATCATATCCTGGAGAGGTGGCAGAGTGGTTGAATGCGGCGCACTCGAAATGCGTTATACCTTCACCGGTATCGGGGGTTCGAATCCCCCCCTCTCCGTTCACCAATCTGAAATTTTGAATTTTGGATTACCTTGGCAAGGAATATTAGGGAGCAATACACTCCCACTACATGAAAAAGAAGGAACTATCCTCACAAATATCAATTCATTGCAACTTTACACTACATTGTATTGCAGTGTTCCTGAATACAATTTTACAAGAATAAGCGGCGTTGCTGAATAAGCAATAACAATCAGCTTGCCTCTCCTTGACAATGAGAGGCTCTGAGGGTGAGGTTTTTAAGACTTGTCTTGCAAATATCGCCATTAAAACGTGAGGAGATTATAAATAATATGCGGGCTTTACTCATTTATCCCATATTCCCCAAAACTTTTTGGTCTTATGAAAAGATTCTACAATTGGTTGATCGCAAGGTTTTATTACCACCTCTAGGTTTAGTTACAGTAGCGGCAATCCTCCCCCAAGAATGGGAATTGAAGCTAGTTGATCGCAATATTCGTCCAGCTACAGAGAAAGAGTGGGAATGGGCTGATATTGTGATTATGTCAGCCATGATTGTGCAAAAACAAGATCTCCTAGACCAAATTCAAGAAGCTAAACGTCGGGGTAAATTGGTAGCGATTGGCGGTCCCTATCCTACTTCTACCCCCCAGGAAAGCCAAGCAGCTGGCGCAGATTTTCTGATTCTGGATGAGGGGGAAATCACCCTACCCATGTTTGTGTCAGCGATCCAAAAGGGTGAAACATCGGGTACATTCCGAGCTACGGAAAAACCGGATGTAACAACTACCCCCATCCCCCGGTTTGACTTACTGGAATTTGATGCCTATGACATGATGTCGGTACAATTTTCCCGTGGTTGCCCATTCCAGTGCGAGTTTTGTGACATCATTGTCCTTTATGGACGCAAACCCCGTACCAAAACCCCAGCGCAACTGTTAGCTGAGTTAGATTATCTCTACAAGTTGGGATGGCGTAGGGGTATATTCATGGTGGATGACAACTTTATTGGCAATAAACGCAACGTGAAATTCTTGCTGAAGGAGTTAAAAGTATGGATGGCTGAACACGAATATCCCTTCCGTTTTGATACAGAAGCCTCCGTAGATTTAGCATCAGATCCAGAACTTATGGAGTTGATGGTAGAGTCTGGGTTTGCGGCGGTGTTCTTGGGCATTGAAACCCCGGACGAAGACAGCTTGCTGTTAACCAAAAAGTTCCAAAATACTCGTAGTTCTCTCGCAGAATCCGTTCAAGCCATTATCAAAGCAGGATTGCGTCCCATGGCTGGTTTTATTATCGGCTTTGATGGGGAAAAAACAGGTGCAGGCGATCGCATCGTCAAATTTGCCGAACAAGCTGATATTCCTTCCACTACCTTTGCTATGCTACAAGCATTACCCAATACGGCTCTATGGCATCGTTTAGCCAAAGAAGGAAGGCTCCGAGATAAAAAAGATGGCAATATCAATCAAACTACCTTAATGAACTTTATTCCCACCCGTCCCTTAGAAGATATTGCTCGGGAATATATTGAGGCATTTTGTACTTTATATGACCCAGAAAAATATTTAGACAGAACATATTGTTGCTTCTTAATGATGGGTGCGCCTAGTTGGAAAGCACCATTTAAGCTACCAGAGTGGAAAGTAGTGAAAGCCCTAGGAATTATTATCTGGCGACAAGGGATTAAACGCTCAACTCGCTGGAAATTCTGGCACCATCTATTCAGCATCATTAAACGCAATCCAGGAGTTGCCGAACACTACCTCGCCACTTGTGCTCATATTGAGCATTTTCTAGAATATCGGCAAATTGTTCGGGACAAAATTGAATCCCAGCTAGCTGAATATCTTGCCCAAGGAGAAGAACAACCTTATGTAGTAGAGGATAAAGAAAAGATAGTGGTTTAACGTTAAGGCAAACCTCTTGTAGGACGCAGAGTGTCAAAAAGCGTTAAAGTTCATTGCGAATTATGAATGTACCTAGAACAAGGTGGTAAGTTTTGGTAATTATAATAAGCAACTGCTATTAATCAAGGAGATAAAATTGGCAATGGAATCACAATCCGCAGCAGCGGCAAATGCACCTCGTGAAGACTTCAGTGAATATGTAGCCCACCTTCAATTACACATGGCACTGCAAGCCCGCAATTTGGTTCCAACCCTAAAACAAACACAACAAAACTCTGAAGATAGTAGAAAGGAACTGCTCCATCAAACCCAAGCAAATTTTGAAAAACAAATTTCTCGGCAAATTCCCTAGGAATAGGATATAAAAATCAACTACAATTAAGAGTAGGTATTGTTGAGTGACTTTGCTGTTGCTATACTCAACAAATCTACTTTTTTAGATTTATGGGTGTAAAATCCTCCCCTTAGGGGCAATAATTTAGCAATACAAAGCAGTTAAGATCAACCTAAGCAAACCCTCTGTGTCCCCATTACTTGAGGCTGAATGGCAGCTTAAAACAACATGACTTCACTAATCCCTCAAAATCTCAGCGTAGCCATCCGACCAGTACAGTATCGCGATCTGGATGGGATGGAAAGACTAACCAGAGAGTCTTCAGCGATCGCTACAGAAAAACAGGCTGATTATGCTGCCAAACAAATGCAAAATTTACGCCACTGGTATGGGGTCTTAAAATTTCTCAGTTGGTTTCCTAACCCCTTGCAACACAAACTCTGTACCTATGTGGCTGAACAAGGGAGAATGCTATTGGGAGGAATTCAAGTATCTCCTTTTAACCGTACCCGTAGTACTTGGCGGGTAGAACAGGTAATGCTGGAAGGTGGAATTGATCGACAATTAATTGGTTCCCAGTTATTACGTTACTGTTTTGAATCACTATTAGAAGCACGCACTTGGATATTGGAAGTCAACGTCAATGATAAAGATGCTTTGGCTTTGTACCGCAAAAATGGATTTCAGCGTTTGGCAGAAATGACCCATTGGGAAATAACTCCCGGTTTATTGGCAGATTTGGCTCAATCAGAACCGGACTTACCCAATCTGTTACCCATAAGTAATGCCGATGCTCAACTACTATACCAGTTAGATACAGCTTCTATGCCTCCATTAGTGAGGCAAGTTTTCGACCGCCAAACCCATGATTTTAAAACTAGTTTATTTACATCACTCACAGTTGGTGTTCAACAATGGTTGACAAAGGCTGAAGTGATTAGTGGCTATGTATTTGAGCCCCAACGGAAAGCTGCGATCGGTTGTTTTGAGGTGAAGGTAGATCGTAAGGGAGAACAACCCCATATAGCTAAACTAACCGTACATCCAGCATACACTTGGTTATATCCAGAATTAATTTCCCAGTTGGCTCGGATTACCCCAAGATTTCCCTCCCCAATCACTACAACTAGTTTCTGCTGA
>CBZS010000730.1 GCA_000613065.1 Richelia intracellularis | reverse complement strand
CCAAGTCTATCGGAAGCAGCCTTTGATAGCCAATCAGTTGAAACCGCAACCATGATTTGTATGGATCTTGGTTTCGACCCAGGAAAACAAATACATGGACGTAAGCGATTTATTACGGTTGACTTGTTAGGGGTAGTTTTGCGAGTATTGGTTACTTCTGCAACTGTGCCAGAACGTCGAGGGGCTAAACTTGCACGTTCTGGCAGGTTTATCAGATGAAAGATAAAGTTAAAAGACTGCACACTATCTGGATGGATGGAGGATATCGGGGGGAAGATTTTGCCCACTGGATAATCGATGTTTTTCGTTGGATTGTGGAAGTGGTTCTCAGACCCTTAGAAAAGAAAGGGTTTTACCCTTTTACCAAAACCTTGGGTTGTACAACGAACTTTCGGGTGGCTCAATTGGTTTAGAAGATAAAGTAAGGACTATGAAAGGCTACCTGAAACTTCTGAGACTTTAATCTATATTGCAATGATACGTATCATGGTCACGTGACTTGCATGATTTGTAACTCACTTCGACTTTTAAAACATTCTCTTAGAGTATAAATATTCATTTCTAATAAATTTCCAAAATATTTCAATCAAATTTAATTGTGGAGAATAGCAAGGTAATACTAATTGAATATGAAGGTGCATATAATAGAGTCAAGCAAACTTGAACACTTAAAATAGTCATAAGCCGCCCATTTCAGATTGAGAACACGCAGTGCGAAGAGGAACTAAAAAAACTGCTACAGACAGCCAGGTTCGGAAAGCAGAAAGACAAACTACACATGTTGTGGTGGCTAAATGCCGAGTGGAGAAGTAAAGGAGCAGCAATAAATAGGGAAACCCTTGGCTAGAGATACTTCAACAGTGACAAGATGGTTGCAGAAGTATAGAAAAGGTGGTCTGTTTGCCTTGTTATAAATCAAGAAAGCGGCAGGAGCAAAACGAAAAATCAATGATGATGCGATAGCAGCACTCATACAGGAGTTAAAAACAGGAAAAGGGTTTAGTAGTTATAGTGGCATAGTAGAATGGTTGAAAAAAGAGCATGGACTTGATACTGAGTATGGAACGGTTTATGCATTGGTTCGATATGGATTAGGAGCAAAACTAAAAGTACCACCTCCTCAAAGCTACAAATAAGATGAAAAGCTGGTATCTGAGTAAAAAAAAACTCGGTATCATTTTCAATTGTCTAGAAAAACATCTAGCACAGGAGAAGTGCGTTCATTATTTGTGTCAGAATCAAACTAGGGTTGGATTGAAAACCCTCACAAGAAAAGTGATTACTGCTTCTGGAGTAAAGCCAACTGTTGACGTTAAATGGGAAAGAGAAAATTTTTGGATTTATAGTGCAATTGAACCATTAACAGGAAAATATTTCCAACAGGAGTAGCCCAAACTCAACAGTGACTGTTTTCAACAGTTTTTAGATTGGCTATCTCAGCAGTTAGCAGGAGCTTGGTCAATTTGTAAAATTGACCAAGCTCCTGCTCATACAAATTGTGGGATTAATTGGCCAGAAAATATTATTCTCCTGCTTCAACCACCTCATTGCCCTCAAATTAATCCAATCCAAAGGCTTTGGCACTTTCTCCAAAAAGCTTTTAAAAACGAACTTTTCTCTTCTTTGCAACATTTACGTGAGCGCATACAACAATTGTTCGAGCAACTTACATTTAAGCATGTAATATCTATCTCCTCTTACAACTTTATATTTTAGAAGTTATTTTCTATGCAGCTTCATATCTAATTTGTATTAATCTGGGTATGAAAATCTAAGTAGTATGCTTCTATTCATATAAAAAGTGTAAAAATTTACTACTTCATGGCTTTCATGTTTAATACCCCTGCTGATATCAATCAACTAGTCCAAATGAAAGGGCTAGATAGTTATATTGCTCCAATAGCTCCTGATAATATTGGAACTTTTGAACTAGATAGAAACACGGTTATCATTCTAGTCAGCAAAAAACTCAGAAATTATCAAGATTATGCTTATCTACTAGATAATGGTATTGAATCAACTTGTCCAAGAGTCAGTTAGTTTGATGTTAAAAAGAGTAGGTTAAAAGTCCTTAAAACATCTTTGAGATAAGATCCCATGATTATTATGCAAACAGCTCTATGGAATGGAGAATTTTATCTTTGGCGTTGCGGTATCTGTGATGATATACAACAGGCTTTCACTGAGGCTGAAAAGTTACTCACGACTAGTGCAGTTACCTGAAAGTTAGAGGAAATCAAGCAAATAACAGCTTCTATCTCTACAAGTCGTTTGTTGCCTACAAGTAAACAGTTATTCCACTGCTAAGCTCATTCCCTCTGCAGCTAACACTACTTGGGGAAAACTTGCTTTGATCTCCTCTTGAACTCTATCAAGAAAATCATCGTGATCGTTAGGATGGTGATGGGAAATAACTAGTTGTTTAACTCCTGCTTGTTTCGCTAAATGCAAAGCAGTTTGATAATGCAAATCCCCTACATCAGATTTGTAAAATGTTGGCGGGGGATAGGAAGGATTAGTAATTAATAAATCTACCCCTTGGATAAATTGGTTAATTCTTTCTTCTTCCCCTCTGTCCCACAATTCATGGATATCCGTTGCATAAGCAATACTGTATTCTTGCCAATCAACTCGATAGCCCACAGACTTCTGAGTTTGA
>CBZS010000729.1 GCA_000613065.1 Richelia intracellularis | reverse complement strand
TTTGAAGTACAAATAAATTACAAGCAAAATAAAAACACAAGAATCAGAATGAGTCAGAAATAAAGTACAGAACGAATATATTTTCAAATTCAATTAATTAAACAGAATAAATTTGACCATAAAATCGGTAATATGAGCACTAAAAAGTTGAGGAGCAATAAATTTGCCTTCAGATGTTTATAAATTTTTCTTTGGGTTCATTTTTTTGTCGCGAAGTAATAAAAATGTTATTAGTATAAGACGTGGAAAGAGATTATTTAAATGATGATAAAATTGTAATAGTCATGGATAAATTATATAAATACGGATTAAGTAACCTGATTCTATAAATAGTCTTATCAGTAATTAATAAATTTAAGATAGATACAAAATATTCACATCTGGATTCAACATCATTTCATCTACATGGAGAATATTAAAATGATGATGTGAATGAAAAAGAATAAATTACTAGAGTAAGACCAATAATTATAACTAAAGGATATTCCCGTGCCCATAGACCGGATTTAAAGCAATGCGTTTTAGATTTTATTACGAGTAGTGATGGAGATATAGCATTATTAATCAGAGGAGTAGAAGATATATAAATCGGAAAAAAGCAAGCTGGAAGATTTATTTTGGTGCGACTCATTTAGTTGAGAAACAGAAGTTAGAGGCATCCGAATTTATTACAAATTAGAATAATCAACAATCTTATGAAAGAAAATTTCTCTTTTTGAAAGACCCTTTATTTTTTGCAGATAGCTTCTTTGTTGAAAGTCCTGAACGAATTGTTCCCATGTTATTTGTAATGCCTTTGTATTTGTTAGTTTCTAATCTCGCTCAAAGGCAACTAAGGAATACCTTAAAAAGAATCAAAACCGGAATAAAAAATCAATTAGGTAAGTTAACCATGACTCCTACATTAAGATTGGTATTTCAATGCTTTCAAGGTCTCCATCTTTTCAGTTTAGATGGTGTTAATAAAATTGTTAATTTAACGTCATCACGCCATTTCATTTTGAGTTGTCTGCCATCATCTTGCCGAAAATATTATTTGCTTTCTTCACTTAAAAAAAATGAACCCAAAGAAAAATTTATAAACATCTGAAGGCAAATTTATTGCTCCTCAACTTTTTAGTGCTCATATTACCGATTTTATGGTCAAATTTATTCTGTTTAATTAATTGAATTTGAAAATATATTCGTTCTGTACTTTATTTCTGACTCATTCTGATTCTTGTGTTTTTATTTTGCTTGTAATTTATTTGTACTTCAAATTGAAGTGCTGAATGTGGGCTTTATAGTGGGTAAAATTAAGAGTAATGTCTGGGATGAATTAAAAACTGATCTTATCCCATAAGGGTTTTGAAAATTTTCAAAACCTGAGATTTTGTAATGATCAAGGCAATTAAAATTGTTTCAGCAATCAATTCATACTAAGTGTATTCAGTTAACAAACAAACTGTTATGTTGATACTAATGGCAAGCCACAGTACCCCTACGTAGTATCAATATTTTCGTCAATTGTTGTTTCTAATTCTCGACACTCACAATAATTGTTACCAGAACATATGATTAAGAACGTTTCTTAAAGGCTTAACCCTGATTTCTCAGCAAGATTGAAAAAAGAGGGGTCTAAAACTGCCAAAATGTATGTATATTGCAAAATAATCTCAGCAGTTTAAAGGATGACCCAAAATAAAAATCATTCTATACCAGAACAGTTTGTATTTGGACAGGTAAAGTCATGTCCAGTTGTAGTCAATTTAAAGGGAGAGCCTGTAACATCGGATGCAGGGTTAACATTAATTGCGGAACTAGACAGAAAAATAGAAATAACATCACGATTTGCAAGATGTTTCAAAGATTACCGAGACCCCAATAAAGTTTTATATCCAGTTCATAACTTAATTGTACAAAGGATATATATATGGCTTAATCATGAGGTATGAAGACATAAATGACCATGAAATTCTACGTCACGCTACAATATTCGCACTTGCGGTAGGAAAAGTTATTAACTCAGAACAATAATTAACGAGTTTGGCGGGGAAAAGCACCTTAAATGGTCTCGAACATTGTCCAGCAGACGTATCTTCAAGAGAAAATAGTCGGTATCATCGTATTGACTATGATGCTAAGGCGATAGAAACACTTTTAGTTGAGCTATTTTTAGAATCTTATCATCAGCCACCGCGACAGATAATAATAGATTTAGATGTGACGGATAATTTAGTTCATGGTCATGAAGACGAAAGATTCTTTAATCCGTATTACAAAGGATATTGTTATGCTCCCCTTTATATTTTTTGTGGTGAACATTTACTTGCTGCAAAAGTTCGTGCATCCAACTTAGACCCGGCAGCATGGGGGTTAGAAGAACTACAAAGAGTAATAAAAAGAATACGCTCTCGATGGAAAAAGGTAAAAATTCTTATCCGTGGGGATAGTGCTTATTCCAGAGAAGAGATAATGGCTTGGTGTGAAGATGAAACTGATATAGCGCTCTCTGATTTGAAATAACTGTCCTGCTGGGTTAATTTACTTGATTTAACCCAACAAGTTGGTGTGTCAATTTTTATCACTATTTTGTTCTGATTTAACTATATTTCAATTTGAATGTATTTTATATATCTTTTGTATACTCTGTTTTTACTTCGTAGTCCTTGTCATCTGCAAGGAATTTGACAATGTGCCAATTAATTTATCCTAAATCTGGGTCATCCAAGTGTTTTTTTCTCACTTGTGAGAAATCCCGGTTAAGTTCATCCGGATCATGGTAATTTTGGGGTAGTAAATTCATCAGTGATACCTGTAACGCATCCGTTGCGGTTTTTAACTCTTTCCCTTTCGGTCTTTGTGATTGGAGAAAAGTCAAGGGATGACCAAACCTAATAGTTAATTTTTGCGAAAATGCAATTCGTTTGAGGGCAAATAATTTACCTTCAGTATCCCCTAGCCTGCCTTCTGGAAACAGTTAAATTCCTTCTCCTCGGGCAAATAGACTTTGAACGATGCTTTCTAGTTTTCGCATCATTTCAATGGAGTTACCCTGAGGTACATATTGAGCGATCGCATTTGCTAATTCTGTTAGATCTTTCCTCCCCTCTTTTGCAGCTTCTATGACTGCAATTTCTTCTTTCCATACTCTGTTGAGGGGGATAACTCCTTGGGAAAAGTTAAGAAATAAGCGTTTCCAACATTTATTGTATAAAGTACGGGAATCACCTAATATGTGGTATAAAGGCTGGGATGGCAATTGTGAGAGTAATAAAAACGGATCAATGTGATTGAGATGATTGCCTGCGATGACTGCTGGCTGTTGGGGAATACGATCACTAAATTAAACTTTCACTTCAAATAAGCTGTAGAGGAGTAGTTTCATCGCTATGCGTCGCATTTCTCCCCTGAACCTGCGGTAATAACCACTCACAGTATCTACTTCAGCTGAGGAGAGTACTGTAGCAATCATATGATTAATTTGGCGTTCGCGGGCATAATCCAACCCTTGTTTTACCCTTTTAATAGTTTATGAGGACAGCATGGGTAAAAAAAACTCCCTTGCTTCCAAAAAGCCAAGAGAGTGTAGCTATGGTGTGAGGAGCAAACGGAATGTTTGCTTACTAGTAATAGTACCAGAATCAAAGTGAATAATTTGTAACGATGTGATGAATCTTCTGTGTGGATTTGCTAACTTTTATGTCCCACAGAAAAATTTATCTATATCTAAAGCATCTTATCTAGAAATTGTTTCGCGCGATCGCATTTAGCATGGGTGAAAAATTCTTCGGGGGTAGTATCTTCTGCTAATGTACCCTTGTCTAAAAACATAACCCGACTCGCCACTTCCCTGGCAAATCCCATTTCATGGGTGACAATTGCCATGGTAATACCGGTTCTTGCTAGGGATTTCATTACTTCTAATACATCCTTTACCATTTCTGGATCTAAAGCTGATGTGGGTTCATCAAACAAAATCATCTCTGGTTCCATAGCTAATGCACGGGCAATGGCTACCCTTTGTTTTTGCCCCCCAGATAATCTAGAAGGGAAAATATCTGCTTTTTCTGCTAAACCAACTTTATCTAGTAACTCTAATCCTTTACTCTGGGCTATATATTTATCTACACCCTTTACCTTAGTAGGTGCATAAGCCACATTTTGCAAAGCTGTCATATGGGGAAACAGATTAAAATGCTGAAACACCATCACCAAACTTTGACGGATTTGTGCAATATTAGTTTTGCTATTGCTAATTTCGCGATCATGAAAATATACTTTACCCTTGTTTGGTTGTTCTAGTAAATTCATACACCGGAGAAAAGTAGATTTACCAGAACCACTAGGACCAAGTATTGCTACCACTTCTCCCTGGTAGATTTCAGTAGAAATATCCTTGAGAACTTCCAGGTGAGCAAAGGATTTACACAAAGCTTCTGTACGGATAATAAATTTACTCACTGCGTCGTAACCTCTTCTCTAAATTAGATGCACCAAAGGTCAAACTCATGACCATTATGTAGTAAATAAAACCTGCAAATAGTAAAGGCTCAAAGTATATATATTTATTTGCTCCGACAATTTGAGCACTACGTAATATTTCCACCACACCAATAGTTGCTACCAGGGAAGAATCCTTGAGCAATGCAATACTTTCATTCACCAATGCCGGTAAAATATTCCTTAATGCCTGGGGTAGAATAATATCCCACATCATTAATACGTAGGGAATACCCATGGACAAAGCCGCTTCTGTCTGACCCTTATCTACTGCTTGAATCCCACCCCTAATAGTTTCCGACATATAGGCACCAGAGTTGAGAGTAAAAGCGAATACACCTGCTTGTAAAGGTGAAATGTTATAACCCGTAAGTTGAGGTGTAGCATAGTAAATCAGCGCTAACTGGAGCAATAATGGCGTACCGCGAAATATAGAGGTATAAGCATTTGCCAACAAAGTTAGTGGTTTAATTCCTGTAATCTTCAATAGGGATAGAACAATTCCCCAGATAAAACCACAAACCAGTGATAATCCGGTAAATAGTAAAGTTAAAGGTATACCCTTGAGAATAAAGGGTATTTCTGGAATAATCCGACCAAAATCTAAATTAAATCCAGTTTGAGTCGGATTTTGGTTTGTAGAGATAGCTGCTGCGGCATTTTTAGGAGATAACCACTTTGCCTCTAATTTTTTTAATTCCCCATTGTTCTTCATTTTTTGCAAGACTTGATTGAACGATTTTACTAAAGGAGAACCCTTAGGAAAAGCGATCGCAGCACCACCAGCTGGTTCTTCGGAAGGAATAATGTGATATTCCAATTCTGGGTTTGATTGCACAAATCCTAAAGCTGGCACATATTCAATAATAGCTGCATCAATTCGCCCACCTTTAATTTCTTGGATCATTTCTGGAATCTTATTCAGTTGCTTAATCTGCATACCTGGAATTTTGGC
>CBZS010000728.1 GCA_000613065.1 Richelia intracellularis | reverse complement strand
GGTATTATCACTTATTCCTTGCCAATGTTTTGGGTAGGAATGGTTCTGCAATTCATTTTTGCAGTCCAACTCGGTTGGTTCCCCAACTCTAATCGTTTTCCCCCTAGTATTCCTGCTCCTTCACATATTACTGGCTTGTATACGGTTGACAGTTTGCTGGTAGGAAATTGGAATCAGTTTTTTGCTGCTATTCACCACCTAGCATTACCTAGTATTACTTTAGGAGTATTAATTAGCGGTATTTTTGAACGTATCGTCAGAGTTAATTTAAAACAAACACTGAAAGCAGATTACGTAGAAGCTGCCAGAGCCAGGGGAATTCCTGAAAGAAAAATTCTATTTTCTCATGCCTTAAAAAATGCCTTGATTCCCCTCATTACCGTTTTAGGTCTAACATTTGCTTCTTTGTTAGGTGGAGCACTGTTAACAGAAGTTACATTTTCATGGCCAGGATTAGCCAATCGTTTATATGAAGCAATATCCTTAAGGGATTATCCCATAGTTCAGGGAGTACTGATATTTTTTGCCGTGAACGTGGTAATTTCTAGTATTCTAATTGATATTTTGAATGCCTATGTAGATCCGCGAATTAGATACTAAAAAAACTCGTAAGAGATAGAGATAGTAGCTGGCTTCTCTCACCATAGGAAAGACTTTTCATACTCACATTCTCGCTTATCAATTTTTCTTAACTTTTATTCTAATCGTTGCCCTTCTATTTTTGCCTTTGGCTACACTTTCCTAATTTATTGCTTTATCATTTTTCTCAGATAACTCTTATTAAACCCTCAGTTATCAATCATTAGTCCTTCAGTTTTATCCCTGATATTAGTAATCAAGCGAAGAGACGCAAAGCTAATCACTTAGATAAAAACAAATGAGACTTAACAAATTTGTAACTTCTGCGCTCGCATCTATTGTATTATTCAGTAGCGTTGAACAATCAGCAATTAATACACGTCCAGCCCAAGGAATTAAGACAACACAAACTACCACAATTCCAGCTAAACCCCAATCACTAATCGCTTCTGGTAGCTTTGTAACCACCGAACAAGATCATCCCACCAAAGGTATAGCCAAAATTGTTAATCTTAATGGTAAAGGCTATCTAGAGCTCAATCGAGCTTTTACTACCGCT
>CBZS010000727.1 GCA_000613065.1 Richelia intracellularis | reverse complement strand
GTGCTTCGCGAGTCATACCGTGGGGACGGAAAAGTTCGTAAACGTACCCTTGCGAATGTTTCAAAACTGCCTTCGGAAACGGTAGATGATTTAAATCTTCTAGTGCTTAAATGAGGTAAAGCAGTAGAATATTTAGAAGAAATATTTAAAATCATTCGTAGCCGTCTTCATGGTCATGTGGCGGCAACACTATCAAGCTGAAGAAAATTAGGATTACATACCTTAATTGATAGTAAAAACAGCAGAATAATTGAGGCTATGATAGTGGCGCGTATTGTCAAACCAGCTTCTAAATTAGGAACAGCGAGAGGGCTAGATGAAGACACTTTTTTCTCCAGTTTAGGGGAAGTTTTAGGATTAGAAGGAGCGGATGAGGATCAATTATATTTGGCGATGTATTTTTTATTGGAACGCCAAGAAAAAATTGAAACTCATCTTGCCAAACTTCATCTGATGGAATGATGTTTGGTTCTATATGACGTTAGTTCTACATATTTAGAAGGAAAAGCTTGTCCGTTAGCAAAATATGGTTATAACCGTGAGAAAAAACATGGTAAATTACAAATAGTATTTAGGCTATTATGTAATGATAAAGGTTGTCCAATCGCAGTAGAAGTATTTGAGGGAAATACATCCGACCCAAAGACATTTACTAATGAAATAGATAAGGTTAGCTCGAGATCTGGTGTTAACAGAGTAGTCTGGGTCGCAGACCGTGGAATGATTACTCAAGCAAGTATTCGAGAAGACTTAAAAGATAAAGAAGGTTTAGACTGGATTAGCGCTTTAAGAGCGAGCGCCTCAAATCAAGAAATGAGTAGAACAATCAGCTATTCAATTAGCTCTGTTTGATGAACGAAATTTAGCATCAATTAAAAGCGAAGATTATCCAGGGGAAAGATTAATAGCTTGTCTAAATCCTTTATTGGCAGCAGAAAGAAAAAATAATAGAGAAGAATTATTACAAGCAACAGAAAAGGAATTAGATAAAATTGTTGCAGCAACTTCGAAAAAATATCCTCCACTAAAAGGCGAGGATAATATTGGTGTAAGAGTAGGTAAACTTATCAATAAATTTTATGTTGAAAAACATTTCATAATTGAGATAGAAGAGAACAGTTTTTCATATCAGAGAAATCAGTCCAAAATTGATGCAGAAGCAGTATTGGATGGTTTATATATTTTAATTAGTAAATTTTTGGATGAAGAAACTTTATCTACTACGGATACGGTAAAAGCCGATACAAATCTCTGACAAGTAGAACAAGCTTTCCGTAGTTATAAAACTGTTGATTTAAAAATTCGTCCAATTTACCACTATACAGCCGAACGTGTAAAAGCCCATATCTATGTATGTTGTCTTATTATTATGTAGAATCGCATATGCGATAACTTTTAGCTCCAAGACTTTTTGATGAAGATGATTGGGAAGCAGCAGCAGCGAGAAAAGAGTCTGTTGTATCTCCTGCCAAAAAGAGCGAAAAAGCTAAAAATCAAGGGAACAAAAAGCGTACCTCAGATAATTTGCCCGTTCATAGCTTCCAAACTTTATTGGATGATTTAGCTACAATTGTTAAAAATAGAATTTCTACAACAATTGGTAGTAAATCCTTAGTTTTTGATAAGATTACTCAGCCTACAGCTATACAACAAAGAGCAATAGATTTACTCGGAATGAGCATAATTTGTACCCAGAAAGCTTGGACTTTAAATCTCTGTCAATCCCACTAACCATAGATTCAGTTTTTAGTCAAAGCGAAACTTAAGATTAAAATATACGCAATTTTTTGTATGGGTTTAGTATTATTGCTAAACTCATTATTTTTTTTCTTGGTATGGCGGTGGGGTTGCAATTCCCTGGCTGTCTTGATTCTATAAATATGGTTTTTCAAATAGTATTCAATAGAAATTTATGGATATGTAATTCTTTTTTCTTTGCCTTTTTATTAAGAATCATCTTGAGAAGAGCTTTCGGTAGAGGAAGTGTCTTTTAGTAAAGGCTTAACATCTTGTCCCTTATAAAAAGTTTCCAAACTATGGATATCGCCTACAAATCTCCAGTGCCAAGGTTCATAGCTCACACCTTGAGAATTACCCTGGGGAAAAGATAGCTCAAAGGCATAACGGGCTGCATTACTTTCTAACCATTTAAATGCGGAGGTGTTTTCAAAACTGGTGATGAAATTAGTAGCAGGAACCCCAGCATCACCAATATCTACAGCATAGCCAGTGTGGTGTTCGCTGTAATTGGGAGGTGCGCTGACAGCAGCTCTCTGAGCAGGTGTTTCATTGCGTTGAGCACCAATACCAAAAAATAATTTTTTCTGTTCTTTAACAGTGCGAAAGCCGGATATGGGAACTAGGTTAACTCCTTGTGCTTTAGCATCGGCTACCATTTCTTTAAATTTGTCTGCCGCAGCCCGCCGCAGTTTGATTCGTCTATTTGGGGAAACTCCCACTAATTCAGATACGGGAGCCTCTGAATATGCAAAATGGCCTAAAATGCGATCACTAGTATTGTTTTGAAAATCAGCAGATTTTTTATTATCGGAGGGTTTCTGCGTTGTAGTTTGGTGATTAAGGTTTGGCTGAGAGTTAGTAGCTGTTTTTGGTGCAGTCAGGGAAAACATAAAACCACTAATTATTGCGAGGCTGATAAATCCCGCTACCCCACCTATAAATAGTATTATTGGACGAACTACATTGACCTTGGATGCAGAAACATCAGGATTATCGCGTAAAGCTGCTGGAATATCATCACTGAAATTAGTCAGTGAATTTTTTGGTTTTCTGGAAAACTCAGCATTATTCAAGGGTCAACTCCTGCCTGTTTATAATCGCCATAATTCATTGTAGTCTCCACACAGATGAAGCAACTTTAATAAAGTCTCATTTTATGCCATTCAGCAAACCACTGAGAATCTCACGGTGTCAGAATAGGAAACAATCAATCTTATGGTAACAACTGCCTTGATTGTCAAGTGAGTTAGTGGAGTTTTCTGTAAAATTGAGAAATCACTTGCGATGAATATAGCTAAATCTAAGATTAACTCTTAAGTTGCACATTTTATAACCCTTATATCGCAGGGATTTTAGCCGAAAAACTCTAATGTGCGAGTTTCATTAGTTGGGAGTAGATTTACTACTTGTAACTTTTAACTTTTGGCTTCCCCTACTGGCGCGCTCACATAATATTTAATGGATCTACATCAATTGTTAAGCTAACTGATGATGGGCATAATTGGCGAATATGTGACCAATTTGGCAAATTAGGTAAGGAGCCCAGGGTAAATTTAAGCATGATTTGCCAACGATAGCGATTTGCTACTCGTAAAATACTAGCAGGAGCAGGTCCTAATATATCTAATCCTTCTTCTTGGGGTAAAGCGCCAGCTATAATTTGAGCGGTATTTTGAACTTCCACAGGATCGACACTACTTAAACGTAATAAAATTAATCTGCCATAGGGAGGGTAATTCAATACTCGCCGTTGCTCCAATTCTTCGGATACAAAAGTGTGATAATCATGCTCCCTTACAGCTTCAATCGTACTGTGTTCTGGTGTATAGGTTTGCACAATTACTCTACCAGAGTGCTCTCCTCTTCCGACTCTTCCTGCCACCTGGGTTAAGGTTTGAAAAGCCCGTTCGCTGGCACGGTAATCTGATAGATGGAGTAATCCATCGGCTGCAACTACTCCCACCAGGATAACTTGAGGCAAGTCCAAACCTTTGGTAAGCATTTGTGTCCCAATTAATAAATCTGCCTCACCGTTAGCAAACCTAGTTAATAATGCACGGTGGGAACCCTTGGTACGAGTAGTATCACTGTCAAAGCGAATACAACGTAAATCTGGAAATTGTTTGCCTAACTCCTGCATTACTCTCTGGGTTCCGCTACCAAAAAATTTTAAATACGGGGAACCACATTCAGGGCAATTTTGCGGATGTGCTTGCCCGTAATTACAATAATGACATCGTAACAATTGTGGCCCATTTTTTTCAGTCTGATGGTAAGACAAAGATACATCACAGTGGGGACATTCAATTACATATCCACAACTGCGGCAAGAAACGAAGGTACTATGTCCGCGACGATGGATAAATAGTATCCCCTGTTGACCCCGTTCTTGCAACTGGCGCAAAGCATCCTGTAAAGCTCTGCTGAATATGGAACGGTTTCCCTGTTGCAATTCTCGTCGCATATCTACTATTTCCACTGGAGGTAGAGGACGGGAGTTGATTCGTTTGGGAAGGGATAGGTAGTAGGTCTGGGGGAGTCCTTCGGGTTTGCTCAAGAGACGTGGAGGAGTGGGGGAGTAAAATAAATCTCCTTCTCCCTGCCCTTTTTCTGTCCTCACATTTAACCAACTCTCTAAGGAGGGAGTGGCTGTACCTAATAACAAAGGACAATTTTCCAACTCTGCTCGCCACTGGGCAACCGTCCGGGCATGGTAGGTGGGCATGGGATAATCTTGCTTGAAACTACTATCATGCTCCTCATCCAAGATAATTATGCCCAAATTAGATAATGGTGCAAATACTGAGCTTCTTGTACCAATAGCTACTTGTCCTTTTCCAGTTAACATTCGTCGCCAAGAGTCAAATCTTTCCCCTTCGGAAAGAGCACTGTGATAGATAATAATTTTATTACCAAAACGGGCGCGAAAACGATCTGTAAGTTGGGGTGTAAGTCCAATTTCTGGGACTAGAACCAGTGCTGATTTTCCCTGAGCTAGCAAGGGAGCGATCGCTTGTAAATATACCTCAGTTTTTCCAGAACCAGTAACTCCATGTAAGAGGGCGATGGCAAAGCTCTCTAATCCTCTAATCGTGTATAGTGCTTCTGTTTGGGCTGGCGTTAGTAATTTTGTTTGGTCTGCTGTTAGTTCTTCCTCTAACAACGGATTTCGCAATACTTCCCGATCTTCAATAGAAATGTAACCCTTAGAAGCCAAATTCTTGAGAGTGGAAGAACTACTGTGAGATATTTGCAATAACTCCGTTTGCCACATATGACCACCTCTTTGTCGGAGCACCCCTAAAACCTCTCGCTGGCGGGGAGTTACATCATTTTCAAAGTGATTTTTTCTTAAAGTCACAGCCTTTTGTAACTTAGGTTTGGAGTATTTTGGTGGTTCTAAGTAGCTTTCTACCAATCCATAACGCAGTAACTCTCTCACACCACGTCCCGCACCCCGGACTTGTCTTTGTAGATAGATAAAACTATAATCCCCCTCCGGTTGTGATCGCAATAAATCTAAAATCTGTCTCGCTGTTTCAGAGTAGTAAGGAGTAACCGAATCAACTTCTTTCCTTGCTAAACGAATCCGTCGTTGCGAACGCCCCAATAAACCCGGTGGTAAAGCCAGCTTAATTACCTGCATTAACGGCGTATAGTAGTATTCAGCTAACCGATTCAATAATTCCCAATAGAATTGAGGAAAAAATCCACTACTCACCACATCTTCTACATTGCGAACTTTTTCTGGGGGTATATCAGTGGGTAGCTCATCCAATAATCTAATGGCTATCCCACCTATTATTTGAGTACCAAAAGGCACACTGACTATATCTCCTGGCTTAACTTGCAATTGTGGGGGAAAACCATAAGTAAATAGTCCTGCGACTCCCGGGCAATCAACCAAAACCTCTATCCAATAAGGCTTTTTAACTTCAATATTATATTTTTCCTCCGGCTGTTCAACAAATAGAGAGGGTATTTTTGCCCCATCAATATACATAGATCCCAAGTTTATTTATGGATAATTTAGTAACTCCGTAATAACAAATGGTTAATATTTATTCTTACCTGGGTATGTACATACTTCGATAAAAAATGTAGTTACCAATACTTTCACCAGACATAATACTTGATAATTTTCATTTATGTAATCTCCTGGAAACAAAATATTGGTCTTATGCAGCACCACTTACCATTAAAATCATAACTAGAAATTCTCTTATTTGTTCAATTAATTTAGTTTATAACTGAAACTTCCC
>CBZS010000726.1 GCA_000613065.1 Richelia intracellularis | reverse complement strand
GACCAAGACTTGGGAGTGCGGGAAGATTCCAAAACTGCCATTTTAGGCGTAGGGGATCCCAGAGGATTACAATTGATTGAAACCCTGGAAGAAGAAGGTTGGTTTCTGGAGGAGTAGGGAATCTTGTCAGTTGTTGGTTGACGGTCACAATTTTTTTATGTGTCCCTTTGTCCACTCGTGCCTTCCTAATTCCCTTGATACTGAATTCGGTAAATGCGGTTATTACTCTCCTCGGTGAAAATCACACTACCATCAGGTAATACCAATAAACCTACAGGACGACCCCAAGTAGAAGGTTAAGTGGGATCGAAAAAAAATGCATCCAGAAAATCTTCATAGTAATTTTTCTGTCTACCTTGAGCATTAAAAGGCACAAACACAATTTTGTATCCAGTGCCGTGAGCGCGGTTCCAAGAGCCGCGAAAAGCTACAAATGCCCCATTCCTATACTGGGTTGGGTGGGAAAAGTCTTTCCATCATAAAATTGTAAACCCAACGCAGATGAATGTGATTGAAATAACACATCTGGAATTTTGTTTCTTGCCGCTAAATCAGAACGTTTACTTTTGCCACCGATTATTTGTCGAGGATCGAGAAGACTGGGTTTAAGATACGTGTAGGGTCAACCATAAAATTGTCCTTGACGGATGGAGGTAAGGTAATCTGGTACTAAATCATTAGCCATGCCATCCCGTTCATTTACAGTACTATAGAGTTCTTTGGTAACAGGGAAAAAAGCCATACCCACTGGATTTCGCAAACCAAATACAAATGTCTTCTGTTGGTAACCATCCAAATTCATCACTTGCACAGAAGCTCGTGGTAAAGACTCCTCATCCACATGACTAGGGGAAGGGAACCAATGGATACATATAATTTTTTGCTATCGGGTGATACTACTACATTTCGAGTCCAATTCTGGTTATAGCCACCATCTGATAGAGCAGCAATTTTTTCTCCTTTTCCATTTTATTGCTGCTGTCCTTCTTTATAGGGGAAACGGAAAACAGCATTGGTGTTACCAAGAAAGAAATAATTCTCCCCAAAAGGCATACCAAAAGGAATATCTAAACTATTAACAGCACTCGCAAAAGTTTTGCTTTCATCCGCAACACCATTACCATCGCTATCACGTAGTATAGTGATTCTATTTTGTCTGGTTTCGGTAACCAATACATCCCCACTGGGAGTCAAAGCTAGCCACCGAGGTGCGTGCATCCAGTCCTTCTGCAAAAATATTGACAACAAACCCTGGTGGTACTTTGATTGAGAGTGGGTTTATTCGGAATCGGTATTACTTGAGGAGGTTTCGAAGCGCTATTAGAGCTAAAGGGTTGAGCTAAATTATTAATCTTAATCCGAATAGGTTTTGGTTTAAGTATTTTGGTGGAAATAATATTTTGATTTGCTATAGAATTTTGTGTCAGTTGTACGGCAGATGTAGTCGGTTTAGAAGTGGAATTATTTACTGTCACAGAATTTTGACTACACCCTGTGGTGAGAATAACCAAAAAACTCACAATAAATAAAGGCACAATGTGCATCATAAAAATATTTATTGCTAATTATTATTAGCCATCAACTTACATGAGTGGCTACATCTTATACTAGATAATCTTGAATTGGGGGCAGAATGAAAAAAAAGCATCAGATAAAACCGATTATTATTGCCCATCGAGGTGCTAGTGGTTATCGTCCAGAGCATACATTGGCAGCTTATAAATTGGCAATAGATATGGGTGCAGACTTCATTGAGCCATCTTTAGTCATGACTAAAGATGGCGTTTTTATTGCCCGCCATGAAAATGAAATTTCTGCAACTACCGACATTTCCATGCATCCAGAATTTAGCGAACGCTATACTGTTAAGGAGATAGATGGCAAAACTGTAAAAGGCTGGTTCACTGAAGATTTTACCTTAGCAGAAATCAAAAGTCTCAGGGCAAAGGAAAGAATTCCCCACATCCGTCCTCAAAATATTGTTTATGACAGGTTGTATTCAATACCTACCTTGCAAGAAATTATTGATTTAGTACAAAATAAAAACCGAGAAAAAGAGAATAAAGTAGGTATTTATCTAGAAACTAAACACCCTACATATTTCCACAATATAGGTTTACCTCTGGAAGAGCCTCTCATAGAGACTTTACATCAGAGTGGCTACCATGGTAAGCAAGCACCTATTTTTATCCAATCCTTTGAAGTTGCGAATCTAAAAAAAATATCTCGACTCACTAATTTACCATTAGTACAATTAATCAATAATAATGGCAAACCCTACGACTTTATAGATATTGAAGATAATCGTACTTATAACGACTTAATTTCCGCTAAAGGACTGCAAAAAATAACTAAGTATGCCACCGCGATAGGTATTCATAAAGATTTGCTGATACCAAGAAATAGCTCCCATAAATTATTATCACCTACGCCTTTAGTTAGCAATGCCCATGGAGTAAAGTTATTAGTTCATGCGTGGAGTTTTCGTAATGAAGATATATTCTTGCCACTAGATTTCCAAGGAAATCCACAAGGAGAATGCGAATTATTTATCAAACTAGGAATTGATGGAGTATTTAGTGATTATCCTGATACAGCTTTGCGTACTATATATCTTGATATATAAATATGATATCTAAAAAATATAGCATTATTTAATTTGTTTAGGAGATAATTGAAACTTCAAGCGAATTAGTATGAATCTTATTCATTTTTACTTGAAGGTTACTTCATATTCTTTTTGTATTAAACGTAGTGGTTACGGCTATTGATAGCTTACAATAAAACTTATTATGGCAAAATGTATAAAGGAAGACTAATCAAAAATGATGTGCCTTCGCCAACAGATGAAATACATTCTAATTTCCCATCATGCATTTCATGAATGATTTCTTGACAAATTTATAAACCTAATCCAGTCCCTTGAACATCTGGCTTGGTGGTAAAAAATGTTTGAAATATTTGACTTTGTTCTGATTTAGAAATCCCTATACCATTATCAGGGTAAGGGCATCTCAAATTCTATTGACAAGCGGGTTGAGAGGTCTGATCATCATGTTGCCATAAACAAGCAGTAAGAACAGTCAGCATATAATTATTATTATCCATAGCGGCTCCATTAGATTTTTGGCGATTACTACGTTTCAAAGATTGCTCTAGGTTTAAAGCATTAAGAGCTATTCGCCGCAGAAGTGCTAAGTTTTGTGGAGTATGACCAGTACGGACTCCACAAGCATCTTCAGAAAAAATGACATCTAAAGTCCAATGCAACCCATTTTCCACACCCCAATGAAGACGAATCACTTGTCCTAAGTTAGGAGTATCACAATTTAAACTAGTTAGATAAAACTGAACTTCACCCACGGGTTGTTTGATTCCAAAGATGTGGTACCCGCACAACTATGACAAGGCATTTAAGACCAACCCAATTGTCTTGGTTATGCCAAATTTGCAGTTGAGAAATAGGAACACACCAAATTTGACGTTTTTCAGTAGGATGATGACCTTTCTCTACCCGTTTATCATAACTATGGATAATACCTTTAAAGCCTTGAGATAAGTGTTGCTCAAACCAATTTTTCACTTGTCCGTAAAGTGTAGGATGATTACCTTTGAATGCTAAAACATAATCTGCTTTTGCATTAAAGATTTGGGATGCAATTGCTGTTTGCGTACCCATGGCATCAATAGTAATAATACATCCAGCAATCCCTGCATTATTGGAATGGCGTTGCTGAATCAGGGGATGATTTCACTAAATTTTCAAAGATTTATCAATGGTTTCAAACCCTAATTCATCCCGCACTTATGCAACGCCAACAAAGGAATTGGGATTCAAGTAGATTGCTTTACTGATTTAGGAAGGGGTGGAGGTTACGGTATGTAATCCGAATAAAGCCCGTAGTGTCAGACATTCTTTGTCTCAACGTTGTTATGCTGCAAATATTAGCGGGGCTGATTATTATGTCTCACTAGATTTCAATGCTTTTAATGGTAAGGCTTATGGAGCGGAGATTTTTGCTGTTAGTCCCAAAGGGAAAGCTTTTAGGGCGGCTATTCTTAGCCGTATTTGTGAGCTTGGATTTAGAAACCGGGGGGTAAAGAACGGGCGTAAATACTATGTCATCAAGCATACTTCTATGCCTGCTGTCATTCTCGAGGGATGTTTCGCTGATAATAAGGAAGATATGGAGCGACTCGACCTCGACAAGATGGCACAAGCTATCTCCCAAGGAATATTGCAGATGCGGAAACAGGCATCCAGCTTTGACCCAACCCAGAAAAAATCAGCTTAAATATTTCTGAGCCGAATAAATAGACCTTATGGTTTTCAGCCAAATTCGGCGGATTTTCGGCGGATGGCAAAAATGTACCCTTCAGGATACTTACTCTGAAGGGCTGTGATGCTTATATGGTAGGTGTTTTGGAGATGCCAGGAACGAGACTTGAACTCGTGACACGAGGATTTTCAGTCCTCTGCTCTACCAACTGAGCTATCCCGGCATGTCGTTTTTAATCATGATTTATAATCATAACAAACATTCATCAATGAAGCAACTATTTGAGCAATATTTCTCATATTTTCCGGTTCACTAGCTTTTCTACACCGATTTTACTCCACGGGAAACCGGGTTGCAGTGAATTGGTTCTCACAAGCCCGGTTTCTTTATTCTCACCACGTAAATACCACGTTCGCTCATGCTGCTGCCATATCAAATAACAAAAATTCGGCATTATCAGACACAGTCTGGATGTTGATTTGGTCTTCTTGAAAGATTGCAGCACCATCACCTGTATAGAGTTGCTGACCATTAAGTTCTACTGTTCCCTTTGCCATTTGTAACCATCCATAGCGATCGCTTTTGAAGTTATGGGTTACTTGTTCACCAGGTTCAAGGAGGGTACTATACAAGTCAAAATCCTGATGAATTGTGACGGAGCCTTGGCGACCATCCTGGGAACCCACTAACCGCAGTTGATTTTGTTTTTCTTGTGGGGAGAAGGTTTTTTGGCATTGCATAAGTGCGGGATGATTTCACTAAATTTTCAAGGATTTCTCAATGGTTTCAAACCCTAATTCATCCCGCACTTATGCAACGCCGTCTGTTTTTATTAGATAACGCTGGGCAATTTCATAATAAGCATAAGTCCAAGGAATTTTAATTTCTTCACCAATAGCATCATCTAATACCCTTACCATATCTGTAACTGCATGGGTAGCTGTCTGCCGCAAACCTACAGTTTTGCTACCTTCTATTTTTGGTTTCATTGGTACATTCAAACTAGCTAAACCAGTGGCTGTAGCTTCAATATCTGCATATTTGGGGGTGTCTTGACGATTTACATAACCAGTGAAGTGCTTGATGGCATAACCATGTATAAGTACCCATGCTCCATATTGAGTCACTTGATTAACTTCTTCTACAACTCAATATCGGGGAGGTTGCCATGGACGGGTAAATATTGATTGTAATTTGAGAGCAGTTTCGTGGGGTGAGCCATTATTATTCGCTATAGAATAGTTGGGAGTAAAATTAGATACTGATTCTTGAATCAAATCCTGAGTAGATGGTGGTAATTCCTCCACAATCAACTCACTAATAAACAACTTGGGTAAATTCCATTTTTCATGTTGGGGATGGCGATAGTCACGAGCGTATAAATGGATATCTGGGAAAAAGTACTTCCCTGCTATTTCGTACTCCAGAAAGTTAGCGCTCGCTTGCAAATATTCTATACCCAAATTAACTTTACCTTGGGCAGTCTGTATATCTAACCGCAGGGAACGGAAAGCAATATGATCATTGGCAACTATACCCCCAGCTTTGGTAATCATTTGCTGATAGGTATAGGCATAACTTACGGTTTGGTTATATTCTCGCCACAATATTTCCCAGAGAAGAGGAGCATTTCCGATTGCATGAGAAACTCCTCTATCATGTTTGCCGATAATTTGATACTACACTGCCATTAGCAATTGTGCCCACTCACTTTGTCTAGAACAAACTAATTCAGTAATCAAGAACAATCATATAAGAAAGAAATGGCGTTGCTGAATCAGGGGATGATTTCACTAAATTTTCAAGGATTTCTCAATGGTTTCAAACCCTAATTCATCCCCTGATTCAGCAACCCTAAAGAAATAAGTAAATTAAGACTAAAACCCATTTCATCACTTCCCCTGTTCTCTCTGCTTATTTTCTAAGAAATTGAGTATATTTATTGCCACAGCGTGTGTAGATTCAATTAAAAATCCATGTCCAGAATTATCTATAATCCCTAACTCTGCTTGAGGAATTAATTGTACTAAGTGCTGAGAAAATGCCATAGGTGTGAGAATATCCTGTCTACCTACCATGACTAAAGTAGGGCAGGAAATTAATGATACAGACTCGGAAGTATCGCTATTCAGAATGGCTTGACTTTGATAAAGTAATCCTTTGGGAGTAGGACGAAAAGGATAGTTAACCGTCATTTTTAAAATTTGGTTCATCGCCTGGGAACTGGAGAGAAATTGATCAGTAAATATCCATGGTAGTATAACTTTTTGATACTGTTGCCAATCCAAAACGTTGGGTAATTCCCCCCAAGTTTCAATAATAGTGTGGAATATACTATTTGCCTTTGTCCAAGAAGAAAGCAATATTAAATTTTGTACTTTTTCTGAATAACTCAATGCCAGTGCTTGGGCAATTTGACCACCCATTGAGTGTCCAATTACACTGATTTCTCTTATCTGTAAATGTTCCAGTAATGTCGCCACATCCCCTGCTAAGTCTTCAATAATATAGGGTTGTCTAGGTAGAGAACTGCGTCCTATTCCCCGATTATCCACGCGAATTACCTGATATTTTTTGGTTAAATGGGGCATGATTAACGACCAATAAGAATGGTCACAGGCAAAGCCAGCTAATAATAGTAGAGGTTGTCCTGTACCACTAATGTTGTAAAACAATTCAATGCCGTTAACCTGTATTTTTGGCATTTACAAATAATTATGAATTATTAATAGAGTTGACCAATATTTTCCACAAATACATTAGCAGACAGTGGTAAACGACCAGGATTTTTCCGGCATTCTTTAGCATAACCCACAGCAACCAAAACTGCGATCGCTAAATCAGAATCAGTGGCACCAATTACCTCTTTGATTTTATCTTCTGCCCAACCATTCATAAAGCAGGTAGATAAACCCAAACTTTCCTCATCCAGTACCAAATGAGTTGCTGCAATCATCGCATCTTTGATTCCATATTCCCGAGGTTTATCTCCCAATCCCTCTTAGAACTGGGGGATAACCGTTTGAAAATGATTTACTGCTTTCTCTGGCCAAGCAGCAGTAGCTAAACCTTGCTCGTATATTGGTGTTAAATCTTTTTCTGCACCTTAGGGATCGCCTGCAAATACAAAAGTGACAGGAGCCTCTATAATTTGCTGTTGATTCCACGCCGCAGTTGATAGAGCGGCTTTTTAAGCCTCATCTTGCACCGGAATAATCCGCCAGTCTTGAATATTAAACTGAAGTTTCCCTTTGACGAAAAACGAAATGTATGAATAGTGGGACTGACAGAGATTTCAAGTCCAAGCGTACTAGGTACAAATCATGCTAATTCCGAGTAAATCTATTGCTCTTTGTTGTATAGCTGTAGGCTGAGTAATCTTCTCAAAAACGAAGGATTTACTACCAATTGTTGTAGAAATTGTATTTTTAACAATTGTAGCTAAATCATCCAATAAAGTTTGGAAGCTATGAACGGGCAAATTATCTGAGGTACGCTTTTTGTTCGCTTTATTTTTCGCTTTTTCGCTCTTTTTGGCAGGAGATACAACAGACTGTTTTCTCGCTGCTGCTGCTTCCCAATCATCTTCATCAAAAAGTATTGGAGCTAAAAGTTCTCACATATGCCATTCTACATAATAATAAGACAACATACATAGAAAAATATGGGATTTTACACGTTCGGCTGTATAGTGGAAAATTGGACCAACTTTTAAATCAACAGTTTTATAACTACAGAAAGCTTCTTCTACTTGTGAGAGATTTTTATCGGCTTTTACCGTATCCGTCGCAGATAAAGTTTCTTCATCCAAAGATGTACGAATTCTAATATATAAACCATCCAATAGTGCTTCTGCATCAATTTTTGACTGATTTGTCTGATATGAAAAACTGTTCTCTTCTATCTCAATGTTGAAAAACATTTCAACATTAAATTTATTGATAACTTTACCTACTCTTATACCAATATTATCCTCGCCTTTTACTGGACGAGCTTTTCTCGAAGTTGCTGCAACAATTTGATCTAATTGCTTTTCTGTTGCTTGTAATAATTATTCTCTATTTTTCTTTATTTCTGCTGCCAATAAAGGATTTAGACAAGCTATTAATCTTTCCCCTCGATAATATTCGCTTTTAATTGATGCTAAATTTAGTTCATCAAAAAGAGCTAATTGAATAGCTGATTGTTCTACTAATTTCTTGATTTGAGACGCTCGCTCTTAAAGCGCTAATCCAGTCTAAACCTTCTTTATCTTTTAAGTCTTCTCAAATCCTTGCTTGAGTAATCATTTCACGGTCTCCGACCCAGACTACTCTATTAATACCAAATCTCGAGCTAACCTGATATATTTGATTAGTAAATGTCTTTGGATCGGATGTATTTCCCTCAAATACTTCTACTGCGATTGGACAACCTTTATCATTACATAATAGGCCAAATACTATTTGTAATTTACCACGTTTTTTCTCACGGTTATAACCATATTTTGCTAACGGACAAGCTTTTCCTTCTAAATATGTAGAACTAACGTCATATAGAACCAAACATCCTTCCTTGAGATGAAGTTTGGCAAGATGATTTTCAATTTATCCTTGCCGTTCGAATAAAAAATCCATCGCCAAATAGAATTCATCCTCATCCCCTCCTTCTAATCCTAAAACTTCCCCTAAACTGGAGAAAAAAGTTTCTCCATCTAGCCCTCTTGCTGTTGCTAATTTAGAAGCTGGTTTGATAATACGCACCACTATCATAGCCTTAATTCTTGTTCTTCTGCTGTTTTAACTATCAATTAAGGTATGTAATCTTAATTTGATTAAGCTTGATAGTCTTGCCGCCACATGAGCATGAGGACGGTTACGAATGATTTTAAATATTTCTTCTAAATCTTCTACTGCTGTACCTCCTTTAAGCAAAATTTTTAAATCATCTACGGTTTCCGAAGTCAGTTTTTAAAGATTTGCAAGGGTACGTTTACTAACTTTTCCGTCCTCACGGGATGACTCGCGAAGGAGAGCGGCTGGGGGAGAGTTTCTGTTAGGAATACGCTTTATATACATGAGTACAATTATCTCATCTTTATCTTCTAAAAAGATTAAGGTTTTTTTTACATGGGTAGAAAGGTTTTGTGTAAAAACCCTCAAGGTTTTGAAGGTTAAAGCTTAAAGGTCTGTTTAGTACATATGCTCCGGGGGAACTTCAGCTAAAATGCGTTGTCATGCTTGTGCGGGTACGACATCTTTGGAATCAAACAACCCGTGCGTGAAGTTCAGTTTTATCTAACTAGTTTAAATTGTGATGCTCGTAACTTAGGACAAGTGATTCGTCTTCATTGGGGTGTGGAAAATGGGTTGCATTGAACATATCCCACTAATATAATTTTGTTAATCCAAATATGGATTGTTGCAAGAGACAAAAAGCATCAAAACAAGCTGAAATTCTTTCCCATCTGACAACAAACAAGACGACGATATTTTTTTTGAAACCATGGGAAAGAACGTTCTTGTTGTCAGATGGGACGGAAATTTTAATGGGTCTGCCCTTGTTCTTCTTTGTTTTCCAACCCGCTTGGGCCATTGCCGCCTAATACCACGTCTACGTAAAGCAGCGCCCTTATCCTTAGAATCGTAGGTTTTGTCAGCAGCAAGCACTTTCAGGGGTTTACGGGGTCTACCCCGTTTGTTGGTCTTAACCTTTACACTGTCTAGAAGTGATATCATCTGATCTCTTTCACTACCATTGGCAGGTGTGATGGCATTGGATAAAGGCATTCCTGAGCCTTCAGTAAGAGTGTGTATTAAAATACCCTTTCCTTTTTCACCGTAAGCAACACCATGACCACCGCCCTTTCCAGGGGGAAAAAGACCGGTCCACCGCGCCATAACTCCAGTTGATTAACCCTTTCTCTTGTCCAATCCCCAATATTCGTGCTTATAAAGTCTCTAAGGTCCCGTCCAACTGCCAACCTTTGAGGCATCGATGTGCAGAGCTCTTTGATGCCCATATTTATCCTTTTGGAACGTCACACCAACGACACCCTGTTATCAATATATACAGTAAGGTATTGAGTACATAACGAAATGAAGAATGTGGCATTCCTCGTTCGCGTTTCTCTGGCGGTTTCGGAAAAATATCCTCAAACAAAGACCACTCCAAATTACTCAGTCCTTCAAAAGGTCCAGCCATCAGATGATATAACCCCTCTTACTCAACAGGCATATTATCACCTTCTGCTATTAGTGGGATCTATTCATTGGACTTTAGATGTCACTTTTTCTGAAGATGCTTGTGGTGTCCGTACTGGTCATGCTCCACAAAACTTAGCACTTCTGCGGCGAATAGCTCTTAATGCTTTAAACCTAGAGCAATCTTTGAAACGTAGTAATCGCCAAAAATATAATCGAGCCGCTATGGATAAGAATTATATGCTGACTGTTCTTACTGTTTGTTGTTCCCAACATGATGATACCTCTGAACCCGCTTGTCAATAGAATTTCAGATGCGCTTACCCTGATAAAAAAGATTATTTAGCAAGCTTGAAAAAACGGCGTTGGAATAAACCTTTAACCATATCTGCGATTGAATTAGCAATCATAGCATCTCCGCCTGATACTAAGGTGAGGGAACGAATGTCTACCGCATTGGGTGTATTAGCTAAGTTTGCAGGATTAGTGGTAGATACTTCACGATGGCGTGGGAGCTACTCCCCAAATAAAGTTTCCTTCAGGGAAGTCCCTGATGATCAAATAATTCAAGAAATTTGGAGAAATATAAATTTAGAACTCACATTCCGCAGGTTAGTTAGCAAAGAAGATAATATTTACGACAGGGAGCACCAAAAAACTGTAGAATCCAGCACCGCTGTTCACTGAGGTTGGAAATCTGTTTCAAAGAAGCCAACGTTAATAAATCAATTGACATGAAACATTGAAACACCCAACCTAAAGTAGGAGTGGCAGTTGGTTTACCTAACTGATTTTGAATTATTTGGGAGCCTCGTTTTAGAGATTGACGTAATGCCGTCTGACCTAGGCTGTAAACTAGCAAACACAAACCCATAACCATTGCCAAAGCCGCCACTCTTTTCCTTGAATTTAGAAACACAGTGAAAGTAAAAAACAATGGGTCTTTGAGAAACCGAAAACCACGTTTTGTAGATTGTTGTGCCTTATATTCAGGTAAAACATCTTCGTTGCTAAGTTTGTCGGCATCAAGAACATTGGTGGCAAGAATAAACCTGCCACCAATGTTCTGTGGCAATGCTAATTGCAGTTTCTTTGGGTACAATAAAGCATCAATTTGCCATTGTTTGTGGAAATATGCCATAAGTGTTCCAAACATGGCAGAATTGAATTCATTACCATGTGCAACTCTTAAATATAAAGGAATATCTCCATCACCACTCCACATCAAGTCAAGGATAAATTGTTTCCAATCTGGTCAGTGGTCTCTAGAATAACCATATGTAATTGTAATTAATCCTGATTGTGCTGATGCTTCATCATCAGTACCAGTTCCATAATCCCCATGTACGTGAAATGAACTTGAATCCAAGTGGAAGCTGTCCATTTTCACTTCAAATCTATCTGCTGCTGATAGTGGGACTCGGATAAAAATTTCCGTTAATCCTGCATCATATAGTTTGTCTAAGACTCTGCCCAAGGGTTCATCCTTCAAATGTTCTGGTTGTATTCCCTCTGCCAATAAATGTTCCGTTGCAATCCCTTAAAAGAACTTCTCAAATAAATATAGTGGTGCACTGATAAAGCCTAAGCCATTGAGAATCATTGCTTTGACCACTTGGCCTGCGCTGATTATTTATTGGGGATCAGTTCCAAGCAGTTGGTTGAACAAATCAACCAAACTCATTTCATCAAGAATCCCTGCCACTATGCCTAAGTGCTCGATATCTTGTACTTTGATTTGTGATTCTGAAAAACTCATATTTCAAAAATACAACATTTTGCGCTCGCACCTGCGGAATGTGGTTTATAAACTTCTCTTATCCCATAAGGGTTTTGAAAATCTTCCAAAATTGTGATTTTGTAATGATCAATGCAATTACAATGGTTGTACCAATCAACCCACACCAAGCGTCTAATTTAAAATCGAATGACAGCCCCAATATTTCTTCTATATCCGATCGCCATCCATAAAGAAAGGGAAGAAGTGACCCACAGGACCTTGCCCCTGTCCTATATTTAATGAATAGTTTAGGGCTGTGGTGACATATTGCTTTGCCTGTAATACTGCTGTCAAGATATCTTTCCCTTGTGCTAAATTTGCCGCGATCGCAGCTGAGAGTGTGCAACCTGTACCATGGGTATTTTTAGTCTCTATTTGCTCGGTTTGTAAGCTTTTGAAGCGTTTCCCATCAAACCAAATATCCACACCTCGAAACTTACCTTCCATTCCTCCACCTTTGACTAATACGGTTTTTGCCCCTAAATCCTGGTGAATAATTTGGGCAGCTTGAGTCATATCCTCTAGGGAGTGAATTTGTAAGCCAGTGAGAATTTGAGCCTCATAGCGATTGGGTGTGACAATGGCTGCTTGGGGTATCAATGAATCGCGTATGCTAGTGATCGCTTTATCAGAAATTAATTGTGCTCCAGTACGAGAAACCATTACGGGATCCACAACCAGATTATTAATTTCCCAGGTTTTTACAATTTGGGCAACTGCATCAATAATCTCTGGATTGAGGAGCATTCCCGTTTTCGCAGCTTGTACACCAATATCTTCATATACTGCCTGAATTTGTGCTATTACCGCCCCAGGATCCATGGGATCCACCCTGTTCACTCCCAATGTATTTTGGGCAGTAATACAAGTTACAGCACTAGTACCGTGGACTAGGTGAAAGGCAAAGGTACGTAAATCGGCTTGTATACCTGCACCACCTCCACTATCAGAACCAGCTATGGTTAAAGCAACGGGTATTTTGGTTTCAACAGCCATACAATTTTGGATTTGATATTGGTTTTCGATTGAATCTGGTATGTGATGAGAAAGCCTTACCCTTTTCCCTTCTAACCATATTTATCACACAGGGTGATCGGTAATTAATCCATCTTCCATATGGGTGACATAGTCAGCAAAACTTTTGATACGGACATCATGGGTAACAATTACTACAGTAGTTTCCTTTTGTTTTGCCAAGTCACACAATAATTCAATAATCAGTTGTCCATTTTGAGAATCAAGAGCAGCTGTAGGTTCATCAGCCATAATTAACTGGGGATGACCAGCCAAAGCACGAGCGATCGCAATTCTTTGTTTTTGTCCCCCTGATAGGTTACGGGGAAGCCTATCAGCTTTATTGTCTAAGCCAACCTTTGTCAATAATTCTAGGGATTCTTGCCGTGCTTGCTTACCCCGAATACCTTTTAGATTTAATGCCACTTCTATATTTTCTGCTGCTGTCAAAGCGGGAAAAAGATTGAAACCTTGAAATATAAATCCTATATTTTCGAGGCGAAATTTTGATAGTTCCTTACTCGACATTCGAGTAATATCTTTACCGAGTAAATGCACGCTACCATCGGTAGGAGTTAAGATTCCTGCCAAAATAGATAGTAGAGTTGTTTTACCGGAACCAGATGGTCCCATTAATAATTGAATTGCTCCTTGAGGAATATTTAAATCAATACCCTTAAGTGCCACAAAACTTGCAAAACCAGATTTGTAGATCATTTTAATTTTTCTGGATGCAACGGCACAGTTTTTCACTGCAGTTAATTCATCGGCAGAGCAAGAAGTCTTCCATTTGTGAATTTGAGAATTCTTTATAAATTTAACTTGAGAGGTGGTCATTACGTTTATTTATTTGAAATTTTTGATTAATTTATCGTAGGCATTTCGCCCTATAGTACTGCGAACTAGTTACCCTGAGGTAGGGTGTTGACACGTAGGAAGTTCTGTAGGTAGATACTTAGAGGCTAGCTATAACCTTTGCATTGATCCTTATGAAAATTGCAAAAAACAATGGAACACATAATTAATCCTTACGGGTAGTTGCCCTACTCTACACACTCTATCTGCTGCAAACATTGGTTTTGTATTAGATTAAGGTCAAGAAGATTAGTTAAGTTTATTTATAATTTTTGATAATGAGAATAAGATTAATAATGACTTAAAATTTATACTTAATTCGGAAAGCACCCCATCCATACTGGTTTGACCTAGTGATTTATTAGATTGATTGAGCAATTCTCTCCAAAATAAAAATTCAACTATGCTTTAAATACGATCGCAGGATCGACATGATTTACTTTTTGGATCGCAAATATAGCTGAACTTACACACATGAACAAAGTGATACCAAACACCCCCACGGCAGTAGTAGGTGTAATGAGTATAACTATGCCTTGGGTCGCTGATGTCCACATTCCTAAGCCCCAACAAAGCAGTATTCCCGGAATATAGCCAATTACAGCCATCCACAAAGCTTGTTCAAGGATGATGCCATATATTACCTTATTGGACGCGCCCATAGCTTTGAGTGTTCCAAATTCTTTAATGTGATCTGAGACAGAAGAGTAAAGAATTTGACCCACAATAACTATGCCCACAATGACACCAACCACGGCTCCTAAGCCAAGTATAAATCCTATACCTGTTCTTCGCTCCCAAAAGTTACCTATTTTTTTTATCATTTCATCCTTGATATAAACATTGGTTTGGGGTAGGGCTTTTTGTAATCGTTGTTGCAATTGTTTTAAGTCTTCACCGGGTTTTGCCTTAACCAGGACAAAAGAAATGGGAGTATTCAGGGCAATCGGTTGGGGTCCATCTGTTGCAGATTGATTCGGTTGATTGGTTGTGACCGCAGGATCTACTTTTTCGTAGATATTGACACACTTAAATTCTCCGACCTCCCATTTACAATTTACACTAGAGGTAATACGGGAATTAACGTAGGCATTAGCGGTTTCTAAGGAAGAGAATACAAATGAGCCAGATACTGCAGATTGAGAATCTTGAGTGATTCCCGCTATCTCGGCTGATAATGACCCTAATTTTGCGCGATCGCCAATTTTGTTTACCTTTAGAGACCTTAATTTACTTTTATCTACAATCAAGGTGTAAGGTTTTTCCAGGTCACTGACGGAACCTTGAATGACTTTACCAGGAACTAGTAGTCCCTTGTTAGGGTTGAATCCAAATACCTTGACTACGCTTAATTCATTCGCAGAAATAAACCACCTCGCAGAGCCGATAATTAAAGCATCAGTTTTTTCTACACCCTTAACTTCATCAGCTTTGACTTTGCTGTCGAACAAAATTGGTTCCGTTAACTCCAGGTGTACCATACGCCGGGAAGCAATCCAAATGTCTGCCTGGGAATCGGCAATTAATGAAACTGTAGAACGAATGACCCCCTGAAATATACCTGTTTGAATTGTCACAAGACTTACAGCAAACATGATGCCTGCTTGGGCAACTAAAAAACGAGGAATGTCTTCTAAAAGATTTTTACGAGCGATAGACACCATTCAAACCAGTTAAGGATTATAAATACTTAGATGAGTCGCATAAATGTGAGTTCCCTGAATACGGGAGCAGGAGAACAAGAGAGAAACAGACAATACTACCAGGGGTTGCTGAATCAGGGGATGATTTCACTAAATTTTCAAGGATTTTTCAATGGTTTCAAACCCTAATTCATCCCCTGATTCAGCAACGCCTACTACTAAATACCAACTACTTTCAAGTTAGGCAACTGGACAGAAGGAAGATAGTCATGAGTAAAAAGTGTTTTTTTTGTACATAGTGGGTGGCGCATTAATCGTTACCCAGGTTATAGAAATTGGCACAAAAAGACAAGGTAATTTTTCTATAACTATTTAATTTTATGAGTAGCAATTTTTCCCTTTTTTACCATAAATTTTTATTGTGCTGGTAAAAAAAGCTATTATTTGAATTCTATTGAGAACTGGCGTGAGTGAGGAGTAAATGACAAATTTAGTACTACCGATACTGAGCAATGTGGGCAAACTTAGAAAATCAAATTTTGTCCGTAAAACTAGACAGATAGAGGTATCTCAGGAACATTTTTTGCGTTCGCTACTCCAAACTTATAAAGGAACTGAACTAGGGCAGCAGTATGGATTAGGCGATATTAAAACCATTGAGGAGTTTCGCCAGAGAGTACCAATACTACCTTACAGCAGCTATGAACCTTACATACATAGAATTGCTGCGGGAGAAGCTAATATTCTCACTCCGGATCCAGTAATATATCTAAATCTTACCAGTGGTTCTACAGGGAAGCAAAAATTAATTCCCGTAACTAAGCGTTCACGTCAAGTTCTCAATCGAGCGAATCAGGTGGGCATAGGTTTTGGTGCGGAGGCAGCACAAAAACGCAGTTTACCCATGGGTAAAATGCTGCTTACAAGCTCAGTACAACTAATTGGTAGTAGCAGTGGTGGTATCCCTTGTGGTCACGTTAGCGCTGGTGATTTACGGTTAAACAAGCTACTTTACCAACAAATATTTGCCCATCCCTACGAAACTTTACTACCAGCAGATCCCAAAACCCGCCACTATATGTGTCTGCTATTTGCCCTCAGAAATCCCAGTCTGCGAATAATTGGAGCTAATTTCCCTGTACTGGGTTTACAACTGGGTAATTATCTCGAATCCTATGCCGAAGAATTAATTCACGACTTAAAAACAGGACAAATTGCACCATGGCTGCAATTAGAACCAGAATTAAGGGCACAATTACAACAGCAAATTTGTCCAGTACCCAAACGAGCAAAGCAATTAGCAGAGATTCGACATAGCGAGGGAAGACTCACACCCCAATTAGCATGGCAGAATCTCTCTTTTTTGATTACAGCCCGTGGTGGCACTTCCAATTTTTATTTTGAACGTTTCCCCAATTATTTTGGGGATACCCCTATCTTTGGTGGTATTTATGCCTCATCGGAAGCTACTTTTGGCATTTATCATGACTTTAATAATGATGGGGTAATTTTAGCAATTGATAGTGGGTTCTTTGAATTTATTCCTCCTAAACAATGGGATATGCAGCATCCCAAGACTCTTTTACCTCAAGAACTCCAGGTAGGGCAATATTACCGGGTTTTAGTAACCAACTACAGCGGTTTATACCGCTACGATATTGGCGATGTGGTAGAAGTTGTGGGCTTTTTCAATCAAGCACCTTTAATTAGCTTCCGTCACCGAGTAGGAGGATTATTATCTTCTACCACGGAAAAAACCAATGAATTTCATGCCATTCAAGTAATGCAACAATTACAGAGGGAATTTGATTTACCCCTAGAAAATTTTTGTGTGACTCTTTCAGAACATGAGATTCCAGCCCATTATTTATTAAATATTGAGCTAATCCCTGGTTATGAGCTCAGGGAACCTGAGAGATTTTTAACTGAGTTTGACCAGAAGTTGCAACAAGCCAATGTATCTTATCAAGATAAGCGGAAGAAAAATGTAGTACCATCCCCTAGACTGCGTATTTTGGCTCCTGGTAGTTTTGCTCAAATTCGCCAACGCTTTCTCAAGAAAGGCATTTCTGATTCACAATTCAAATTTGCCCATATTAGTGAAGATCGGCAAATATTAAGTGGAATGTTTGTACAACAAGAAGTAAGATTACCAGAAGATTACAAATCTGTCTTAAATCATCCTTGACGAAACTTTTTATTGATATAGGGTTATGCAAATACCATCTCAAGAAAGCAACTCCTCGCTAGTTGAGAGCTCACTAAATCAGATAACATATCTTCACAGCTGTGCCATAACTCCAAAAATATTTTGGGAAAATTATCAAAAACCAGGTAAACCAGTTGTGTTAACGGGATTACTTGAACATCGACCTGAGTGGAATTTAGAATTTTTGAACGACCGACTAGGCGATCGCAAATTTCCAGTTAGGTTCTATGGTAAGGAACGGTATAAACAGGATAAGGGAACTTGGCAAAACATTGGCAGTGGGGTAGAGTCCCGTAGTATGAGATTTAGTGAGTATGCCCAAAAGTTGCTCAATGGGGAAGCAGATGAAAAGGATATGTATCTGGGCAAATGTAGCCTGAAAAATACACCACTTGCAGATTTACCCCAGATTAACCAAGCACAGGCTCAAATAGGTATAAAAAACCCTGTTACTGATTTCAATCTCTGGTGTGGTTTAGGGGGACATACGACTTGTCTGCATTGTGATCCTTTTGATGGAACCCTAATTCAATTATATGGAAAGAAAAAGGTGATACTCTTTCCTCCTGATCAGTTATACAATCTCTATCCCTTTTCCTTAATTAATCATCTGCGTTATGGCTTAAAAATGAGAGCTTCTTATAGTCGGGTATATCCCCAACAACCCGATTTTGCCTTATTTCCTAAGTTTAAAGAGGCATTTTCTCAGAGATTAGAAGTTGTCCTTAATGAAGGCGAGATTCTTTTCATTCCTAATGGTTGGTGGCATGAAGTGACTAGTTTAGGAGAAGGCGTTGTCTGCTCAATCAATATATTTTGGCATATTACACCTTTATCAAGGGCTTTATCCTCCTGGAATAAATGGCGTATTCATTTAGCAAGTATACTAGCTGCACCCCATATTTTAAAAGCATGGTTAGCTGCGATAATTAGTCAGAATAAAGAACAAAAACTACGGCATTTAATACAAAGACTTTAATTTTAAAGACTTTAAATTTAATAAGTAATAAGTAATAAGTAATAAGTAATAAGTAATAAGTAATAAGTAATAACTATTTTTAATGCTTTGTACTAATTTGAAACGCATGCTTTTTTCCTGGAAAGAACTCATAAATGATATTTGCATATGAAAGGTCTATTAAATTTAGTTATCAAAAATATCGAAAAATTAGTACTAAAAGATGCTTGGCTAGAAAGATTAGTCGGAAAATATTCTTTAGTCGGTGATTCAGTCTTTTTCACCCCAGAACAATTCCCTTGGGTTCAGGAACTAGAAGCAAACTGGATGGTAATTCGTCAAGAATTAAAAGAAGTACTGCGGGATGTGGATGAATTACCCAATTTTCAAGACATTTCTAAAAGACAATCACGTATTGCTAACGATAACCTCTGGAAAACCTACTTCTTTTATGCCTTTGGTTTTAAAGCCACAAAAAACTGCGTTCGCTGTCCTAAAACCACAAAACTACTAGAAAGAATACCGGGGATGAAGGTAGCATTTTTTTCCATTCTTGCTCCTGGTAAGCATATTCCTGAACATAGAGGCAAGCATAAAGGTATTATCCGCTACCATTTAGGAATAATGGTTCCTGAGCCTAAATCTGATTGTCGGATTCGGGTTGCAGACCAAATAGCATATTGGGAAGAAGGGAAAAGTTTGATTTTTGATGATACCTTCTATCATGAGGTTTGGAATGATACTAATGGTTACCGAGTGGTTTTATTTTTAGATATTGCCAGACCTTTGCGTTTCCCCATGTCTGTGGTCAATTGGTTGGTTAACAAGTTGATTGCAGCATCACCTATTATTCAGGAGGCAAAACAAAGTCACGAACAGTGGGAAACAAAAATAGCAAATAAGAAAGAGGCGGAAAGGGGAATGATTGAAGACGCGGTGACGCGGTGACGCGGTGACACTGGGACGCGGTGAGTATACCTCCTCCTATCACCTTCACCCTGAACTACCAGTCCCACATAGTAGGGTGGAGTTCCAAGTAATCGGTGAGAATGCGTCCAATGGGATCTATTTCTTGCAACTCATCAGTAGAAAATTGGATGAATGCAGCTTGAGCATTAGCTACCCCTTGTTCGGGATAACGTCCACCAGCGATCGCATTCGTTTATTATAAATTTTGATTACACCCCTGACAG
>CBZS010000725.1 GCA_000613065.1 Richelia intracellularis | reverse complement strand
GCAATTCCTATTAACCTTATCAGTAAAATTTCCATGAAAACAGTTCTGATAGTTGAAGACGATCTAATCAATGCTCGGGTCTTTTCCAAAATTTTGACCAAGCGAGGAGGCTTAGATGTAAAACATACTGAGAATGTGGATGAGGTGATGAGAATTGCCCAAGGCAAGCAAGCAGACATTATTTTGATGGATGTTTCCTTATCCCGCAGTGTTTACCAAGGTAAATCTGTGGATGGCATCAAAATTACTCAAATGCTAAAATCAGACCCCAACACAGCCTCTTTGCCTATTATCCTCGTAACTGCACACGCGATGGAAGGCGATCGCGAAAATTTTCTCAAACAAAGCGGTGCTGATGGCTATATTTCCAAACCAGTGGTAGATCATCAGTATTTTGTTGATCAAATCATGGCTTTACTCCCAGAATAAACTAAGAACTAATTTTTGCCTATTTTTCCATCACTACTAGTTTTTATGTCCTATTAAATATAACTTTGAGCAAGTGGCAATTCTGAATAAGAGAAAACCATTAACAAGAGTAAAATTTGGTATTGCTAAGTTTGCCGATATTGCCAGGGAAAACCGGGGGCATATTTGCCCCCGGTTGGTTGGATAATAAAATATAGGACTACGCCTAAGCAACAATTAGTAAGTTGAACCCACATTGCGCAGGTTAGTTAGCAAAGAAGATAATATTTACGACAGACAGCACCAAAAAACTGTAGAATCCAGCACCGCTGTTCACTGAGGTTGGAAATCTGTTTCAAAGAAGCGAAGGTTAATAAATGAATTGACATGAAACATTGAAACACCCAACGTAAAGTAGGAGTGGCAGTTGCTTTACCTAACTGATTTTGAATTATTTGGGATCCTCGTTTTAGACATTTGCGTAATGCCCTCTGAGCTAGGCTGTAAACTAACAAACACAAACCGATAACCATTGCCAAAGCCGCCACTCTTTTCCTTTAATTTAGAAACAGAGTGGAAGTAAAAAACAATGGGTCTCTGAGAAACCGAAAACCACGTTCTGTAGATTGTTGTGCCTTATATTCAGGTAAAACATCTTCGTTGCTAAGTTTGTCGGCATCAAGAAAATTGGTGGCAAGAATAAACCTGCCAGCCTGTTCTGTGGCAATGGTAATTGCAGTTTCTTTGGGTAAAATTTCGGCTTGAATATGGGAAATTAGCGCAGGTTGAGAATCCTTGCGAGGTCTACCACGTCCCCGCTGTTGGGCATATTCAATAAATTCAAGATTTGAAAGTTGATGAGATGGCAACTGACTCTCAAGTAATTTGGCTGCGTTGAATAAATATATCCCA
>CBZS010000724.1 GCA_000613065.1 Richelia intracellularis | reverse complement strand
AGCCTTTCATAGTCCTTACTTAATCTTCTACACCAATTGAGCCACCCGAAAGTTAGTTATACAACCCAAGGTTTTGGTAAAAGGGTAAAACCCTTCTTTTCTAAGGGTCTGAGAACCACTTCCACAGTCCAACGAAAAACATCGATTATCCAGTGGGCAAAATCTTCCCCCCGAGTTCCTCCATCCATCCAGATAGTGTGCAGTCTTTTAACTTTATGTTTCATCTGATAAACCTGCCAGAAGGTGCAGGGGCTAAACGTGCACCTTCTGGCACACTTGCAGAAGTAACCAAGACTCGCAAAACTAGCCCTAACAAGTCAACGGTAATAAATCGCTTACGTCCATGTATTTGTTTTCCTGGGTCGAAACGAACATCCGTACAAATCATGGTTGCGGTTTCAACTCATTGGCTATCAAAGGCTGGTTCCGATGGACTTGGTTCTCGACTGGCTGCTACTCGAACACATTGATATACTTTGTCATGAACCTGAAGCCAAGTAAGGTCTTTGCGCCATCTTCTGAAATAGCCATAGACTGTAGACCAAGGTGGGAAATCTCCTGGTAATGCCCGCCATGTACATCCTTGACACAGTAAGTATAAAATCGCGTTTACTACTGCTTACATACATGTTGTACGTGGACGACCACCTGGTTTTGCCTCTGGAAACAGCTGTGGGATTAACTCCCACTGGTTCCACGTTAAATTGCTAGGATAATTCTTAGTCATTTGCTCACGGGGTGCTGTTTTCTATAATTCTCAGCATATGCCTTGTGAGCTTTTGTATGATACCTCCCACCTTTATAAACATCCTCTTAAGCTTCATCAATAAGTTACGAAGCATATGGTTAACCATGCCACAAGTGAGTGAAAAAGATCAGAAACTTGTGAGAGTTGCAATCCTAAGTGAGTGTGGGATTCATATCAGAATACATAATATGCTTTGCCAAAATTTAGATATTGCGATTGCTATGTTTAATCGGAATGGCATAATTGACCAAAGCTAAACTCCCCAAAAAGAGGATTGTTGCATATCCGGTATGAATAGCTTACGCAACTGCTTGGTTGGTATCTTGATTCTACTGTTGTCATTCCTAGCTTCTCCCGCTCAAGCAACACAGAATTCCACTCCGCCATTAACCCTAGAGATTCTCCAATAAAGGTTGCATAACCCGGCGCTAAGGGACGGAAACTTGACCGTAGATTTACGGGACATGGTAATTGATTTACGACCAGAAAATTCAAGGTTTCGCAATGACTTCTACCAATTGCTACGCGGATAACTGCAAAAAAATATCACAAAACCCTTAGGTTTAGACTTGAGTCAATCCATCGTCAAAGGAGATTTTATTGGTAGGGATTTAGGCTTGAGGACTCTTTTATATATTCAAGCGATAGATCGATCCCATTTTTACACCTACGGAGCAGTCACAACTAGAACAACTCCGCTCCATTTGTTGGCTGTCTTCCCTAGAAGATACGAGACAATCCCTAGATTTGGTTCAATCCAAAGATTGTAAGTCTCTATTGAACAACCAGGGGGGAGCTACTAGAGATATTATGGTGTTCCGTGGTGCATTAACCATGGTAAGTACTAAATTTTACGGTCAAGTACAGTTTGGAAATACTTTTTTCCTCCAGCCGGTGGATGTTACTGTTGCTAAATTTTATGGGGTGCGACTCTTTTGGTAGTACGGAATATGATATAAGAATAATAAATTACAAGTCAACCACAGTAGTATTGACAGCCAAAAATGTACTTGATGGAATTGGCTTGTAAAAAGTGAAAAAACAGGAACAGTTCCACACCCTATGCAAGGATCTACATCAAATCAAGGTATGTTTTGGTCACAAGCACGAGAACTATTTGAACAGATAGTTAGTTGGTTAGACTCAGACAGCATTTGTGGGTTAGAACACTCCCAGATAGAGAGTAAGTTACTTGAGAATGGATAGGAACTATTGACACGGTTGTTACAAACAAAGATATTTTGATCAACGCACTCAAGATGAAATAGAGGGAGAGTATGCAGGCACAGACTCAGTAAACAGAACACACAAGAAAAAATTGTCGCGGAAATTGACCACATTATTTGGCACACTAATCGCCAATAGAATCGGTTATGGAGGAAGAAAAATAAATACGCTATTTCCTTTGGATGGGGAGTTTAATCTACCAGCACAGCAATATTCTCTCTCATGGACTAAGACAGGGATATTATTAATGTGATTGAGTATTTGTGGAAAGCTGCATTTGTCTTTTATTCTCAGACTTCAACACAGGCAGAAGCTTGGGAGAGCAAACGTTTACAGCTTATCCTTGAAGGTAAATCAAGTTCAGTTGCCCCAGGTATGCGTCGGAGTGCGACTTTACCCAAACTCACCCCCCAAGAACGTAAACCCGTGGATACCTGTGCTAGATATTTACTTAACAATGCCAAATACCTCAAATATGACGATTACTTAAGAGCTGGATTCCCCATCGCCACGGGGCTGATTGAGGGTGCGTGCTTGTCGCCAGCTGATTAAAGACAGGATGGATATCACTGGGGCTAGATGGAGCATAAGGGGTGCTGAGGCTGTTTTACCCCTGGGTTCTTTATACATCAGTGGCGATTGGGATGAGTATTGGCAGTTTCATCTACAACAAGAACATAAACCCAATCACCTGGCTTTGTACTCTAGTGGTATTCCTTTGATCAAGCAAGTTCTCAAAGCAAAGCTCGTTGTTCTACTACCCCTCCAGCTCTTCCAATACCTGTCTAAGTTCCACTCCCCGTCTTACTAGAAGAGTCGCACCCAATTTTTATCAACTTGCAAATTGGGAGGAGGTGAGATTTAGCCGTGCAGTTAGCTTTAAGGATCTCATATTTAAGGCTGAAAGTATATTTACGGAGAATATATTTTTCGATAAAGCCACTTTTTCCCAGTCTCTTTTCAGTGAAAATATTGATTTTCAAGGTAGCTATTTTGATGCAGTCGCTAATTTTCAGCACAGCATTTTTTGGCGTTGGTGAATCAGGGATGATTTCACTAAATTTTCAACGATTTCTCAATGGTTTCAAACGCTAATTCATCCCCTGATTCACCAACGCCAAAATTTTTAGTTTAAAAACAAATAAAAATGAGCTAAAGAAAATCTCTAGCACATTTTATTCAGACAAAATAATCATGGAATTTTTCTGAAGTTAGTAGACTACTAAATCCTACCAACACTATGTAACCCTAATATTACACCTGCTCCCAAAATATGACCAAAGGATGTAGTCGCTAGCAATCCTGGTAAACCCATGCCACCAAAGAATTGAGAAGATGGTAAAGCTGGTTCTGCACTGGGATATGAAACGGTTGACTTAGCAAAAGCGATCGCTATTACATTGCATACAACCATAATTATTCCAATTGTTGGACTCCATGATAGGGGAGTGGTTGCAGCAGTTGCTAGTAAGGAGGATGTCAACACCAGATGTACTCCTAAAACTTAATTGTTGGTCGTAAATACAATGTTTTTTGGCGTTGCTTAATCAGGGGATGATTTCACTAAATTTTCAACAATTTCTCAATGGTTTCAAAGGCTAATTCATCCCGGATTTATGCAACGCCTGTTTTTTTTGTACCAAAAAATATCAAGATAAAGTATATGTATGCATAAATAGTTCATATTTGTTGGTAATACTTCATGAAGTTATGTGTTGCAGTACCAAAAATAACTACAAAATATAGTTGTGACACATTAAAGAACCTGAAGATCATATATATTTGGCTTTGGCGATCGCTAAGCTAGCACTCATTATATAACTTGTGCCAAATGCAATAACTAGGAAGTTTAGCATCCAAATCCTGGGTCAAGGGCTGAACCTGGTAACACAAATTTAGAGCCTCTGACTATTATTGAGAATGGCGTAAGTTATTCAGATTCAAAAACATCCTGGATCAATTCCCTCTCCGAAACCCACAATTCATCCCCAGATAATTTAAACTCAAGGTGGTAGCGTCAATTATTTTGCCTTGTTATGTCCTCGACCACAGATTCTTTACCACCAGCCCTCGCCAAAATTGTCCAGCGTTTTCAACGGGCTACAGACCCTAAACGACGTTACGAACAGTTAATTTGGTATGGTCAACGCCTCCAGCAGTTTCCACAAGAGCAAAAAATAGCAGAAAATAAGGTAACTGGATGCGTGTCTCAAGTTTATATTACTGCTGCACTGGAATCAGGAAAGGTAATGTACCAAGGAGACTCTGATTCTCAGTTAACGAAGGGGCTAGTGGGATTGTTAATTGAGGGTTTACAGGGATTGTCACCTGATGAAATTACCCAGTTGACTCCACATTTTATCCAAGAAACAGGATTAAATGTCAGTCTTACCCCTTCCCGTGCCAATGGTTTTTATAACATTTTCAAAACTATGCAAAATAAGGCAACAGCTTGTGCAGGAGAATAACCTTCAAGCTAAATGAGGGGCAAAAGTAGCTCAACCCCTTAAAGTCTAAAGTTTTACGGATTCTATGGTGACTAATTTATCATCTCCCGGTGCAATCCCTCCACCAGATTCAGCTAATCAAGAATTAGGTGGAGAAATGCATGAATTTGTTTGGGAATGGGAGGATCAGCCAATTCAAGTTATGTATGAAGTAATGGGTCAAGGTATGCCAGTATTACTCCTACCAGCCTTCAGCACCGTGTCCATGCGTCAAGAAATGAGCGGTATTGGTAAGCTTTTAGCCCCATATTTTCAAGTCTTTACCGTCGATTTTCCTGGTTTTGGCTCATCTTCCCGACCTAAAGTCAATTATGGAGCAAATTTATACCAAAATTTTTTAGCAGATTTTGTTACCTCTGTATTTGATACCCCGATCGCAGTAGTAGCAGCTGGTCATAGTGCAGCTTATGTTCTGCACGTCGCTCAAAAATGTAAATCATTATTTTCACGTATATCTCTAGTAGCACCTACCTGGCGTGGTCCTCTACCAACCATGGGAGCGAATAAGCAAATTGCTGGCATGGTGAGAGAATTAGTGCGATCGCCAATTCTCGGATATGCTCTGTACCAGCTCAATACCATCCCATCCTTCTTAAAATTCATGTATAGCCGGCATGTTTATGTAGACGAAGCCAAACTCACACCAAGTTTTATCAACTACAAATGGCAAAATACCCAACTACCAGGGGGTAGATTTGCTCCTGCCGCTTTTGTTACGGGAACTCTTGATGCAGTACATAGCCAAGCAGAATTTTTGGAACTGGCAAAGAACTTATCAATTCCATTGATGGTGATAATAGGGGAATCATCCCCTCCTAAATCTCTGACTGAAATGAAAGCCTTAGCAGCATTACCAGGTGTTAGTAGTGATTCTCTTCCTGGAACTTTGGGTATGCATGAAGAGTTTCCAGAAGCGGTAGCAGAAACAATTTTGCCCTTCTTGGATGGTTGATCTTTGGAGGGTTACTCATCAACTTAATGTCTAATGGCTTACAGGTTCTAATTGCCAGCTATAAGCTAGAAATTAGTCCCGGAATCTCTGCCTATTGTTGAAAGCGGCAGAGTCTCAAATACTGAGTTCCAATGCTTGAGCCTTGGAACTCGATTTGTTTCAAAGACTTGGCTATATTAGCTTTCACCTTAAATTGAGACTAGTGAATGTTTGTGCCCCTTTCATTGATAAAATTATTGTTATCTTTTCTTTCCCCTTAATTCTTAAAATTTATAAATACTGAATTATGAGCATTAGAATAACAGGCACAATTGAACGCCGTGACATTGGTATAGGTGCATGGGCTTTAGTATCAGAGGAAGGAGTAGCTTATGAAATTCTCAAAGGAGCAGACACAAGCTTACTCAAAACTGGACAAAAAGCCATAATTACGGGAAATATTAGGAAAGATGTGATGACCATCGCCATGATTGGCCCAGCACTAGAAGTTCAATCCTTTGAAATTATTGGCTCTGACTAATACCAGCCCCATCTAATACCCCCTGTATACGGCTTCTAAATTCGCCTTTGGGGTGTCCACCTTTTACCTCACCTACAATCTGAAATTCACCTTCCGGAGAATCACAGATAATATAAGTAGGCCATCCCATTTCTGATTTATCAGGATACTGACTTAGTAATATTTTCCGGTACTTGCGATATGTTCCGGTTTCTTGCATTTTCACATCCACAAACTGCAGACCCAGTTCTTCCACAACCTTGCGATCATAAAAAGACATTTTATGGCAGATACCGCAGTCTTCTGAGGAAAATTTAATTACAGCTAATTCCATAGGGCTCTGCTACTCTCAAAAATTATTGTTTGGATAACAATTTGGTAAACACAAAGGTGCTAGGATATTATCATCATGGGTAATTATACTATGGGAATAGTGCTACTACCATCAGAAATATTCAAGAAATATTAAGTATTGTCATCAAAAGAATATATAAATTTACCTCAAAATCTGATTCAATACTAGAAATGAGATTATTATTCAAAAAATTTTCTGTCAAATCTTGCTTATAGTAAGTTAAAATACTGAAACCCAAACTAATCTAATTTCTTATAGACTCAATATACCAAAAACGTAATAAGCCTACTAAGATTGGATAAGTTGAGTGAATAAGTGCTCGTGGCAAATCTACCAGATAAATTTTATAGACTTATCGGCATTATCCGGATATATTATTAGAACCAACTATTACACATGCATCCAAAAGAATCCCCAGCCAGAGTGAACCAACCGGGGAGTAAAGTTATCAGGGTGCATCTACCATTACATTCTTCTGGAACTGTACATAGTATCCGGATAAATTCCTGAAAATCCTATATAAATTATTGGCGTTGGTGAATCAGGGGATGATTTCACTAAATTTTCAACGATTTCTCAATGGTTTCAAACGCTAATTCATCCCGCACTTATGCAACGCCAAATTATTTACTGATAACTCATTCCCCCAGCTAGAGTGAACCAACTGGGGGAATGAGTTATCAGAGTCCATCTACCACTACATTGTTCTCGTTTTATACTGATTATCCGGATAAATATTGTTACCAATCTATTTTTCAGGATGCATAACGAAAAAATCCCCAGCCAGAATGAACCAACCGGGGTAGTGAGTTATCAGGGTGCATCTACCACTATATTGTTCTCGGTTTATACTGATTATCCGGATAAATATTATTACCAATCTATTTTTCAGGATGCATAACGAAAAAAATCCCCCAGCCAGAGTGAACCAACCAGGGGAATGAGTTATCAGGGTGCATCTACCACTACATTGTTCATTAGAAATTAATTGGTTCCGGACAAATGACAAAATTAAGGGCTAAAACATGATTACAATAAGAAAAAATCCCTCAAACAAAAGAAACAGGGGAGTGAGTTATTATCATTTGACGTGCATTTATTAAATAGAATGTAAAAGATGTAGCATTTGCCACCAGGATAATTTATGATGATGAGAGGCTGAATTTTATGGTTTAAAATTCACTTAAGTGCTTGATAATCAAATAATTAATTAGTTATCAATTTGTTCTATAACAAATCATAGTGTTTTTATATTAGCCATCATGTTGTAGATAAATTTAATTAAAATTCGATAATCGTAATGCAAGCAAAAAATCCCCTATTAGGTTTTAAACCTAATTAGGGGAATGGATGATTAGGGTGCATCTAAGAATATATGTTCTTATGTTAGAGAACATCCTCCGGATAAAATTTCCGGGGTCAAATATTACTGTTGTTTTCAACGAAAAAAAGCCCCAGAGGTTATAGTTACACTGGGGATTTGAAGATCAAGTTGCATCTACCAATAACGGTGTTCGGTGTAAATATCCTACGATCCGGATAAATTTATCAAAGCTGCGATTGGTAAAACAACTGGAAGGTTGAAACATTCAGTGACTGGATGCATCTAAGGTACCAGAAGCAGCGAACCATCGGCTAAAATGAATCGCGTTTCCCACCAGATTTAAGAGGCAAACAGGAGAAGTTGTGACCCAGGAATTTCACATTTCCGTAACCCCAGTAGGACAAAATGACTACTTGGTACGCACGGAACAAGTAGCACCTGGGGTACCTTTGGCGGAGGAATTGGTGACTTGGTCTGTATCTGATTGGTTAGCGAACGCTGGGCAATTAATGAATGACCCATTAAAATCACTTTTTCAAGAAAGTACAACAGTACAGAGGGATAATTTAGAAGAGACAAGTGCCAGAAACTCTGTCAATTTGGTTGCTCTGGGTCAAAAACTCTATAACGCCTTATTCCAAGGTACTCTCAGAGATAGCTTAATTACAGCACAGGGTATTGCTCAAAATCAACAGCAAGTATTACGTCTGCGCTTGGGACTTAAAGATACCCAGTTGGCTCGCTTGCCTTGGGAAGTGATGCACCAAGAGCGATCGCCCATTGCCACAGGACCATATATTGCTTTTTCCCGCTACCAAAGTGGGATAAAATCGGCATCTCCTTTCCTTGCAAGTAGTATGCTAAACACTGCGGAGACAGAGGGCATCCATGTTTTAATGGTCATTGCTTCTCCTAATGATCAAGTGCGTCTGGATTTACTCAAGCAAGAAGCTAGTCAACTCAAACAAGAATTAGAAGGTCAATCTAATGGTGGTGCAGAACCTAGCATCCATGGGAAAATTCAGGTTACTGTTTTAGAGCAACCAGGAAGGGAAGAATTAACCCAAGCTTTAGAACAAAGAAACTTTCAAGTCCTCCATTATTCCGGTCATAGTAATTTGGGGTTAAATGGAGGTGAAATATATCTGGTTAATCGAGATGGATTAACAGAAACCTTGAGTGGGGATGATTTAGCCGGGTTACTGGTAAATAATAATATCCAAGTGGCTGTATTTAATTCCTGCTTGGGGACTTATGTCGCGACACAAAATAGAGATAATGCGGAAGCCGGGGAGCAAAATCTGACAGAAACCCTAGTCAAGCGAGGTATTAGGGGTGTGCTGGCAATGTCGGAAAGGATTCCGGATCAAGTGGCTTTGACTCTAACGCAATTGTTTTACCGTAATTTAAGTCAAGGCTATCCGGTAGATTTATGTGTGAGTCGGATGCGTCAGGGACTAATTTCTGCCTATGGCTCCCACCAAATGTACTGGGCTTTGCCAACTTTATATCTACAACCAGAGTTTGATGGTTATCTTTGTCCGGGGGTCAATTTACCCCAATCTGAAGAATTATTTGATGAATACGATCCTCAACTGATAAACTCAATTATCTACTCCCAAACAACTGGTGCTGGAGAATTAGCTTTAGATGGTGCAGAAACTGCAAATTTTCCCCCAAATTCCTGGGAATTAGATTGGTTGAGAGAAGAAAGTTGGAGCAATTTGGATTTGGCTGATGATGAAGATGCCACCTATGCAGAAGATTCGGCAATGATTTCCGATTTGTTTCGTCAGTTGGATGAACAAAAAGCTGCTGGGGAAGAATCTGGGTTCGCAGAAGAATTACAACAGCTTTCAGAAGATGAAACTATACAAGATAAGCATATATCTGAAAGTTTAACCTACGGAAATGAGAAAGATTCATTGTGGGGAGTACAGCAAAATTACCAGCAGCAATCACCACAAACAGAGTTACAGGAGACGGTTAATGTTAGTAATACTGTAATTCAGGCGGAGAATAACAACCCATCTCATACTCACAGTGTAAGTGTGGCTCAAATAACTACCACTACTCAATCAAATCATGAAACTTCTCAGAAAAAATTACCTAGGGTAAATTTTTATCTTCGAGGTCGTCAAAAAAATATCATTGGTGTAGTTGGTGCAGGTGCGATCGCTACTGTCCTTGGTTTAGGGTGGTGGTGGCAAAATCGGCAGCCAACCCTACCTGATATCCCACCCATACCCAGTTCAGTTTCATCGACTGTTAACCAACATAATATTGACTTAAATACATCTGCCACTGGTATTGTTACTGCCTACGCAACAGAAAAATTCACCCAAGGAGATTTAGTGTCAGGTTTGGAAGCAGTGGAAGAACTATTAAATAGAAATGCCCTCAGAAATGCCCACACTGCCTTGAAATTTGTAGACTCAGAAGCAGCAGATAATCCATCTTTTCATTTTTTGTGGGGACGTTTAATTTGGCAACTCTTACAAAACAAGGACCGATTTCAAACCCAAACTAAAATCCCCAAATACAGTGCTGATGATGCTCGCCGTCATTGGGAAAAGGCTGTGAAATTAGAACCTAATTCAGTAACATATACAACAGCATTGGGGTTTGCTTACTATGAGGAAGGTGATGTAAATGGAGCCAATAATGCTTGGTTTAAAGCCTTGAATGCCGCATCTAAAGTTAGTACCAATAAAACCCCCAAAACTGTCGTAACTAAGGATGAAATGTCAGCCAATCATTTAACAGCTTATGCCGGTTTAGCATTGGGGCTGTATAAAGATTCACATCAACAATCTGCTGATAAGCAAGAGGTCTATTTAAATGAAGCCGTTAAATTCCAGCAAATGGTATTAAAAGAAGATTCAATAAATTTTCAATTAAATAAACTGGCGCAAAACTGGCTATGGTCAGAAGATGCAATTAAGGATTGGAAATCCCTGCTTCAGAGAAAGGGGAGGGAGAGTTAATTTCATCTATACTTTTCCACCATTCTACCTCATAAGAGCAGGGGTAGAAAACTTTTGCTTGGGCTGTTCCCTTAAAGCTTGGTTGCTGCAAGTGAATTTAACTCTGCGTACAATTAACACATTGCATGTAGTAAATTTACGTAACAATGCCCAAGTTATGAAATTACCAATTTTCCATGCGAACGCTGTATCAACTGCGCTAATTTTGAGTACTTCCTTGGTTCCGGTGCAAGCACAAATAAGTAGAACACAGGGCAGAAGTATCCCCACCACAGAAAAATCTAGTCCCAGCGTTAGCAAACCCCAACCTTCCCCGCAGCAACAGCAAAATATAAATAAATTAAAAGCTGATTTACAATCAATTCAGGGTAAATCAGAAGTAACACCACAGCACAAACAGCAGTTAGCAGATAGTTTGATGACTTTAGCAGAAGGAACGACTAAGCCTTCCCAAGCTAGCGTACAAAAATTAGCCAATGATTTGGCAGCAGCTTTAGATGATGGAGAGCTTTCTAACCAAAAAATTTATCAATTGTCTCAAGATCTTGAGGCAGTTTTAAATAGTGCTAATATTCCCCAATCTGAAGTGCAAGCAGTGATTAATGATACTAGGGCTATTTTAGCTGCGAGTAATGTGACCTCTAGTTATGTACAGTTAATAGCCAGTGACTTACAAGCGATCGCAGCAGAATTAAAACGCAATATATCCCAAGTCAAGCCAGAGTCTTCACCTAGAAGACAGCGTTCTATCAGAGAATAATATATGGATGTCAGGGTGTGAAAAGTTTACCCTGGGACCTTACAACTGTTCATTTTTTATCATGTTTTCCGATTGAGACATCGTGTTAAACGCGACAAGCCGAGACTCCTTTACCATTTACAGAAGCTTTCATGCCAATTACAACCGCCTTAACTCTTTGTTTTGGTGTGCCGTGGTGATATTCACTACCCCATGCATAATCACCAATTCTATGGGCAAAGGTGGCGATTTCTCTAATATCTTTGTTGTCAAATACAATATTAGGAATTAATCCGAGATAAACACCAGCTAAGCAATCAGCTTCTAATTCCGTGATATAACTTCTTCCTCGACCAAACCTATAAGGAGTTTGCATTGCATGGGCATATTCATGGGCAATAATGTAAGCAAAGGCTGCATGTCCGTGTTGATAAGGCATGCGGATATCTCTATTGGTGATGTAAACTGTATAAACCCTAGTACAGTAGTGGCTACCGCGAATCGGACCACAGTTGCCTCGTTGACCCCTGACTGTATTCCAAATTAATCTAGGGGTAGCTCGATAAGCATGAATTTTTTGGATACCAGAATAAACTCCATCCACAACTGCTTTAGGTGACCATTCCCTTGCATGAACGGGTAACGTTCCAAATAATGTACCTATACTGATAGCAAGGGTAGTTAATGCCTTGAATATCTTCATGGGAAAAGTTTCAATAGATTGGTGTCTATGTTTAGAATCAGATAGATACCTGGTTCATTTCGGAAAAAAAGATTAAATAATTGACCAAAAATCACATAACTTTGATTTCATAGTCTCAGTACACTGCCAGATGCTAGATTTATCCAATCCAAAATATGAAATCCCAGTGTACGGTTATCAGCACATCAGAGCTTTTGATATAACCTACCTTTACACAGCGATCGCGGTAGATTGAGAATATGAGTCCAAAATTCATTTTCCATAACAAACAAAATAATCATGTAGTTGCATTCAAGTAGATCCTAAATGTACTGCTCAGTAGATTATGAGTAAAAATATACAACAGATAGTCAAATCAATTTTAAAACCCCTTTTTCTGGTGTGTTTAGTGGTTGTACTAGCACTCAGCCAAGCAGATACAGCCCTTGCAGCCCGTAGTGGCGGTAGAATTGGGGGTGGTTCTTTCACAATGCCCAGTAGTCGTACCTATACCCCAAGGACTCGCGCTCCTGGTGGTGGTTACTATGCTCCCTATCCCGGTGCTGGATTTGGTTTTCCTTTCTTGCTTCCTTTTTGGGGAATTGGGGGAGGTTTTGGCCGTTTATTTAGCATCTTAATTTTTATTGCGATCGCTAATTTATTGATGCAAACTTTCCGTCGTGTAAGTGGAGATGGGGAAGAGGTTAGTTATGAAAGTAACCCAACCGTATCTGTAAGTCGTTTACAAGTAGGTTTATTGGCAAATGCCCGTTCTTTGCAACCAGAACTGAATACCATCGCCGAAAAAGCTGATACAAATACTCTCCAGGGTAGGTCAGAAATATTACAGGAGGCTAGTTTGGCATTACTCCGCCATCCAGAATATTGGGTGTATGCAGGTAGTAGTAATAAGCAAGCAAGATTGAATGCTGCGGAAACTGAGTTTAATCGTTTTGCACTAGCAGAACGGAGCAAATTTACTGAGGAGACTCTCAGTAATGTGAATAATCAACTTAAGTCTGTTTTAAACCAGGATGCTCTAGCTGCTGAGGTTGATAATCCTACCGATTTAATTCAATCGGGACCAGGGGAATATATCATTGTCACTTTACTAGCAGCTACTCTAGGGAAAACTACGCTACCAGTAATTAATAATGCTGATGATTTGCGTCAGGCTTTACGCCAAATAGGTAGTTTACCTCGGGATCAACTATTAGCTATTGAAGTGCTGTGGACTCCCCAGTCTGAGGGAGATACCCTAACTAGTGATGATTTATTGGCAGAGTATGCTGATTTAAAAATGATTTAACTTTGGGTCTTCGGAACCGTCCCGAATGTTTCAATTTGCAGTGTGGGCATCCTGCCCACCTTGTGCATAAACCGCCCTATATACGTCTGGTTTGAATTAAATAAGATTTTGGAATTATCAACACATTTATAAGGGTTGGCTTTATACATAAAGGGAGAAAGATGCTCCCACTACCATATAAGGTTTCAACTCTACACCTGTCGAGCAGAGTTGAGATGCCAATTCTTATGTTCTTACTTATCTTGTAGTTTTTTATGAAAGAATTATCTGATAAATTTTACAAGATAATAAACAGTTTTAAATTTATTCAGCATACCAAAATTAAAAAGCCCTCCAGTGTGTTACAGGGGGGCTTTTAATAGTTAGTTTACCACAACGCCGTTTTACCTAAGTTTTTGACCTGGTTAAACCAGGTGGGTACCGATATTC
>CBZS010000723.1 GCA_000613065.1 Richelia intracellularis | reverse complement strand
GCTTTATTTCGCCCCAGATTAGCTAATTGAAATAACAACTCGCACAGACTTTCTGAATTCATATAAGTTTCATTTTTAATTGGAATTATTTCCTTTGTCACTGCATTAACTGTTCCTAAAACATTAAATAGTTTTCCAGCGGAAGCTCAACAGATAAATCTTCTTGTAAAACACCATAAAAATCCTAAGTCTGCTTGATGTACAAAGTGGGCTGCCTCAACAAAAAAAACTACTTTATTTCCGCTAATAGCTTCTTCCAGTAATAGTTATAGCTTTTATTGTCTATGTTTTTATACCTCTTCAATCTTTTCTGGATCTACTCACTTTCCCCGCACATACCCCACTTTTAAGCAACGCAAACCTGTTCTGAGCAGAAATTCTCTTACCTGAGTTGGACTGCACTTAATACCAGTTATTTTTTCAATGGCATCACTCGCTTCTGCAATACTTATAGCTGGATGTTTCTCAAAATATTCTTTCAAAATATGACTATACTGATTTAATTCACTTGGCTGTCCTTTGTGGTGTATTTTTTTAGTTCTTCTACTCTTCCTGATTGATATTGTTTAATCTAAACTATGAATTAATGTTGTTTGTTATATTTTACACAAGTAAAAAAAAATATAGTTTATACCCTGACTTTTTAGATAGATAACTTCCATATTATTCCGTACTAATGGATGAGGAAAATGATATCATTCATAATGAAGTTTATCAATGTCTTATTGCGTAAAATCTATTTTTTACATTAGACTTTACCTCGTTTCTCAAGTAATATTGTTTATTAATTTATAATACTTGTTATTACCGCTATACAAAAGTCCAGCTTTTAGTCGTTCAAAGTATCAAAAGATTCTGTAACTCTTCTGAATAAGCAATACTTCAGGAGCTAAATAATCCAGAAACATAACAGGATTTTAATTGATTCATTCCAGCAATTAAATGATTGAATCCCAGTCATAACTTTGAATTAAGAAAAATATAAATCCAGGGATAAATATACCAAAAGAGTCAGAGTGTTTGGACGATTATACACAGATTATTTAAAACATTATTCTATCCACGTTAATGATTCCATTGTTGATGATTCGAAAGATAAATATGACTATTTATTTGCCGCTCAGTCTTAACTTGACAAGGTTTATTTAAGGCTAATAATGCTGGAGACTTCAAACTAATTATCGTGTAAACATAAAAAATAATCTCCCACCACCTCTCAATATGTTGAAAGTTTGTAAACCGATAATCTATCCAACCTAATTTTTTTTACACTGACGAAACCCATATGATACCCAAGTTCTTAATCCATATAATTTACCTAAAGTCTTTTTCAAACTTCCTTGAAGATTCGCGATTAGGAAGTAGGTAGAATTTTCTGGCATTGTTTCTGGGTGATTAGTTATTTCCCAGTAAGTTATGACTGTTTTTCCTCATCAATTATTTATCTAATGTATCTAGTCTCTAATTTTTGATTACTAAATATTCTCTCCAATTTACACAACTTGTTTTATATAATACTTTGCCCTACTGGCAAGCAGACTCGGTGATGACTTCTAATTGTAAGTACATAAGCTAAGTTCAATTCATCTAGTTTTCTCAGGAATTGACTACTTTCACCATATAAACTATCTGCCAGTACTAATTCGATATTAAAGTTCTCTTCAATTAAATCTGTAATTATTTCTGATGCTAACTCTATTTTCGTTTTATATTTATCTCCTTCTTTTAACGTCCTTTCTGATTTAAACACTTTTACCATTAATGG
>CBZS010000722.1 GCA_000613065.1 Richelia intracellularis | reverse complement strand
TTTCAAACGTTCTAATTCTCCTTGTAAAAATCGACACCAATTTACAGCTAAGGGTATTTCCGTGAACGGAATTTGTATAGAATTATCAGTTTCGAACAGGAAAAATTGCAGAGCAATCGCACGACCTTTTGTCGGTATATTTTCTATATCTATCTCTTGCTCATCGACTAAAACAACTATCTTGTTGACATCAAGCAAAGAAAATGTTTTAGTTTGTGTCGGTTCTTTAGCACTGGGTTTTCCCCAGGTAATATTGTTGCCTTTCTGACCAATTACAGCCAGAATATCATATTTGGCTCGGTCAAATTTTTCTGCCCAAAGGCGATAAGCCTCAACCTTCTGATATTCCTTTGCTCCTTGCCAAGCTAACCAGATAAATACTGCTAATAAAGGCAACCAAAAAAGACCACGTTCCATAGGTTATATATCTCTAACTGTATGAAGAATATACTGAAAAGTTTAATTAAGTTTCACATTTTATTCCTTTCCCCTTCCCTTTAAACCTTTCCTTCTTCTTGAAGAATTCAAGGAACATGACCGATTAATAAGTTATCTTAGTCAGGAAAGTAGCTTTCATAATTTTTGATGAGTTGATATGAGAAAGCTTATATTATTTTGTCTGTTTTTTATTGGTTTGAGTGCAGCCATTTTCGGATTCCTGAATTTTCAGGGATTGGCAGCACAAGGAACATTTGAGACTATTCTGTTAGATTTTCGGGAAGATATCCCCAAAGAATTAGTCGAACAGGACTTAAAAGCGATCGCTAAACAATATAATGTTACACCCAGGCTGGATAACCAGTTTTCGGCTAAGGATAATGTTTATATTATCAGGGGCGATCACCAACGGCTAAAAGACCTAAGCAAGTCTGAGTTTTCTAAACATACAGAGTTTATCGAACCCAACTACATATACAAAATTCCTACCCAAGAAAAGGTTTCTTCTAACGGAGGATTTAACCCTTCTGCGGCTAATACTACCAGCCCTAACGACCCTTATTACAGCCAGCAGTGGAATTTGCATAATATTGGTGTAGAAGGTGCTTGGAGCCAAAATAAGGGTAGTGGAGTCACAGTAGCTGTCATTGACACTGGTGTTACCCAAGTTAAGGATTTGACCGAAACTGAATTTGTCAAAGGCTATGACTTTGTCAATGATAAAGAAGCAGCCGATGATGATAATGGACATGGAACCCACGTAGCAGGTACTGTTGCCCAAGCTACCAACAATAATTATGGTGTAGCGGGGGTAGCCTATGAAGCTAAGCTCATGCCCTTGAAGGTATTAAATGATTACGGTGGTGGTACAGTTGCTGACATCGCCGAAGCCATCAGATTTGCTGCCGATAATGAGGCAGATGTGATTAATATGAGCTTAGGTGGCGGTGGAGAAAGTAAATTAATGCAAGAAGCAATTGAGTATGCCTATAAAAAGGGTGTAGTAATTATTGCTGCTGCTGGTAACGAAAACGAAAATTCCGCTGCTTATCCCGCTCGTTATACCCATGTTATCGGTGTTTCTTCCTTTGGTGCGGATGGGGAGAAAGCACCCTATTCTAACTATGGTGCGGGTGTAGATATTTCTGCCCCTGGTGGTAGTGAAGCAGGTCAAATCTTACAAGAAACTATTGACCCGGAAACTGGTAATGCAGTTTTAGTTGGTTTACAAGGTACTAGTATGGCATCACCCCACGTTGCGGGTGTAGCTGCATTGATTAAGTCTACTGGTATCAAAGAGCCAGAAGCAGTACTGCAAGTATTACAAAAATCCGCCAGGGTAGTGGCAGATGATGGCTTAAACTACTACGGTGCGGGTAAACTCAACGCAGAAGAAGCTGTTCAACTAGCATCCCAAGGACAAATAAGCTTCCAAGACTTTTTCCGGTGGTTGCGAGAAAATGGTTATCTCAATCCTAAATTCTGGATTGATGGTGGTGCTTATGCATTGTTACCAAAACTTCTCATGGTTGTGGGTTCCTACCTGTTAGCTTGGTTCCTGCGGGTTTACTTCCCCTTTGCCTGGAGTTGGTCTTTATCTAGTGGTTTAATCTTTGGTAGTTCTGGGCTATTCTTCCTCAAAGGATTGTACATATTTGACTTACCACAATGGCCTTTCCGCGTATTGGGTAGTTCCATAC
>CBZS010000721.1 GCA_000613065.1 Richelia intracellularis | reverse complement strand
CTGCGGCTTGGAATAATAATTCCATACGATCTATTTGTTCGGTGCATTCGTGATCAATAATTTTAAGACGCTTAATTGCATTTTCGGGTAGATTTTTCTGCCTTAATAACAGCCGCGTCATGGTGCGAATTGTTGTTAGTGGAGTACGAACTTCATGGGCAAAAGCTTGCAATAGTTCCACATCTTGTTTGCCATTAGCATGATAACCATTTTCAATCCTTTTATCCACCGTTTCTCTTTCCTGAACATCACAGAGGGTATCAGATATAGAGCATTCTTTATCATCCTGTTCTTTGGCTATATCCTCTGTTGTTGGTTCTGGCAGATTGGTTAGTAACAATTGACTAAACTGTAAAACCTGGTGGTAATCTGGCGATTCTTGGCTGTACTTATTAACTAATAGTTCTAAATTGGCGAACAAATTGGGATTAGTGAGTATTACCCTTGCCCCTAATGCCTGCCATGCTTGCTGAATGAATTCTGGTTCAAAGGAAAATTGAAAATTACGACTACCATTTTCTGCTGCGGTCAAAACTAGTAGTAATCTAAACTGATCTGTAAAAATTAGGCAAAATTGCTCTTGAGCTAAAGGATCTACAGGTAGCAGGGGTAACACTGATTCCTCGGGAGTGGCTGGTCCAAAATTCGCATCAATACCAGGCATATGGAATGGCATCAGTGCCAACGGATTAAATGGTTTGGCTGTAAAAGTGATGGTTTGCAGGTGGGGAGTAAGTCGGGGATGACTAAATACAGGGACTGGTCCTGTAAATACCAATGGTGGAATATTATTTTCGGTATTACCGGCAGTACTATCTAACAGCATTTGTTCTGCTGCTGCAAGGCTAATTTGCCACTGCTGATGAGCTTTTGCATTTGAGCATTCAATTACAGTGGATTGATTGGCGGCTACAATTTCTTCTAGATTTGGCAATATCCATTTGTACACCGATTTCACCCCTTGATTTGCTAGTGACATGAAAGCGTATAGGCAGGTTTATCACTACTTATGAGGGTATAGTTGTTTGTATTTCAATGAAAGTGGTAGAACCGAACAAGCAAGGTACGATTTTCCTCTTTATTTCATAGAATTATGAAATTGGTTGCGATCAGTAACGAACGTTAAATTATGGTCTGTCATTACTTCCTCCCTGTGTTAGCACCAATTAAGAACAAGGACATCTGGTTCTCCAAAATTTCTTGACTACTAGGTAAATAGAGAAAGTACAAGATATATCTTGAGTAACAATCTATTGCACCCCATCTGTTAAAGGGCTGCAATTTTCTACAATAATGCCAAAGTGGTTAATAAAAGGTCTTACCAAACAAATGCCTAAAACCGTAGCCGATGTGATGAGCCGCAATCCAATTATTGTCCGGCGTGAAACACCTTTGAAGGAAGCCATTCAAATTTTGGCAGAAAAACGTATTAGTGGATTACCTGTAGTTGATGATGTGGGTAAATTGGTGGGTATTATTTCGGAAACTGACTTAATGTGCCAAGGAACGGGTGTAACTCCACCTGCATACATTATGTTTCTTTCTAGATAGTGTAATTTACTTGCAAAATCCCACCACCTATGAGCGTTATTTACATAAGCCTTTCGGTCAAACTGTGGGAGAAGTAATGAGTCAGAATCCCATTACTACTACAGCAGATAAACCCCTTAAGGAAGCGGCAAAAGCCATGAGCGATCGCAATGTGCATCTATTACCAGTACTTGACGGTGTTGGTAAGGTTGTTGGTATTCTTACCCGTGGTGATATTATTCGCGCCATGGCAGGCAGTCAAGAATAGTCAATTTTGGATTTCGGATTTTGGATTGAAAATTAATATTTCTCCTTACCTACCTCACCATTTCGATCCTGTTATTTTACCAAGAGAACTACATGAGCATTACCCCCGAATCTGTTAAAGATTTACTAGATTCTGAAGATCTAGGCAAACGTTTAAAAGCTGTAAATCAAATCCGTCAATTGGAACCAAAAATAGCTTTTGAGTTAATCCAAACCGCAG
>CBZS010000720.1 GCA_000613065.1 Richelia intracellularis | reverse complement strand
CCCCATAAACGACTCCATTCGCAGCGTGGATTTCATGCTCTATCCCTTATGAAACAAGCTGTTTAGCCCTGTTGTCACCCGGTAAGTCCGTTTACAAAGGCTGCCAAGCACATCCAACTATTACCATCACCACTCAAATAATAGATAACGACAAAATTGATATCCATATTGCTGATAATGCTATGGGCATGGCATCAGAAGTGCAACAAAGATGATTTTATCCGTTTGTTACCACTAAACCTGTTAGTGTGGGTACAGGCTTAGCATTTTCTGTAAGTTATCAGATGCTTGTAGATAAACATCATGGTCAAATATCTTGTTCTAGCGAGGAAGGGAAGAGTTCAGAATTTGTTGTTGAGATTCCAATTTTGCAATCAAATCATACTTAACTCAATCCCCACCATACCGCTTACAATAGGATACTTTTAAATTATTAAATATATCAATACTTAACTAGATTATACCAACTTTAGATGAAGCCGCAGATTGTCCTCCACCTCCTTATTACTTCTTTTATACACTAGTTAAATTTGTAAATCATTCTGTACAATTTGTAATATTTTTTCGGCCGCATGACCATCACCAAAGGGATTGATGGCATTTGCCATAGCTTGATAAAGTACCGGATTAGTAAGTAACTCAGATGCAAACGCAACTATTTGATCTGGTTTAGTTCCTACTAACTTTGCCGTACCAGCTCCTACGGCTTCTGGTCTTTCAGTTGTTTCCCTTAATACTAATACTGGTTTCCCTAAACTGGGCGCTTCTTCTTGCAAACCACCAGAGTCTGTTAACAGAAGGTATGAACGCGCGATCGCTCCCACTAATTCCCCATAGTCTAAGGGATCTGTGAGAAAAATCCGGGGATGATTACCCAGTAATGTCTGCAATGGCTCTCTTACAGCAGGATTACGGTGTAGCGGTAGCAACAAAGCTGTATTTGGAAATTTATCTAATATTTGCAGAAAGCCCTCAGCAATTCCCTGTAAAGGTTT
>CBZS010000719.1 GCA_000613065.1 Richelia intracellularis | reverse complement strand
TTTGATCGCGACCTGAGAGACCAAGGCTACCAAGCTAAGGGGGGTCAAATAGTAGATGCCACACTGATTCCAGTTCCCAAGCAGCATAATACTAAGGAAGAGAAGCAAAAACTTGCCCAAGGAGAAATTCCGGAAAGTTGGCAGCAAAAGCCTCATCGCTTGTCCCAGAAGGATACCGATGCTCCCTGGACAAAAAATAATGGTCAGAGTTCCTTTGGTGATAAAAACCACATCAGTATCGATGTGGAGTACGGTTTTATTCGTCGCTATGAAGTCACGGATGCCTCAGTGCATGATTCCCAAGTGTTAGGGGTACTGTTGGATGAGCAAAACCAGGGGGAAGAGGTTTGGGCAGATAGTGCCTATGGTAGTGAATCTATTGAATGGATTCTACAGATTTTACAATTCCTCAGTCACATTCATGAACGAGCCTACGGCAATCATCCATTGACTGCAAAACACAAAGAAGATAATCCAGAGCGTTCTCAAGTCAGAGCTAAGGTCGAACAGGTTTTTGGTCACTGGGTTAATGAAATGGGAGGCAAGTTAATGGGTTCCATTGGTAAGCAGTCAGTCAAGGCGACTATTGGAGTGAAGAATTTAGTCTATAACTTCAAACGTTATGTATTTTGGGAGAATCAAAATCCTAAAGCTGTGGGATAATTGCGTCTAAATTGGCTCTCTTGAGCCAGATTACAACTAGAAATCGTTCCGGTTGAGCTATTTTTTGCCCAACTTCACTTTCTTGTAGTTCTTCGAACCCCCTCAGATAACCTAAGACTTGATTAATCGAGGTGCCCTTCAGAAAGTCTGTGCCAGTTGTTATTTAAATTAGCTAATCTGGGGTTAAATAAACCAATTGTTATTGTACTAGATAATGCCAGATATTAGAAGTGTAAATTAGTACAAAACTATGCGACATCAGTAGGTATACAACTATGTTATTTACCTTGCTATTCTCCACAATTAAATTTGATTGAAAGATTTTGTAAATTTCTTAGAAATAAATGTTTATACTCTAAGTACTATGCTAATTTTGCAGTATTAGCGGCAGCAATCTCTAACTGCATTGCTACCGCTAATACTGATAAGCAGAAGAAGTTAAACAGCTTATTGACTCTCGAGTTTCAGACATTTAAAAAAGTCCAAGTTTTAGCCGTTTAAAGTATACTTGATTTATCTAGGGTTAGAACAACAGTAAATACTAATCAGGACTAAATATATCAGCAAATTTATTGATATATTTAATTTTTCTTGGTTAAAAGTATACACTTTATCTGCGGTATGTTTTTTGATCTTGCCATCAAATAGAGAATCTCACCCGAGCATATACTAGTAGTTCATCGTAATTAATTATGATAATTTACCGTAGTACGGAAAGAAGTTGGAGGTGAGCTCTACTGTAACGGGCTGGCAAACCTGGAGTGTGTCGGTTCCTGTCTTGCCAAACTACTCTGCGGGGACTGCAAAGCTTTATGGAGTATCTTGCTCGCTTTCTGAAAAAAAGGAGCCAGGCGCTCACCATATATTATTCTTATCCATCAGAATTAATGGGACAAGACGCTAGTGCTAGCAGGCACATACTCGCATTTGGAATAAAATATTACAACTTTTCAATAAGACGCACACCTAGTTCTCCTAGAATTTAACGTAGCGAAAGTCTAGGTTTACCGATGTGAAATAGACAAGGCTTTTTAGGTAGTGATAATAAATCAGTTACATGCCTATAACATATTTTTGCCATTCACTGTGAGATCCTGTTTTAAGGTGTTTACTCACTTCAAAGTATAAGTTACTGTAGGGTCTGCGCGGCGGTTTACGCAGAAGCATATGGGCTTCTTGTGGGGTACGACTCCCTTTTTTTACATTGCAACGAACACAAGCCGTAACCAGATTTTCCCAGCTATCTCCTCCTCCACGCGATCGTGGTACCACATGATCGATGGTCAATTCATCTCCGGTGTAACCACAATATTGACAAGTGTGACCATCACGGTGCAATATATTTCTCCTAGTCAAAGGAATTTCTTTGTAAGGCACTCGTACATAGTGAAGAAGTCGGATTACTGTTGGCAGAGGAAAACCCGTATAGATTAATTTCCCATTGTGTTCTATCCGCTCGGCTTTTCCTTTGACTAGTAACACCGCAGCTCTACGCCAGCTGGTGATGTTAAGCGGTTCATAAGAGGCATTTAATACTAAAGCTTTCCCCATTGTTCAAAGCTCAGGGTATTAGTTTCACACATCCTAACACAATCTTTACTCTTTTTGGTTCTGAGAATATTTTATACATAGGTCTGGTGATGGTATGTACATGGCTGAAAATATTATTTTATTAGGGTTTTAGTAGGTATGTGAGTTATTTTCTCTAGGTAAAGAATGTGATGACGTGTGATTGGAAAACTCTCATTCCAAATAACAGCTGAGATTTTCCCTAGATCCTTGTCCTCTTCCTGAATCGAGGGTAAACTTCCTGATTAATTCAGAAAGGCTTTTTTAGCTTAGTAAGTTTTAAGTGGTGTGAGAGGAGTGGATGAAAATGTTAAGTCATCAACAAGTTGAAGATTTAGGCTCTGGCAGTTACTACTATGATACCTATGCTTGGTGTTCCCAAAGGGCTTGGGTAGAGATTAATAGTGCAGCTTTATCTCATAATGTTAGGCAGTTATCTCAGCTACTATCACCCCAAACTAAATTAATGGCAGTGGTAAAAGCTGATGCTTATGGACATGGTTCAATTTCCGTAGCTCAAACGGCTTTAGAAGCTGGTGCTAGTTGGTTGGGAGTGGCTACGGTTCCAGAGGGGATTCAATTGCGAGAATCAGCCATTGATGCGCCAATTTTAATTTTAGGTGCGACCCATACCAAAGAACAAATTCAAGCGATCGCAGAATGGAATTTAGAAGCAACTTTATGTAGCCCTCAACAGGCTTTGATATTTTCCACTGCCTTAGAAGGGTTCAATAATCCTTCCCCTATTCCTGTCCATATCAAGCTAGATACGGGGATGTCTAGATTGGGTACTAATTGGGAACAAGCAGCAGAATTTGTACAATTAGTGCAAGGGTTACCCAAATTACAAATTGCCAGTATTTATTCTCACTTAGCCACCGCAGATAGTGAGGATACAACAATCATGAAATTGCAACAGTCTAGATTTGAAACTGCTGTTGCTCAACTCCAAGCTCTTGGAATTACAGCACCTTGCTTACATTTAGCTAATTCTGCCGCTACCATGAGCGATCGCTCTTTACATTATGATATGGTGCGGGTTGGTTTAGCTATTTATGGTTTATATCCGGCATCACACTTGCGTGATGTGATAAATTTCAAACCAGTATTAGAACTCAAGACTAGGGTAACTCAAGTTAAAACTATTACTGCTGGTACTGGTGTCAGTTATAGCCATACTTTTATTGCCCCCAAGAATATGCGCATTGCAGTTGTTGGAATTGGTTATGCAGACGGTGTACCGCGAAATCTTTCTAACAAAATTCAGGTTTTAGTTAGGGGTCAAAAAATACCACAGATTGGCAATATTACTATGGACCAAATGATGTTAGATGTCAGTAATATTCCGGATATACAAACAGGAGAGGTAGTCACTTTACTGGGTAAGGACGGGCAAGCAGAAATTTATGTCAATGAATGGGCTGACAAATTAAATACAATTTCTTGGGAAATTTTATGTGGATTCAAGCACCGTTTACCCCGTGTAGCAGTCATGTAGAAATAAAATCGGCATTGCATAACTGTGGGATGATTTTGAAATTTGCATCAACCATAATTTTCGTGCCTCCCTTCGATTTGCGCCATTTGCTACCCTGATGGCGAATGAGAAACCCTGTAGGGACCTCAGCCACATGGATCGTAGGGAAACCCTTACACCAGGGCGGGCTTACCGCATCAGCCTCGAGCTTCCCATCATTCAGCAATCCTATTCAGTCTATTGCTAAAGGTGCTCAAGGGTTCAGATGCTTGGCGAACATAGCTCTAGAAATAAAGGAGTAGGGTAAGGAGCATAGTTACTAGTGTCAACTTAAGGAGAAAGCTAACATAGTCAAGTCCTTGAAACAAATTTAGTTCTAAAGCTCCGCTTCCTACTAAAACCATCAGAAGTGCTGGGACTAATTTCCAACTTCGACTAGCTATCCGTATGTAAGCCATTAGCCGTTGAGCTTATACCAACGAGCCGCAACCCCATAACATATTCATATTTCAAAATTTTATTGCTATTGTTAGTTATTCACGCTATGATTATAAACTGATGCGGATGTGGCGGAATTGGCAGACGCGCTAGATTTAGGTTCTAGTGCCGCAAGGCGTGAAGGTTCAAGTCCTTTCATCCGCACCTAACAGTAAATCTGGAAGCCTCATAATACTAATTACACAGAGAGTCGCTTCATTTCATTTATGTGCTCACTATCCATATTAATCTATTGAGGTTTATACAATATCTGCTTTTGTGGCTAATTTCTATTATAGACTAGCTAACATTTGATTCAGATTTCCTGTTAGTAAATATTGCTTCTCTAATGACAATCCAGAAAAAACTGCACTAGAAATTATCTCTTCAGATAGTAACCTATCCCACTAATCAGTTTTAAATCAAAAATCTGGAAAAATCTAACGACTTAAAACGAAAAAATAAGGTTTTCAAGCTGATTTGGATTCGGTGGATAACCATTTTTGGAATAGTAGGATAGCCTCGATAGCGATACCAATTAA
>CBZS010000718.1 GCA_000613065.1 Richelia intracellularis | reverse complement strand
AAGACAAAGAAGAACAAGGGCAGACCCATTAAAATTTCCGTCCCATCTGACAACAAGAACGTTGTTTCCCATGGTTTCAAAAAAAATATCGTCGTCTTGTTTGTTGTCAGATGGGAAAGAATTTCAGCTTGTTTTGATGCTTTTTTGTCTCTTCCAACAATCCATATTTGGATTAACAAAACGATATTAGTGGGATAGATTGCTGGGAACCGAACTGGGTACAGGGGTCAAATAATGTTTTTCAGCAACGGGTAGAAAAATCTTTGACAGGTAATAGTTGGATTGTAGATGGGAATTACAGCAAAGTGGGGAATTATATTTGGAGTCAAGCTGATACAGTGGTGTTGCTTGACTACTCCCTACGCCTACTCATCAGACGCATTTTACAACGCACCTATAAACGTGTTATGACACAGCAAGAAGTATGTAATGGAAATCGGGAAACTTGGAAAACAACATTTAGTAACGAGTCCATTATTCTCTGGGTTTTGCGAACTTACAAGCGACGACGTAAAGAATATCCAGCACTATTACAACAACTAGAATATAACCATTTACAAATAGTACATTTGCGAAGTCCCCAAGCTACTCAAGATTGGTTAGAGGTAATCACAAAATAACCAGTTGGGAATCAGAGCATTTATTTGTTAATCTGACCAAAGAGTGGTAGTCAGTATTACAGGTTTTATGTTCAGGAATTGGGGAAAAAGATTAATACTGATCTACTTGAGTTTAGCAGCATTAATTTTGGTGCTATTATGCACGGGAAAAACTAGAATCATAGATAACAACGATACATCTATCTTGGCAGCAGATACAGCTGCTTGGAGTCCAGCTAATATACAACTGCAATCAGACACAACCCTAGTAACTCCAGTACCAGCTAGTCCTAGTGTGGCAAATCCTAGTCCTGCACTCACAAATAAACCAGTATCTAAAAATACACCGCAAGTAAAATCTCGATCTAAACACTTAAAACAGAAACAAATAAAAAGATCGCAAACAAAATCAGGGAAAATATTTCAGACGACTAGAGCATTTAAAGGTTATACACCAAAATATACGATCGCTTTAGCACATCCCAACAATTACGGAGAACGCTACGCCAAAGATGCGAGGGGCATTCCTGTAAACAATCAAGCCATTATAGTTCTTCACGAAACTGCTTCTACCGCGAGGAGTGCTATTAATACCTTCCGTACTCCCCATACTGAAGATAGCAAGCAAGTCAGCTAGCATGCTTTAATTACTTTGAATGGGACGATTATTTATATAGTTCCCCCAAATAATCGAGCTTTTGGTGCGGGTAACTCCATATTTGCGGGACCTTTTGGTAGGGAGACTGTCAAAACTAACCCTAAATTACGATCCTCTGTGAATAATTTTGCCTACCATGTTTCTTTAGAAACCGCCCGTGATGGGATTGGTAGGAATCATCAACCTACCCATAGTGCCTATCGGGATGTGCAATATAAATCTCTTGCTTGGTTAATTGCTCAAAGTCAAGTGCCTAATAATCGTATCACTACTCACCGTGCTGTAGATAGTTTGGGACAAAGAATAGATCCCCGCAGCTTTAGTTTTAATAAGCTTTTGAGTCTGTTACACTCTTTCCGTGAACCAGTATTGAGCCAGGAAAAGAATAGTCTACAAGCAGATAAAATTCGGGTGTAATGTTAATTTTGTAGATTGAGTAGTTTTTTGCTTACCAGTTGACAACAGAGCTAAATAACTTGAGTTCAGGCTAAGCGGGTTGAGATAAAATCCAGTCCATATGCAGGCTGGGCTTGTTGGGTTGATGGGAATAAGCGATTAATCCATATAGAATATGGACGCAAAAATGAACAGGACTACTCTACGGAAAGCCGCGCCGAGCGCTTCTACGATGTCTGGAATGCTGAATCTGAGAAATGTTGTGGAGTTGGTCGTTAATTGTCTCAATAATTGAAGGCTTATGTGACAAGAGCTTGTGATGAAGGGGTGACAATCACATTTAAGATTTTACCGTGTTCGGTATCTGCAATATGGAGTTTAAAACCGAAAAAGTAATCTACAGGAGTCCTACCTCTGGTCGGAAAATTCTTAAACACCTTGTTCCTTTAGATTCAACGATTATGGCAGACTTTGAAACAGTTATTTTAGTTATTTTTGTAGTACTTCTAAGTAAATTATAGTACACATCCGTTTCTATACCGGTCATAATTATTAGACTTGTTGGGAAATAGAGATTTGGATAGAATATCGATGAAAGTATTATTCGGATTAGGTTTCAATGATTTTTGATTTGATTCCCCAACAGCTCTATTAGTTTTTACCTACCCTCAATTACTGCGTAGGCATCGTGAGTGTGAATAGTTTCGTAGTTTGTACATTCGACTGATTTAAAATCATAGTTCCCCTGTTTGAGAGCAAACGCTATACTTCTGACAATATCCTCTACAAACTTAGGATTTTCATAAGCGGTTTCTGTAACAAACTTTTCATCGGCAATTTTTAGTACAGGATATACGCTAGAACTTAGATTCTTTTCTACTAAGTCAATAAAGAAAGCTACATCAGTATGCTCTTTGAAAGGAATTGTTAAATTAACTCTTGACCTTTGGCTGTGCGCTCCATATTTGGAGTTTTTCTTGGATGCGGGACAGAGGGAAGTGCCTGTAATACCAAGCTTCATAAAAGGTGTAAAAGTGTCATTCTCATATCTGCAATAAAATTCTAAATTAAAGGATTCGTAACCTGTAATACCCGTGACTGGAGCAAGTTTTTTCCTCACGACCTCGCCAGATAGTTCAAGATATACCCCATCAGTTTCAAGAACTTGCTTCAGATTATGACACAGCTCAAAGAGCGATTTATAATCCAATAATTTATCTTGATAATTAGAAATTTCTATTGCCATTCTAGACATATGAGTACCTTTTTTATTGCTAGGTAAATGCACATAGCAAGAAGCTTTTCCCTGCATTGGTAGCTCAACTTGTCCAAGTTTCATTAAGCAGCGGAAAGCAACTCCAGTAATACCCACTTTTTGAATTGGGATATTGCGATTATCCGTCTCACCTTGTACATCAATTTTTACGTGATTAGTTGTTTTTAATTCTTCTATAGTTTGCATAAGATTGTTCTATTTACATTTTACTAGCAACAAATTGTATTCTTAAAACTTAAGTAGATAGGCGAGAAAACTGATAAGTGGCGTTGCATAAGTGCGGGATGAATTAGCGTTTGAAAGCATTGATAAATCTTTGAAATTTTCGTGAAATCATGCCCTGATTCAGCAACGCGACTTATCACTATGTAAATAAAGGTACGGTTTTATCTGGTTCACAAATCATAAACACCCTTAAAGGAGCGCCCATATTTCAATAACCTCGCTTACATACACGTTCCACATTTACTTATCTTTACATACTTTGGTTTTTGATGGTGTCTCTGAATCTAAAATTCAAAATATAAAATTTCTTATTCCTCACACTCTCTTTTTGTAACTTGCTGACGGAAGCAAAACATACTTTCTAGCTGTGCCTGGATCAAGCAACCTGACATAAATTCCACTACTTCCCCACCAAGTATGGAAAATGAGATTTCATCTGTTAATCGGGTTTTGCCACTTTCTTCGGCAAATTTATGGCGATGTGTCCAATATTCAAAAGCACCTGAGACTTGCTCGTTCCTGTGGCTTTGTGAAGGCTGGAGCCTCCTAAATATTGCTTCCACATAGAACATGGGAACAAGACTGGGTAATAATTTCACCTTAAGTTGGCTGTAATGGCAATGCTTGCCCTCATACAATGGATATATGACAGATAAAGATTCCCATTGCGATTGCTTGCAATTGAGAAAAAGGGCGTTGCATAAGTGCGGGATGATTTCACTAAATTTTCAACGATTTCTCAATGGTTTGAAACCCTAATTCATCCCGCACTTATGCAACGCCAGAAAAAGAAAGCTTCTTTACTTTACAAAGCTATAAATCTGCTGTTTCTCCAGGTTGTCACAAATAGAGGAAGGTAACTGATTCAAGGAGAAACTCTGCCGAACACACTGTACTTGCACATGCCTCAAGGGATCTGTACCAGGAGACACGAGAAATTCTAATTTCTGAATATAAGGTAAGCTTACCAAATGATCTAGAATTTGTGCGATCGCTAATAAGTACGGATGACCTTGTTGTTGATACCAATCTGGAGATGCCACTAGGGGTTGATCGAAACCTAAATGTACTGTTAATGAGGGTTTATCAAATAAAGCGATGGCAACGGGACGAGCTTCTTCCTGCAACAATAAATTATAGGTTTTTGCTAGATGCCTCACTTTTTCCAGTCTTTGGTAACGTTCTGTTATGCTTTGTGGGTCATCTTGCCAGTGGAGAGCTGCCGTAACTAAATAGGTTTGCAGTAGCATATGACCCAATTTATTAGCTTTGGTAGCTAAGTAGTTGGAATTATAATCATTAGATTCGATTAACAAAGGAACCCGAGCCACAACTTCCAAGTCATACCCCTTCAATCCGGCAATTTTACGAGGATTATTGGTAATTAAACGAATCTTATGCACACCTAAATCCATTAGCATTTGTGCCCCCATACCATAATCCCGCAGATCGGCAGGGAAACCCAGACGCTCGTTAGCTTCTACGGTATCAAGACCCATATCTTGTAAGGCATAAGCTTTTAGCTTATTCACTAAGCCAATGCCTCGCCCTTCCTGACGTAAGTATACAACTACACCTTGCCCTGCATCTTCAATCATATTCAAGGCTGCTATTAACTGCATCCGACAATCGCAACGCAGGGAACCCAGAGCATCACCAGTCAAACATTCAGAATGCATCCTTACCATGACTGGTTTATTTCCAAATTCCTCTGGATTTCCCTTGACGATGGCAACGTGCTCAGTGCCATTCAGGGTGTGACGATAGGCATAAATTTGGAAATGACCAAATTGTGTAGGTAACTGAGTTTCAGTTTCACGAATCACTAGCCGATCGTGTTGTAGGCGATAGCTAATCAAATCAGCAATACTGATCATTTTTAATTGATGATGGCGAGCATATTCAAATAATTGGGGTAAACGTGCCATTGAACCATCGGGGTTTTGAATCTCGCAAATTACCCCCGCAGGATATAAGCCAGCTAATCGGGATAAATCTACCGATGCCTCCGTATGCCCTGCTCTTTTTAAGACTCCCCCTTTTCTTGCACGGATGGGGAAAATATGTCCTGGGCGACGTAAATCTTCTGATTTCGTGTCTGGATTAAGTACCACTTGAATAGTACGGGCACGGTCTTCCGCCGAAATGCCAGTACTTACTCCTAAATGAGGGCCAGCATCAATACTGACAGTAAAAGCAGTCTGATTAGTGTCTGTAAGTTTACTGACCATCAATGGTAAATCTAGCTGATCCAAGCGTTCGCCCATTATTGCCAAGCAAATCAACCCCCTAGCTTCCACAGCCATAAAATTAATCGTATCGGGGGTAGCAAATTGGGCTGCACAAATTAAATCGCCCTCATTCTCGCGGTTCTCGTCATCCACCACGACAATGACACGACCCGCTTTTAAATCAGCTAAAGCGGCATCAATAGAATCAAATTTAAAATCTGTAGTTGACAAGGCTACACCATTAGGATCGAGATTTACATCTGCTTCTCCTACTTGTGGTGTTTGCCATTCTTGATTGGACTGCGACACAGAGACTACCAGTTCATAAAAGTAATTTTTTTAACAAATGCTCATAAATTGATTGTAACTCTTTTAATAGCCACCAGCAGGATAATAGCAATGATTCGATAACATAACGGAGATATATCCAGCTAAAATTGGTTCTTAGTACTTAAGTTATTTGGGGTGGGCAAAGCTTATATATCTTAACAAATAGGGTAAGGGAAAAAGGTTCACCAGAATTAATTTGAGGGGTTTATATTCCCTGTTCCTTAACCTTATTGCTTAATTCCCAATTAAAACTTAGCCAATTCAGTGCTAAACGACCTTTTGTGTAGTGAAAGCATCTGATTGAATGGCGATAGAAAAACAGCAACTCATACAGAAAAAGTAAGGATTTTATATCATGGGCAATTTTAGGCGCGTACCCATTGGTATTGTTGGCGCGTCAGGTTATGGCGGAGTGCAATTAGTCAGGCTACTAATGGATCATCCAGAAGTGGAATTGGCTTATTTAGGTGGGGAAACTAGTGCTGGTAAATCATTTGCGGATATTTATCCCCATTTAGCTGATATATGTGACCTGGAAATTGAAACATTAGATCCAGATACAATTGCACAACGTAGTGAAGTGGTATTCCTTTCCTTACCTAATGGATTGGCTTGTCATCTCGCACCCCAATTAATTGAGAAGGGTTGCAAAGTCTTAGATTTAAGTGCAGATTATCGATTCCGGGATCTATCAACCTACAGCAGTTGGTATGGCAAGGAAAGACAGGATAGTGAAGTGGCAGCCACAGCAGTTTACGGACTACCAGAACTGTACCGCGATCGCATTGCTGAAGCACAGTTAGTTGGCTGTCCTGGGTGCTATCCTACTGCTAGTCTTTTGGCACTATCACCCTTACTCAAACAGGGGTTGATTGTGCCGGAAACTGCCATTATTGATGCTAAATCCGGTACATCTGGGGGTGGTAGACAGGGTAAGGTAAATATGTTATTTGCCGAAGCAGATAATTCCCTTGGTGCTTATGGTGTAGCTAATCATCGCCATACCCCAGAAATTGAGCAAATTTGTAGTGAATTGGCAGGGCATGAAGTTACGGTACAATTTACACCACACCTGATTCCCATGGTACGGGGTATTTTATCTACAGTTTATGCTACGTTGCGCGATCCTGGTTTAGTTCGGGACGATTTAATTACCATTTACAGGGCTTTTTATCGTAATTCCCCTTGGGTAAAAGTTTGTAATCCTGGTACTTATCCTCAAACAAAATGGGCTTGTGGCAGCAATCTTTGCTACATCTGTATCGAAGCAGACCCGCGTACAGGTCGCATTATCGTCATGTCAGTAATCGACAATTTGATTAAAGGACAAGCGGGTCAAGCTGTGCAATGTATGAATTTGATGATGGGTTGGGATGAAACCCTAGGGTTACCTAAGTTGGGATTTTATCCTTAGAAGTTGGAGGCAGGAGGCAGGAGACAGAAGTTAATAGCTTTCACTCTTTCCCTCCCTTCCTCCTACTTCGGTCCCATACCTACAGCACCAGCATAAATGGCGCGATCCCCTAATTCGTCTTCTATCCGTAATAGGCGGTTATATTTTGCTACCCGTTCGCTGCGACACAGAGAACCTGTTTTGATTTGTCCGGCACGGGTAGCTACAGCTAGATCGGCAATAGTGGTATCTTCTGTTTCCCCGGATCTGTGGCTAATTACGGAGCGGAAACCATTGCGGGTGGCTAAATCAATAGTTTCTAATGTTTCCGTCAGAGAACCAATTTGATTCAGTTTAATCAAAATGGCGTTACCAGATTTTTGGTCAATCCCCTTTTGTAATCTTTGGGAGTTAGTAACAAATAAATCATCTCCAACTAGCTGTACCTGGCTACCAATCTTAGTTGTTACGGATTGCCAGTTTGCCCAATCTTCCTCGTGTAAACCATCTTCAATGGACACAATGGGGTATTGGCTTACCAACTGTGCCAAATAATCAATAAATTCCCCTGGAGAATGGGGCTTACCGTCATAAACATACTGCCCATTCTTGTAGAACTCGCTGGCAGCCACATCCAATGCCAAAGCTACCTGTTCCCCTGGCTTATAACCAGCCTTTTCAATGGCAGCCACCAATAACTCTAACGCCACCTGGTTGGACTCTAGGTTCGGAGCAAAACCACCTTCATCCCCCACACCTGTTAGTAAACCCTTCTCATCCAAAACTTGCGCCAGGGTGGCAAATACCTCCGCACCCCAACGCAAAGCTTCCCGGAAGGAAATTGCACCCACGGGGACAATCATAAATTCCTGAAAGTCCACATTATTTGCCGCATGGGCACCACCATTAATTACATTCATCAAGGGAACTGGCAGTAAATTTGCCAAAGGACCACCCAAATAGCGGTAGAGGGGGATTTTCATAGCCTCAGCCCCTGCTTTTGCTGCTGCCAGGGAAATTGCTAAAATAGTATTTGCACCCACATTAGACTTATTCCCCGAACCATCCAAATCAATCATCATGCGATCTATTAATTCTTGGTTTAGGGCATCTATACCTAACAACTTTGGTGCTAAGATATCCTTTGCATTTTGTACTGCCTTGAGTACTCCCTTGCCACTGTAACGGCTTTTATCTCCGTCCCGCAATTCATGCGCTTCAAATGTACCTATAGAAGCACCACTGGGAACCTGTGCCAGTCCAATAGCACCATTGAATAACTGTACTTCTGCTTCCACAGTAGGTTTACCCCGCGAGTCGAGAATTTCACGGGCAAGAATTGTCTCAATTGCAGTATCTAGAGTGTTCATCATCTGTGTTTCGTCCTTTGGTGGAGTCATGGCCATTTTTATTTCAGCAGTATAGACCCCCATGGTTAGCATAGGGGTTTTGAGGGTCTTATTGGCGCAGATTAAACAAGATTTGGGTGGGACTCTTTTGGTAGTACGGAGTATGATATAAGAATAATAAATGACAAGTCAACCAGAGTAGTATTGACAGCCAAAAATCTACTTGATGAAATTGGCTTGTAAAAAGTGAAAAAACAGGAACAGTTCCACACCCTATGCAAGGATCTACATCAAATCAAGGTATGTTTTGGTCACAAGCACGAGAATTATTTGAACAGATAGTTAGTTCGTTAGACTCAGACAGCATTTGTAGGTTAAAACACTCCCAGATAGAGAGTAAGTTACTTGATAATGGATACGAACTATTGAGACGGTTGTTACAAACAAAGATATTTTGATAAACCCACTCAAGATGAAATAGAGGGAGAGTGTGCAGGCACACACTCAGTAAACAGAACACACAAGAAAAAATTGTCGCGGAAATTCACCACATTATTTGGCACAGTAATCGCCAATTGAATCGGTTATGGAGGAAGAAAGATAAATACCCTATTTCCTTTTGATGGGGAGTTTAATCTACCAGCACAGCAATATTCTCATGGACTAAGACAGGGATATTATCCATGTTATTGAGTTTTTGTGGAAAGCTGCATTTGTCTTTTATTCTCAGACTTAAACACAGGCAGAAGCTTGGGTGAGCAAACGTTTACAGCTTATCCTTGAAGGGAAATCAAGTTCAGTTGCCCCAGGTATGGGCCGGAGTGCGACTTTACCCAAACTTACCCCCCAAGAAGGTAAACCCGTGGATACCTGTGCTAGATATTTACTTAACAATGCCAAATACCTCAAATATGACGATTACTTAAAAGCTGGATTCCCCATCGCCACGGGGGTGATTCAGGGTGCTTGTCGCCACCAGATTAAAGACAGACAGGATGGATATCACTGGGGCTAGATGGAGCATCAGGGGTGGTGAGGCTGTTTTACCCCTGGGTTCTTTATACATCAGTGGCGATTGGGATGAGTATTGGCAGTTTCATCTACAACAAGAACATAAACCCAATGACCTGGCTTTGTACTCTAGTGGTATTCCTTTGATCAAGCAAGTTCTCAAAGCAAAGCTCGTTGTTCTACTACCCCTCCACCTCTTCCAATACCTGTCTAAGTTCCACTCCCCGTCTTACTAAAAGAGTCGCACCCACAAGATTTTTAGTTAAGGTGGAACAATGTTGAGAATTATGAATTTTCCTGATACGAAAATGCTCAACTTTTGATTTCCCCTGGGTTGATTAGTGATACAAAGCATCAGCTCCCCAACTTCTCGGACAAGTTGGGGAGCTAAATACCCACTTTCCTACCAGAACCCTCCACTGCTTGTAAAATATTTTCAGAGCAAAACATTCAAGTGAAAGGTAAATATGCGCTTATTACACACAATGTTACGGGTAGGCAATCTTGAAGAATCTTTACAATTTTATTGCGATGTTCTGGGAATGAAGTTGTTACGCAGAAAAGATTATCCGGGTGGTGAGTTCACCCTTGCGTTTGTTGGTTATGGTGACGAAAGTGACAATACAGTTTTAGAACTGACTTACAACTGGGGTGTGGAATCATACAATCTTGGTGATGCTTACGGACATATTGCTCTAGGAGTTGATGATATTTATATGAGCTGTGAGGAGATCAAGAAGAGCGGTGGAAAAGTGGTGCGAGAACCGGGTCCCATGAAACATGGTTCTACTGTAATTGCGTTTGTGGAAGACCCTAGTGGGTATAAAGTAGAACTAATCCAAACTAAGTCTCAAGATACTACTGCTCAGGAAAAAAATCAGGAGCAGCTTGTGTCTCAGTAATTTGAATCAGAATGTAGGTGGTGCCAACAAAATTTTCAATGAGTGTAAAAAAAAGCTTTCGGCACAAAATTAACTCTCATCATTTTTTGGCAGGTGGTCTGTTCAGTTGCAGTATATTGAGTCCTTTATTCTCTGTATCTGCTGCTAGTGTTTTTCAAAAACATGACGCTAAATATACTTGCATTCATAGAGAAAATATTGAAAATGATTCTTTTGTGCGATCACAATCTGTACAACTTACAAATGGAGTATCTCCACCAGAAAGCGCTCGCAATTCTGCAACATTTACAAGCAGTGCAGAAATTTTACCTTGCGGAGAGTTTAATCGCTCTCCGTTTCCTTTGTATACCTTAATAGAGAGAAAGGGTGAAAAGGATGATACTTTGCTTGTACAGAACTCTCAAGTAAATGATGAATTAGTACAGCTTGAACCTGTAATCCCAGAGCCAACGGTTTCTCAACTTTCTGATGTCAAACCCACTGATTGGGCTTATCAAGCTTTAAAGGCTCTGATAGAACGGTATGGTGCGATATCTGGCTATCCCGATTTTACCTTTCGTGGCGCTCGCGTGCTCTCTCGTAAGGAATTTGCTGCTGCACTCATAGTTACTCTGGATAATTTAGATCGGTTGGCAATTAACATTACTGATCAGTACATCAAAAGTGATGCAGTACTTGTCAAGCGGTTACAAACTGAGTTTGCTGATGATTTGCGAGAGTTGCGATTACGTACACGGTTGATGGAGGAAAGGGTTAACCGTCTGGAAGTGCAACAGTTTTCTCCCACCACTAAGTTACAAGGAGAATCAATCATAGCTGTTACTGGTGGTCATCAAGCAAGTGGCACTGTGATTAGCCGCACTCGGCTGAATTTGCGTAGCAGTTTTCGCGGTGATGATTTACTGGTAACTCAGTTGCAGTTTGGCAATAATGGAATTGCTCCAATTAATAAATCCCAGCAGGAAAATCTCAATTTATTGGGAACCGATGGCTTAATTGCAAATGGTGGGGGACTGGATATTGTTGGGGTAGAACCGGGTGTAAAATTACGACGACTGTATTACAGTTTTCGCCCTTGGCCAGATGTGGAGATGGTGCTGGGTGAAAAAATGTCACCACGGGATTTTATCGATCGCAATTCCTATGCTAATAATGAGGCAATAGATTTTAGTTCCAGCTTTTTCCTCAATAATCCCCTAATTATCCAAAACCAAATTGATCGTCCTGGTGGTGCAGGGATAGCAATGACATGGCATCCTCAAGATAGTAAATTATTTTGGCGATCGCTCTACATTGGTGGGGATGACGATGGTTTGTTTGGCCATACATATCAAGCAAGTGTGGAGATGGAATATGCACCAGATCATCGTTTTTCACTGAAATTACAATACACCAATGCTTTAGTTAATAATACTGATATTAATGCCTTGGGTTTGAATGCAGAATATTCTTTAAATCGGGATATTGGAATCTTTACTCGGTTGGGGTCTGGTAGTTACCAAGGATTTAATACTGCCATTAGTAAAGATTTAGATTTAAATACTTTTACCTGGGCGGTAGGATTGAGATTGGGTAACCTATTCATTCCTAGTACTATAGCTGGTGTTGCCGTCGGTCAACCCTTTGTGAGTAGTAAATTAGGCAATGCTACTCAAACAAATTTCGAGATTTTCTATAATTTAAAACTCAAGGAAAATTTCAGTATAACTCCAGCTTTTTCCCTAGTAGTGAATCCAGATGGCGTTCGCAACCAAGGTACTATCTGGCAAACTACCCTAAGAACAGTAATTTCGTTTTAAAAGCAAAACAATATTTACTGACAAATTCCTCATGTTTAAGTTTTACATTTAAGCATGAGGTAACTTGTTAATGACAATTGAGCCTGAATCACAACTTAAAATATACCGTTTTTAAGAAATATTGCAAGCTAACAGCTCTTTATCAATTGCTGAAAGTCTCAATGGGGTAGTTTCGATCCTATGGTTAGAGCCAGTCTTGGTAAATTTTACAGCACATTACATTGCATTTGCTTTTGCAATCCCTAAATAAATTAGGTCATGACGTTGTGATCGCTATGAAGTCCTAATTTATCGTGCTATTTGGGACAAATGCCTGTTTTCTTGCTCGAAAAAGATGATTATTTCATTGATTTTAGCTCAAATTATTTTGCCATTTGCCCTCATACTCTGGTTAGCGAGCGCACCACTGCCTAACTTACTGGGTGTTTCTCTACAAACTCTGGTAACAGCAATTAGTTTATTAGCTATCGCACGGATGGAGGTTTGGATTTTCCCACCTTGGTAGACAGTTTATTTGTATGGGTTGCTCTTTATTTTGGCTGTGGTAAATGTGTTGCGCCAAGTTAAATCCTTCCGTAAGTTCCCATCTAAGTGGTTTGGATAGATTGCCATCATTGTTTTTGTTGCTTTTGGTGTTTTCACAGGTAACGAAGCAGTGCAAAGTTTGAGTGGAACCTTCTCTGCCTCCATTCCTGCTGTCGTTCTCGTTTTCCCGTTGGAAAATGGCAATTACCTAGTTGCCAATGGTGGTAGTAATATTTGGATTAATGCCCACCTAAAACTGTTGGATAAATCATTACCAAGGTTTCAAGCCTATCGGGGTAGCGGCTATGGAGTTGATATGATCAAAATTGACTCCATTGGCTTGGGAGCAAATGGTTTATTACCAACCAACCCACCAGCACAACACATTTATGGTGAAAGAGTTTTAGCACCATGCTCTGGAAAAATAATGAAAACTGTTGATGGGTTAGCAGATATGACAATTCCCAAGATTGATGCGGTAAATCGTGCCGGAAATCACGTCATCCTGTGTTGTGGGGATGTGGATGTTTTGTTAGCCCATTTTGGTCCCCAAACTATTGCTGTAAGTACGGGAACGATAGTCAAAGTAGGCGTTCGCATTGCAGAAGTTGCTAACTCTAGTACTAGTAATGAGCTACACCTACATATACACACACAACGTTTTGGAACAGATGATCAACCCTTTTCTGGCGATCCTTTACGAATAAAATTCGAGGGGCGTTTTTTGGTTCGGTGCCATCGCGTTATATCGAAATAAACACATTTACTAAAACTTTCTGCCCATATGTTTCATCCAAAGTTAATACCAATACCAAGCATTACCCCCCTACAATAGATATTACGAGTTCAATGATCACTTGTGCTAATTAAGCCCATAAACTAAATACGTTAAAACGCACTGTTAGCCCAGCTTGTCCGTAGACCATAAATATTATCCAGTCTGATTTATCAGACTTTGCCTATGAGCCTGGGAATTTATTCCTAGGCGGTATAGAATGCTAAGTGAAAATTATGCAAGGTACTCATTGCCTAACTATCAGCGAAAAATACTCCTAACAGTAAATGCAAGAAAAACCAGACATTCATAGCGTTTCTCAGTTTAGTAAGGTGAGGTTTTTGTGTACTACCCTGCGGGAAGTCGCTCCGCGTCTACACCATAATTGCAAATACTATATAGGGAACGCCAAAAAATCAGAGGTACTAACTTTACTCTCCCTGCTCCCCAGCTTTACCCTATTTTCTAATTTAAAATCTAAAATATAAAATCCAAAATAGTAAATATGCAGCCTACAGATCCAGATAAATTTACAGATAAAGCTTGGGAAGGTATTGTTAAATCTCAGGATATAGTACGTGCTTATCAACAACAACAGCTTGATGTTGAACATTTGATTATTGCTTTATTACAACAAGAAAAAGGTTTAGCTTCTAGGTTAATTAATCGCACGGGAATAGATGCTAGCCAAATCCAACAACAGTTAGAAGACTTTATCCGTCGTCAGCCCAAGGTGGGGAAAAATGACCAGCTTTATCTCGGTAGAGCATTGGATGAGATGCTAGATGTAGCGGAAAATGCTCGAGTCAAGATGCAAGATTCCTACATCTCCATCGAGCATATTCTCTTGGGATTTGTGGAGGATGAACGGCTTGGTAGACGTATTTCTAAGGGATTTAGTTTAGATGGTGCTAAGTTAGAAAGTGCCATCAAAGCTGTGCGCGGGAGTCAAAAAGTTACCGATCAAAATCCCGAATCCCGCTATGAAGCTCTACAAAAGTTTGGTAGGGATTTAACCGAACAAGCAAAATCAGGCAAATTAGACCCGGTAATCGGACGAGATGATGAAATTCGCCGGGTAATTCAAGTCCTATCCCGTCGTAGTAAAAATAACCCCGTATTAATTGGGGAACCGGGAGTTGGGAAAACCGCGATCGCAGAGGCTTTAGCCCAAAGAATCGTTAATGGTGACGTTCCTGAATCCCTCAAGAAGCGTCAGTTAATTGCCCTAGATATTGGTAGTTTAATTGCTGGAGCTAAATACAGAGGTGAATTTGAAGATCGGCTAAAATCTGTTTTGCGTGAAGTTACGGAATCTAACGGGCAATTTGTCCTATTTATAGACGAACTCCATACCGTAGTTGGTGCAGGTTCTGGACAACAGGGTTCCATGGATGCGGGTAACTTACTCAAACCCATGCTGGCACGGGGAGAATTGCGCTGTATTGGTGCGAGTACCTTGGATGAGTATCGTAAGTATATTGAGAAAGACGCAGCCCTAGAACGGCGTTTTCAGCAGGTATTTGTGGAGCAACCAAGCGTGGAAAATACTATTTCCATATTGCGGGGTTTGAAGGAACGCTACGAAGTCCACCACAATGTGAAAATTTCCGATTCGGCTTTGGTCGCATCAGCTACATTGTCTGCTAGGTATATTAGCGATCGCTTTTTGCCAGATAAGGCAATTGATTTGGTTGATGAAGCCGCAGCCCAGTTGAAGATGGAAATCACCTCCAAACCTGCGGAGTTGGAAAACATTGATCGCCGTTTAATGCAGTTGGAGATGGAAAAGTTCTCCTTGGCTGGGGAAGAAAAGACGACTTTGCAAACCCAGCAAAGAATGGATTTAATTGAGGGAGAAATCTCCCAATTAACGGCGAAACAAAATGAGTTGAATGGTCAATGGCAAGGGGAAAAACAGCTATTGGAAACCATTAGTTCCCTCAAGCAGGAAGAAGAAAATCTCCGGGTGCAAATAGAGCAAGCAGAACGGGCTTATGACCTCAACAAAGCAGCACAATTAAAGTACGGCAAGCTAGAAGGGGTACAGCATGACCGAGAAGCCAAGGAAACGGAACTACTACGCATCCAAAGTCAAGGTACTACCCTGTTGCGGGAACAAGTCACGGAAGCGGATATTGCTGAAATTGTGGCTAAGTGGACGGGTATCCCAGTTAATCGCCTGTTAGAGTCAGAACGGCAGAAATTATTAAAATTAGAAAGCCACCTACATAAACGGGTAGTAGGACAAGAACAAGCAGTAGAAGCCGTATCAGCAGCCATTCGTCGTGCCCGTGCGGGGATGAAAGATCCCGGTCGTCCTATTGGTTCGTTTTTATTCATGGGTCCTACGGGTGTGGGTAAAACAGAATTAGCCCGTGCCTTGGCTCAATTCCTTTTCGACTCCGATGATGCTTTGGTGCGGTTGGATATGTCGGAGTACATGGAAAAGCACTCGGTGTCACGGCTCGTGGGCGCACCTCCCGGATATGTGGGTTATGAAGAAGGGGGACAACTTTCCGAAGCCATCCGTCGGCGTCCCTATTCTGTGGTGCTGTTGGATGAAGTAGAGAAAGCACACCCAGATGTATTTAATATTCTCTTGCAAGTATTAGATAACGGTATAATTACTGATTCACAAGGACGTAACGTCGATTTTCGCAACACCGTGATTGTGATGACAAGTAACATCGGTAGCGAAGACATCCTTGATATATCTGGGGATGACAGCCAATATGATAAGATGCAGAATCTAGTCATGGACGCATTGCGATCGCAATTCCGTCCTGAATTTCTCAACCGCATCGACGATTTAATTATCTTCCATCCCCTCAGTCGCGGCGAAATGGGAAGGATTATCCGGATTCAACTCAAACGGGTGGAACATCTGCTTGCGGATCAAAAAATCTCTCTGGAAATCTCCAATGCAGCCTGCGATTACCTGGTAGAAATCGGTTACGATCCAGTATACGGCGCACGTCCCATCAAACGAGCCATTCAGCGAGAAGTAGAAAATGCACTAGCCACAAAGATACTAGAAAATACCTTTATAGCAGGGGATACAATTGCGATCGATAAAGATAAAAAGGGATTAACATTTGAGAAAAAAAAATCACCCCGAATCCAATTATCTCCCAACAAAACAGATTTACTAGAAGCATCACATGAGTCTTAATTTCTACAATTTCAATGATTAAACTTTAGGGGCGCAAAGCTTGCGTCCTTGTTGTCATTAGTAGAATTATTTTCGGGTTAATCCTATAGAAGTAATAATATATTGATGAAAAGAGGGTAATAACAAAAACTTTTAATAGCAAGCTCTTTTACAGAATTTTTTTGTTAAGAATCCTATTCTATCTGAATCACACCATCGCCCTCAAATACGACTTAAATTCTCAGGCATAGCAACAACAAATCATGTACAACAGATTCGAGGCATTGAGTCAAAATGAAGTTATTTCCGTATCTACAAATACATTTAAACTGCTAAATTTATCAACAACATTTAAAATAGCTGAGCTCTTAGAATCTATAAAACAATATATCTAATCTGATGCCTTAGAAACTCAACTATTTCAAGAGGGTATTTACTGGGAAGTTTTAAGATTTAATTCCCAAACTTGGCAAAAAGGAAAAGTTAGAATTACCGTTGAATTTTCTTCTCGAGAATCAGAATCCCCCCTAAAATAAAACTGACGATAAATTCACTTTTACTAATTATTCTACAGCAACAGTATTGTAGGTCAGTATATTGCCTTTACTGACTTTGATGTGAGAGATAATATTTGAACCAGTGACTAATTGCTATATAGTTCTTTTTCAAGTCTGATAAATAGTACTTATTTTGTCTCTTTATCCAACTGCTTAACTGCATCTAGCAAATAATCCATGTAGGTACTAGCAACTATAGATAACTGCTTACCGGATGGATATACAAAATACCAATTTCGACGAATAGGAAAGTGCTCTACATCTAAGATAGTAATTTCCTCTTTATCAGCAGCTGACATTAAAGTATGGCGAGATAAAACAGAAATACCTAAACCACCAATAATCCCTTGCTTAATGGCTTCATTACTTCCTAACTCTAATTTTACTTGTACTTCTACCTCATTTTCATCGAACAATTTTTGTACAGCTCGACGGGTGCCTGAACCCGGTTCCCGCATAATAAATGCTTCGCCATTTAAATCCTGAATGGGAATATTTTTTTTATTTGCTAAAGAATGATTTACAGGTGCTAAAACTACAAGAGGATTTTCTAAAAATTGCTGGTAGGCAACATCAATATTTTCTGGTACCTGAGTCATGATATATAAATCATCTAGATTGCTAGTCATTCGCTCTAGAATCCCTTCATGATTTGTTACCTGCAAAGATATATCAATCCCTGGATATAGCTGACAAAAAGGTCCTAATAAACGAGGAATGAAAAACTTTGCCGTTGTAATCACTGCTAAACGTAATTGCCCCTGTTTTAGCCCTTTTAAGTCGGCAACTTTCATCTCAAATTGAGCAATTGTCTCGAAAATTTGCCGACAAGTGGCAAATAATTCCCTACCTGCCTCCGTTAAATAAAGACGTTTGCCTACCTGCTCAAATAATGGTAGCCCGACAGATTTAGTTAATTGCTTAATCTGCATGGAAATAGTCGGCTGAGTTAGAAACAACTCCTCCGCAGCACGGGTAAAGCTACCATGTCGTGCCGCAGCTTCAAATACTTTTAATTGATGTAGCGTAGCCTGATTCAAAAGATATACTCCTTTGAGCGCAGTTCAAAATTTTAATCATAAATAATGTAATACCTATAGGTGGTATCACACTAGGCATATGCCATCATAATATACAAGTTAAAGTATAGACATAAATCTATGAAAAAGATCAGAACGATGGCATTAAAATTATAGTAATGAAGAGGTATGATTAAATAAACAAGGAAAGGGTAAGATCCCTTCTTGGCAAGGTTGCACACCTGCAAAATCTGATTGATAGTCAGTAAAATAGTCATCAGAACTTACCCTAGCTAGATACAGATGGGTGTGTACAACGTTTTCTCTAATTCCTAGGTTTCGTATGTTTCGTATGATTCTTCTTTAATTTTTACAGGAATAGTCGTTGCATCGGGCAATGTGAGGACTTCTCTCTCGGCAGCTTTCTCTTTGATTTTCACCGGCAAGTCGATTGGTTGTAGTTGTTCTACCCAACAATTTGCTACTGGCAAAGTCTGCTCTAACTCATCTAGTGGTCGAGGAATCACCATAACCGCATTTAACTCCCCAATGCGTTCTGCTTCGTACATGCCCGCTTCCACCGCCACTGCAACATTTGCGACAGAACCACGAATAATTGCCGTACACAAACTCCCACCAATTTTCTCGTATGCAGCAAATTGGACATCAGCTGATTTCAGCATCGCATCTGCGGCTCCTACCATCGCTGGGAAGCCCCTAGTCTCAACTAAACCGATCGCTTGGTTGCTCAGGCGGCTATAACGACCTCCTTCCGCTATTTCATGGAGGCGGCTAGTAATTGGTAGCACTACACTTAAGTTAGGATCTGGTCGAGGAATTACTATACTGGAGATAAACTGGTCGAACTGCTTGGCGGTTTGTTCTCCAGATTGTACAGCTAACCGCACATCAGCTATGCCACCCCGAACGATCGCAGTACAATGGCCATTACCAATTTTTTCATAACCAACTAAATGCACCCCGGCAGATTTAAGCATCATATCCGCAGTACCCACTATCGCTGGAAAACTAAGGGTAGATACCAATCCTAAGGAACTATCTTGGAAATAATCCCGAGGACGGGATTTACGGTATGCTTCCATGTAAATTCTCCAGGGTAATCAAGCTGATAAATTATGAATAACACTTAATCAGAGTTGTTGTCAGAAGTTGGTTGGTTTAGGGATTGCCGATGGGGGAATAAAGTAATCAATAGTTGCTGTATACTTCCTTGCCCATAGATGTGAGCACCGAAATTTTCTGGAGGTGGGGAAGAGTCAGAATCATCTTCCTGGGAATCAGATGTTTCTGGTTTCTCAGCCACAATGGATTCGGGGTTATCTTGACCAGTAGATTGTTCTACTTGCGAATTGGACATTTCTGACTGTTCTGCCACAACAGGCTCAGTTGTATCCTTTGTTTCTATTGTGGCATCCATATCCAATGGTTCTTCTAGTATTGTTTCTAAACTTAATTCGGTATCGGTCGTATTGCTAGATGGAGTGGTCATGGATTGAGCAATTGCTCGGCTTTTATCTCCTACGACGGAACCTGGTACAACTATTTGCCCTCTTTCCACAGAGCAGTTGAACACAGTTGTAGCAGAACCTATACAGGCATTTTCTCCTATTTTACCTGCACCTACCATGAGAAATCCAGCACCCAAGTTAGCCCCTGCTTCAATTTCCAGGGTTCCATCTTCAACTTGGAGAATTGCTCCCATGCCAATACATACCCCCGAACCAATGACAATTTTCCCATTGGAACCCGCTTGGAGGATTACCCCCGATGCGATCGCTGCACTGGGATGAACGATCACCTCGCCACTGATATAAGAGTCAAAATTGTTGCCTAGGCACAGTGGCGGCACAGACATGGAAATTGCAACCTCAGTGATTTAATTTACTATGGCTACTAGTGACTGATCCCATTAATTTTGCCAGCTTAAAAGCTTGGAGCATCTGGCTCCCTATTTTGAATCAGGAAGCCAGAGGCTACCAATACAATTTTTCTTAACCATCAAAACTAATGAGAAAAATACTAGTAACTTAATTTACCCATTTTTATGGACGTTGAATAATGGTTTCCAGGACTCGACATTTAGCTTTAGGATCTATCCCCACTACACGTACATACTCCCCTGGATATTCAGTTAAATAGGACTCTAGCGCCGCAACTATATCTCCCTCAGAGTTGGATCCAATTTGACCGCAGCTTGACCAAGAGCCGGTGCGGAAACGCCTTTTATCTACGTGCTCAGCACTAATTTTGAATCCACCAGCCAATAACTGACGTACTTGACCTACAACTTCACTATCTAAGCGGCTGCTAGTAGCAGTGTAACTACTGTTACTAGCACTATAGGAACTTTGACTCACAGCAGATGTTGTTCTTCCAGAGCTAGCCACTACCCCATTGGGACGCTGGATAATAGTCTCTAATACCCGACGCTTCGCCTTGGGGTCAATACCGATAAAACGAACATATTCCCCTTGATGAGTCACCATGCATTCTTCCAAAGCAGCAACCACTTCATTGGGAGCATTACTATCGATGGGTTGACAACTTTGCCAGGAACCTGTGCGGAATCTGCGTTCATCTACGTGTTCTGTACCAATTCTGAAACCACCAGCTAATAACTGACGGATTTGGTCAATGGTTTCTGTCGCGATAGAACCACAGCTGACACTACCATTACCATTACTACTATAACTAGTAGTTTGGCGAGCAGGAGCCTTAAAAGAGCTTACTCCCTGCACTACTCCATTGGGGCGCTGGATAATAGTCTCTAATACCCGGCGACGGTCTTTAGTATCAATCCCAAACAGACGGACATACTCTCCACTATGGTCTATCAGGCAACTTTCCACTGCTGCGATCGCTTGGTCAAGGGTTTTTGCCTCAATTGCCGTACAGCTAGCCCAGGAACCAGTACGAAATCTTCTCTCATCTACATGCTCTGTACCAATTTTATATCCCTGCTGCAACAGATAACGAACCTGATCTACAGCTGTTGCATCCAATCTACTGCTAGACACTGTACTACTCCTTTCAAACCCATTCAAATTTGTACTTGTATAAGAAGATTTATTCATTTCATCCCGAATGGGTGCAATGCATTTATTATCCTGAGCACATAGATAACCAGCCCTTAGTGCCTGGTTAATACCCACTACATGCTGTGCGAACTGCTTGTCATCAGCCTGTACATCAGGTAACCTGTCTGCCTGTTGCTGAGTGGTAATGATAGCCCCAGAAGGAATATACTTACCTGGTGGAATTTCCACATTCTCAATCAGAGCATGCATCATGATGATGCAACCTGCACCCACCCTGGCATTAAATACTGTAGAACGAAAACCAATAAAGCAGTCATCTCCAACATAAGCTGGTCCATGAATTAGAGCCATATGGGTGATACAAGTATTATCACCAATCCATACTGAATACTCTTGTTGGTCATCACCAACTACTCGACCCTCCTCTAAACCATGAATGACTACACCATCTTGAATATTAGTATTTTCACCAATATAGAAAGGCGTACCCTCATCAGCTCTAATAGAGGTTCCCGGGGCAACGATGACATTAGGGCTAACAAAAACATCGCCGATAATATTGGAAAAAGAATGTATATAAGCTGTTTGATGGATTTGTGGTTCAGCTAAATTCCTTGACCATGGTGTTGGGGGAGCCGCCGTACTGCGGACTGCCATTGTTGGATTCCTCCTCTGATAAGCTACTAGCTACTAGCTACTAGCTCTCAGCTATCAGCTTATCTGCATCAATCGATGCCAGATATGTATAAACCAAACAGCTGAACGCTAATTGCTAAGTAATCGATCGCTATTTAGCGATATTGTTCTTTCTTGCTGTAAATTGGACGATTCTCCACATGAATTGTATCGATAATCGCCACTACAACTGCATCTACGGGACGGCTCTCGTTACCTTGAACTTGGCGCGCCGCATTGCCTCCACGACTGAAGAGTACCCACTCATCCACTCCTGCACCAACACTGTCAGCAGCGACCTCATATTCAGGTAAAGCGCGTCCTTGTTCATCTACTAATTGCAACAAAAGTAGTTTTGCCCCCCTAAGACTAGGTTCTTTTTGGGTACTAACTACTGTGCCACGAACTTTGGCAATTCGCATTACTTAGTTAATTAGTTATTTAGTTATTATCTTGCGCCAAAGGGACGAATGGGGTTCACTTTTTCGCGGAACTGCTCTACATCTTCCGTATAGTTGATTGGTAAAACATATTCCAGGTTTTCATGAGGACGAGCAATAATATGGGTAGACAATACCTGCCCGCCAGTCACCCGCTTCACGGAATCAATACCTGCTGCCACTGAAGCTTGTACTTCAGAAACATCGCCCCGCACAATTACGGTTACTCGACCAGTACCAATTTTTTCATAACCTACTAAGGTTACACGGGCAGCCTTAACCATCGCATCAGCAGCTTCTACTACTGCTGGAAACCCTAGAGTTTCTACCATTCCCACTGCAATTGACATTTACCTAAATCCTTACCCAAATTTTTAGTTAATATTTGATCAAGCTACAACCTATGTAGCATGGTCTAAATTTTGGAATTGATACTTACATACAAGCCATTTGCGATCGCCATCAGGCTATTTTTTGAGCACATCCTGCTTACCATGTTCTTAAATTCCCAGGGAATCATAAACAAAAAATCGCTCATGGGCTGAGTTGCAAAACCATTCAATTACGTTCGGAACTGTTCCACAGCTTCCGTGTACTGAATTGGCAGGACATATTCTAAGTTCTCATGGGGACGGGCAATGATGTGAGTTGAAACAACCTCTCCACCATTCACTCTATTGGCAGCGTCAATTCCGGC
>CBZS010000717.1 GCA_000613065.1 Richelia intracellularis | reverse complement strand
AAAGCAGGATAACGAACTGATACAAATTCAAGTTGATAATGGTCCGGAAAGTAGTGGAGTAAGAACTCAATAAAAAAAAAGGATGGTTGAGTTTGTTGATCTGCTAAATATACCAATTCAATTGCTTTACTATCCTCCTTACCATAGTAAATACAATCCCATAGAGGGTTGTTTGGGTATTCTTGACCAGCATTGGAATGGGGG
>CBZS010000716.1 GCA_000613065.1 Richelia intracellularis | reverse complement strand
CATGGCGAAAAGATTTCTATTAAATTATTTTGCAACTTGGTTACCTCATCAACAATCAAATCCCAGTGATGATTTGTTAATTGAATGATTTCGACTAGATTGTATATCCCATTATTTAAAGTGAGTTCGACTCTTCCCT
>CBZS010000715.1 GCA_000613065.1 Richelia intracellularis | reverse complement strand
AGTTTCTTGTACTTGAAGATTCTCGGCATTAAACGCACCTAATTTACCTAGATAGAACCAGGAATCAAATAATTCTTCTACATACTGTTTTTCTTGTGGAGAAGGAATGGTGTTAAATCTTAGCCAAATCCACAAATCGAATGGGTTAACTTCACGGAAATGTATTTGCATTCCCTTTATATATTTATACTTGATTTACCAACGAACAACTTTATTGTAGGGTAATTAAAGTCACAGGGGAAGCCAAATAAGAAATTCTCTGGCTAGAGATTGTTGAGAGCGTCAAACTCCTTTAAACTGTCTAGAGCAACTTTCACCGTCCATATCCTTAGATAATGGTCAACGATCAGGAATATATTAGGCAAACTGAAGCCACGCGGGTACGAGTTCTCAGCGAGGCATTACCTTACATACAGCAATTTGCGGGTCGCACCGTTGTAGTAAAATATGGCGGTGCAGCAATGAAAGACAGTAATCTCAAGGACAAAGTCATCCGCGATATTGTTTTCTTGTCTTGTGTTGGTTTAAGACCAATTGTGATACATGGTGGTGGACCAGAAATTAATAGTTGGCTGGGTAAATTGGGTATAGAAGCTCAATTTAAAAATGGTTTACGGGTAACGGATGCACCTACCATGGATGTAGTAGAGATGGTGCTAGTTGGTCGAGTCAACAAGGAGATTGTCTCCCTGATAAATCAAGCTGGTGGTTCTGCGGTAGGAATGTGCGGTAAAGACGGTAACTTAATTATGGCTCGCTCCCAAGGAGAAGAAGGCATTGGCTTTGTGGGGGAAGTCAGCAGTGTGGATACTAAAATTCTAGAAACGTTGGTTAATAGTGGATATATTCCTGTAGTCTCCAGTGTGGCAGCAGATGAGAAAGGACAGGCTTATAACATTAATGCGGACACCGTAGCCGGGGAAATTGCTGCTGCTTTGGGGGCAGAGAAGTTGATTTTATTAACCGATACTCCCGGAATTTTAAAAGATTACAAAAACCCTTCTACCTTAATTCCCAAGGTTGATATTCAACAAGCCCGACAATTAATTGCCGATGGTACAGTGGGTGGAGGTATGATACCCAAAGTTAATTGTTGTGTGCGATCGCTTGCTCAAGGTGTAAAAGCAACACACATTATTGATGGTCGCATTCCCCATGCTTTACTACTAGAAATTTTTACCGATGGGGGTATTGGAACCATGTTAATTGGCTCCCAATTTATGACTTAAGTATTGCTATAATGTGTGCAGTATTTAGTGCAGTTTACGATGAGATAATTCTCATAATTTTTTTTCATATATTTTTTTTTGAGTTCTGCCGCCAAGGCTCTGCCTCAATTAAGAAGACGAACCTCCAGCCCTTGATTCTTTTTTGTCCAAAGTCCAATAAATAAGTGTTAGGGTAAATCATACGCGAACATAACAATAGAATAACCATATGTAATTGTAATTAATCCTGATTGTGCTGATGCTTCATCATCAGTACCAGTTCCATAATCCCCATGTACATGAAATCAACTTGAATCCAAGTGGAAGCTGTCCATAGTGATGAAGAACTGGAGTACCAGGTCAATGACTGACTATCGTTCATGAGATTTTTGGGCTTGGGACTAGCAGAACCAGTACCAGATGCAACTACAGTTTGGTTATTTCGGCAGCAGTTGAAGCAGCAGGGTCTTATTGAAGAACTGTTTGAGCAATTAATTTGATCGCTACCTGAGAGACCAAGGCTACCAAGCTAAGGGGGGTCAAATAGTAGATGCCACAGTGATTCCAGTTCCCAAGCAGCATAATACTAAGGAAGAGAAGCAAAAACTTGCCCAAGGAGAAATTCCCGAAAGTCGGCAGCAAAAGCCTCATCGCTTGTCCCAGAAGGATACCGATGGTCCCTGGACAAAAAAGAATGGTCAGAGTTCCTTTGGTTATAAAAACCACATCAGTATCGATGTGGAGTAGGGTTTTATTCGTGGCTATCAAGTCACGGATGCTTCAGTGCATGATTCCCAAGTGTTAGGGGCACTGTTGGATGAGCAAAACGAGGGGGAAGAGGTTTGGGCACATAGTGCCTATGGTAGTGAATCTATTGAATGGATTCTACAGATTTTACAATTCCTCAGTCACATTCATGAACGAGCCTACGGCAATCATCCATTGACTGCAAAACACAAAGAAGATAATCCAGAGCGTTCTCAAGTCAGAGGTAAGGTCGAACACGTTTTTGGTCACTGGGTTAATGAAATGGGAGGCAAGTTAATGGGTTCCATTGGTAAGCAGTCAGTCAAGGCGACTATTGGAGTGAATAATTTAGTCTACAACTTCAAACGTTATGGATTTTGGGAGAATAAAAATCCTAAAGCTGTGGGGGAATTGCGTCTAAATTGGCTCAACTTCACTTTCTTCTAGTTCTTCGAACCCCCTCTGATTACCTAAGACTTGATTAATCGAGGTGCCCAATCAACTCGAGCTTGGGAAAATCCGTTTTGAGCCAATTCTTTGAGGTCAACATCCCCATAAGCTTGAATTTCAGGCTGTACAGCTACAATATCAAATATTTCAGTTCTGTAAGGACGATTTTGAAATACCTGAGCAAAGTTGAGATACCGTTGCAGTAGCCGTAAAAATTCTCCAGACTCAATTGTTAAACCAATTACCTCTGTGGAAGCGCTCGCTGGTTCGCCAGCAATATTTCTTAATAAACTAATATCTCCAAAAATTGCACCAGGTTCTAATAAGCTCAGGGTAACGGGCATTTGTGTCCGTAGATCATATGCCAACAGATGAGCTTTTCCTTCATACAGAGTTATTACTTTGTCTGGTAGCTTGTCTTTACCAACAATTTTTTGGCCTATGCGGTAATGCCAAGGCTGAATTTGTTGAGATAAATGAGTAATTATTTCTGTGGGTAATTGCTCAAAGCATTCAACTTTACCGATAAATTACTGAAAAGTACTTTTTATAGAAGTCATGCTAATGTGATACTTTGGCCGATAAAACGTATCTTTGTAGATGCAAAATCAAGTTTGATAAGTATATTTACTTTCAGAAATCATATTCAAGTTGTAATTCTCGATAATATTCATCATACTTAAGTAGTCTATTGCTAGAAAGGGATAATAACATGCATGCGTACTCATGTCTTGATTGTAGCCATTCTTTACCTTCTATCTTCCAAACTCTATAAATAACTACTGTTAATTGATGATTATAGTCATTGATTATGGGCATAATCAAATTTATTGCAAACCATGCTGTGCAAACTAAATACAGTATAATCAAGAGTAATAGATATTTTTTGCCTTCTAAATGATACATATAGAAGATGCAAATGCTCTCCTGAGGTGTATCTCAGAACTTCATTCTGCACAGCCATCGTTCAAGATCGTTTAGCTACATAATCTTAAAGAGATATATACTATCTTGGTATTAAAGAAGGTTTTCCTACGTTTAAGACAAGAATAAGTTGGAGTCCTATTTTCTGAAGAATCTTGCTAAGGGAGTAGACTTTAAGAATTAAGTTTAGTACAATCTATTCTCTTTTGAGAAGCTAAGTCAGTGAACTCCAAGTCAAGTTTTTTAGTCAATCTACCAATAGATGACAAATGTCTAATTTCTAACCAGGTAACTGCTGTATAGGGGTTTGTATTAATCATGTGGCTAAAATTCAGTAGCAAGACTTATTAGCCACAATATTATTAACAAAGAAAGTAGCACATAAATTTTGATGGTAATGTAGTCCAGAATATTGGGTATAGAAATGTAAATATTGCTGATCATATTTCTTCCTTTCTGACTTTACTCATGAATTCGGAGGTATTCTGCACTTCTATTTTCCCCGAAATCATATATAAAAAATGTTATGTAGCTATACTTAACGTAAATCAGAAAAAGCCACGAAGAAGCAAGAATATTTGGCGTTGCTGAATCAGGGGATGAATTAGCGTTTGAAACCATTGAGAAATCTTTAAAAATTTAGTGAAATCATCCCCTGATTCAGCAACGCCAATAATTAGTTTGATGCTAATTTTATGCTATTACTAGCGATCGCATTCTAAGGACTCACGGGTAGAAATCTCTGTTTGGGAATTAACACCAGTTGCGTGTTCGCAAAGTTTTTTTAACTGAACACCATCGATGACTGCGTTGGTAAAGTCTGCCCCTGTGATATCAGCATCATCGAAATTGGAGTATAGCATCATGGCATCTGTGAGTATGGCATCTGTGAGATCTGCACCTTTAAAATCTACCAGATAAGCAATTCCATTAGTAAAGTCTATAGCATGGAGGTTTGATCCACTTAGGAGGGAAGCATTAAATACTGCTCCCCGTAAATCTGCATTACTAAAATTACTATTTTCTAAATTCAGTTTACTGAACTCGGCAGTGATTAAACTTTTACCGGAAAAATCTTTATTACTAACTGCTTTGGTTCCAGCTGCCCGTTTATTCACTGCTTGTGCTGACAGAGGAGAGACTAAAACCAACAAGGCTAAAACCGAGGCTACTAGCAATCGCCAATATTTAATCATTTTTCGTTAACAAATCTCAATATAGTCACCATTAACTATTAAACCTTGTTGTTAGCTGATTCCACAAGAAGCCTCTCTAGGGTTGACAGACACGGGGATCCGGAGACGCGGAGAGGAGGGGGACGTGGGGACATGGGATTACGGTTGATACTCTCTGATAAAATCATGCGAGATTATTTTATAAAGCTTTATTGCCTGGTATATCTATGCTTCACCCCTAGAGGGAAATATCCTGCATCACCCATGGGTTTTAACTCTACTTGGGGCATTTGATCTTCTGGAGGCACATAATTGGCAAATTCACTATTTAACTGTTTTTATTGAGTAAAAATAGAATTTGCAATAGTTTTCTTTTTACCTTGATTAATCTTTCCTCCCGGTGCTAACTCCACCACCACAGATAATAACTTATGCAACCCCCAGTATTGATGTTGTGCGAACCCAAAAACTCTTGATAAGCTGGTACAGTGGCAGCAACACGATGAAATAATTCTACAACGCTATTATTCGCTTCTATATATATAATATGTTGCTGTAATTTGGGGTCTAAAGGAGTAGTTCAAAAATAGGTAAATGCCTGGATTTCCTGTTGGTGTTGAGATTACCGGCTGACCATTTGAATCATAACTATAAGTGCATACTGGTGATGTTAACTTGAAAACCAAGGAAACAGAAAATTCTCACTACTGTCAACTGAAGCTAAACGCCTCTTAAAATCTCGTTTCTAGCCTCTTCCTGGAAATGCTTATTTGGAGTTTCTAACCTCTTATGGCTTTCTGGAAGCTGGAGCCTACCCCGTCTTGCTCCCATGCTTTGCATGGGAGCAAGACGGGGTAAGAATTTCACATTAAGTTTACACGTATGGAAAAACCCCGTCTCTGCATTTAATTAATTTCTCCAGCTTTAATGTTGTGCCCAAATTCGGGTAGGTAAGCCCCAAACATAAATAAATCCCTCCGCAGCCTTATGATCGAATTTATCATCTGCGCCATAGGTTGCTAAGTCAGGTGTGTATAGGGAGTATTGAGAATCCCGTCCCACAATAGTTGCATTACCCTTAAACAATTTCACCGTGACCCTTCCCGTTACTCGCTCCTGGGTTTGTTGAATGAAGGCATCGAGAGCACCTTTTAGAGGACTGTACCATAAACCGTTGTAAACGATTTGGCTGTATGTTTCCTGAATACCCCGCTTGTAATGGGTAACATCTGCGGGAAGGGACAAACTTTCTAAATCCCGATGTGCTTGGATTAACACTAGCATCGCCGGAGACTCGTAAATTTCCCTAGATTTGATGCCCACCAGACGGTTCTCAATCATGTCAATCCTTCCCACGCCATGGTTCCCTACTAATTGGTTTAATTCCTCAATTAGCTGTACTGGGTTTTTAGCGTTACCATTGAGACTAGTAGGAATACCGCCAGTGAAGCCAATATCCACATATTCAGCCTCATTGGGGGTATCCGCGATCGCTTTTGTCATTTCGTAGATTTCCTCTGGTGGTTCCACCGTAGGATCTTCCAAAATACCCGCTTCAATACTACGACCGAGTAGATTTTTGTCAATACTGTAAGGGGAAGATTTTTTCACAGGAACGGGGATACTAAACCGTTCCCCATAAGCAATAGTTTCTTCCCGACTCATACCCCATTCCCGCGCAGGGGCGAGAATTTTTAAATCGGGATTGAGGGCTGCAATAGAAACATCAAATCGTACTTGGTCATTTCCCTTACCAGTACAACCATGAGCGATCGCATCTGCACCGTATTTAGCTGCTGTTTCCACTAAAACTTTCGCAATTAACGGACGAGCAAGGGCTGTTCCTAGAGGATAGCGTTGTTCGTAAAGAGCATTCGCCTGAATTGCCGGAAAAGCATAATCTTTGATGAAATTATCTTTTACATCCACAACTAGGGACTCACTGGCTCCTGATTTTAGAGCTTTTTCCCTAACTGGCTCTAATTCGTCTCCCTGACCTAAATCTACTGCTAAGGTAATAACCTGTTCTACTCCCGATTCTTGTTTGAGGTAGGGAATGCACACTGAAGTATCTACTCCACCAGAATATGCCAAGACAACCTTTTTGGCGTGACCCATTGGTAATTTCTCGATGCTGCAAAACGACGAATTGCTATTATCTAATTAATCTCCGTACATTCTCTTCTGCAATTATACTGATTGATATTTTTGGGAAAGTATGTATGTATACGCTTATGTAGGAAAAGGGGAAAAATATTGATTAATACTCTCGTACCAAGGCTCTGCCCAGATTCTCAGTCGAAATGCGCTCGATGGTCATCCAAAATTGAACCTGTGCCCTATGCTGGAGATGGATAATATTGTGTTGTGGGGAAAACAGTGTTTTTTAGTGTTGTGATTCCAACTTATAATCGCCTACCTATTTTAGCCAAATGTCTCAAAGCTTTGGAGAATCAGACATTGACTGATTCAAGTGTAGTAAGTAATTATGAGATTGTGGTAGTGGATGATGGTTCAGACGATGATACCCTGCCATGGTTGGAAACCCACAAAACAGAATTACCCCATGTTCGAGTTTTTCAGCAAGCACATAAAGGACCAGCCGCAGCCAGAAATTTAGGGGTAGAAGAGGCTTTAGGGGATACAATTATATTTATTGATAGCGATTTAGTTGTGACAGAAAATTTCCTTCAGGCTCATGGCGATGGTTTATTGGAAGGCAAGAACAAAATAGGTAGCGATCACTTTTTTACTTATGGTGCTGTAATTAATACTTGTAATTTTGAACATCCCACTTCAGAACCATACAAAATTACAGATTTTTCGGCGGCTTTTTTTGCTACGGGTAATGTGGCAATTCCTAAGCATTGGTTAGAAAAAGCGGATTTGTTTGACACCAGTTTTCAGCTTTATGGTTGGGAAGATTTGGAACTAGGTGTCAGGTTAAAAAATCTTGGTTTACAACTGAGAAAATGTCCTGCTGCTGTTGGTTATCACTGGCATCCAGCCTTTAGCTTCAAAGAAGTCCCTAGCTTGATTGATAAAGAGATTCAACGGGGACGAATGGGAGTTTTGTTTTATCAGAAGCATCCTACCTGGGAGGTGCGAATGATGATTCAAATGACTTGGTTACACCGTTTGTTATGGGGAATTTTATCTTTAAATGGGTTATTAAATGAAAAAACAATGGCTCCTCTATTGCAATGGTTAATTGATTTAGGTAAACCCCAATTGGCGTTAGAATTGGCGAGGGTTTTTCTCAATTGGTACAATGTCAAAGGGGTGTATGAAGCTTATACGGAAAGCAAAAATTAGCTATCCATAGAATATTTATGATGTTAGCGATAATATATTCCTTTTCTTGGCAGATATATTGTAATTTCTTGATCGGGTTCATGAGGGCATTACCCCGATTTCTTACAAGTGAGAAAAAAAACACTTGGATGAGCCAGATTTAGGATAAATTAATTGGCACATTGTCAAATTCCTTGCAGATAACAAGGACTACGAAGGAAAAACAGAGTATACAAAATATATATAAAATACATTCAAATTGAAAGATACTTAAAATCGAACAAAATTTGGGTTAAATCAAGTAAATTAACCCAGCAGGACAGTTATTTCAAATCACAGAGCGCTATTACTTATTAATCCAATCATCTCATTAACGAGGACAAGGTACTCGAGATAAACGCTCATAAATCATTGCAACACCATTCCTTGTAAGGGCAAGCACTACTAATTGCAATTAAAACTCGTTGTTTGAAAATCGTAATCACAGCCCCTAGCTTTAATAATTTTGTGCCTATAGTTCCAATTGTTGCATTTTTTAATTCTGTATTTACTAAGCACTTTTCTCCCTGGTTATTCACTAAAATGTAGGCAATAGCTGTAAACCATAAACGTAATTCGTTCCCCTCAAATGTATGGGTACTTGTTCTATCACTTTGTAAATCTAATTTTTGTTGTTTGAGATAATTTTCCGGCGTTGCCTCGCGGACAGTATTTTTGAGTATAAAGTCGCCCTGGAGGGATTTGTTTAATGGGCAGCGAAGTCACTAAAAATCGATAATTGACTTCTTCATTGCTATAATCGACCTTGGCTACTACACGACGACTACGGCTCCAACTGTCTAATGTTTCATAGTCAAGAGAACAATACCAAACTGAGTTATTAACAAAGGCTGTCACATCTTTTTTTTAATCTGCTTCTCCAGGAAATAAGCTTTTAAAACACTCTACTATGGGTTGTATTTTTTGTGAATATTCTTGAGATGGACGATACTGAATTGGTTGCGATAGCTGGAGTAGACGAGTATTTTCAGCAAGCCCGAACACATAATCAATATCAGTTTCATCTTCACACCAAGCCATTATCTCTTCTCTGGAATAAGCACTATCCCCACGGATAATAATTTTCACCTTTTTCCATGGAGAGCGTATTATTTTAATTACTCTTTGTAATTCTTCTAACCCCCATGCTGCCGTGTCTAAGTTGGATGCACGAAGTTTTGCAGCAAGTAAATGTTTACCAAAAAAAATATAAAGGGGAGTATAACAATATCCTTTGTAATACGAATTAAAGAATGTTTCTTCTTGATGACCATGAACTAAATCATCCGTCACATCTAAATCTATTATTATCTGTCGCGGTGGCTGATCATAAGATTTTCAAAATAGCTCAACTAAAAGTGTTTCTATCGCCTTAGCATCATAGTCAATACGATGATACCGAGTATTTTCTATTGAATATACGTCTTTTGGACAATGTTCGAGACGATTTAAGGTGCTTTTCCCCGCCAAAGTCTTTAATTCTTGTTCTGAGTTAATAACCTTTCCTACCGCAAGTGCTAATATTGGAGCGTGACGTAGAATCTCATGGTCATTTATGTCTTCATACTCCATGATTAAGCCATATATATATCCTTTGTGCAATTAAGTTATGAACTGGATATAAAACTTTATTGGGGTCTCGGTAATCTTTGAAACATCTTGCAAATCTTGATATTATTTCTATTTTCTGTCTAGTTCCGCAATTAATGTTAACTAACCCTGCATCCGATGTTACAGGCTCTCCCTTTAAATTGACTACAACTGGACATGACTTTACCTGTCCAAATACAAACTGTTCCGGTATAGAATGATTAGGATGCGACTTTTTTAGTAAGACGGGGAGTGGAACTTAAACAGGTATTGGAAGAGCTCCAGGGGTAGTAGAACAACGAGCTTTGAGAACTTGCTTGATAAAAGGAATACCACTAGAGTACAAAGCCAGGTGATGGCGTTTATGTTCTTGTTGTAGATGAAACTGCCAATACTCATCCCAATCGCCACTGATGTATAAAGAACCCAGGGGTAAAACAGCCTCAGCACCCCTCATGGTCCATCTAGCCCCAGTGAGATCCATCCTGTCTGTCTTTAATCAGGTGGCGACAAGGACCCTCAATCACCCCCGTGGCGATGGGGAATCCAGCTTTTCAGTAATCGTCATATTTGAGGTATTTGGCATTGTTAAGTAAATATCTAGCACAGGTATCCACGGGTTTACGTTCTTGAGGGGTGAGTTTGGGTAAAGTCGTACTCCGGCGCATACCTGGGGCAACTGAACTTGATTTACCTTCAAGGATAAGCTGGAAACGTTTGCTCTCCCAAGCTTCTGCCTGTGTTGAAGTCTGAGAATAAAAGACAAATGCAGCTTTCCACAAATACTCAATCACATGGATAATATCCCTGTCTTAGTCCATGAAAAAGAATATTGCTGTGCTGGTAGATTAAACTCCCCATCCAAAGGAAATAGGGTATTTATCTTTCTTCCTCCATAACCGATTATATTGGCGATTACTGTGCCAAATAATGTGGTCAATTTCCGCGACAAATTTTTCTTGTGTGTTCTGTTTACTGAGTCTGTGCCTGCACACTCTCCCTCTATTTCATATTGACTGCGTTGTTCAAAATATCTTTGTTTGTAACAACGGTCTCAATAGTTAGTATATATTCTCAAATAACTTACTCTCTATCTGGGAGTGTTCTAACCCACAAATGCTGTCTGAGTCTAACCAAAGAACTATCTGTTCAAATAGTTCTCGTGCTTGTGAGCAAAACATACCTTGATTTGATGTAGATCCTTGCATAGGGTGTGGAACTGTTCCTGTTTTTTCACTTTTTACAAGCCAATTCCATCAAGTACATTTTTGGCTGTCAATACTACTGTGGTTGACTTGTCATTTATTATTCTTATATGATACTCCATACTACCAAAAGAGTCGCACCCGAATGTTTTTTCTTTGGGCTCATCCTTTAAACAGCTCAGATTATTTTGCAATATAGATTTTGGGAGTTTTAGACCCCTCTTTTTTCAATCTTGGTGAGAAATCCGGGCTAAGACTTGATTAATCGAGGTGACCATTTACCGCCCGTTCAATAATTGACACTTTGAAAGAAGGTAAAGCAGAGTATTTACTCCAACAACTAAAATTCCACAAAAAATTACATAAAACTACCCAAAATTATCACCTATGGCAGGAAGGTTCACATCCACAGGCATTAATGAGTGAAAAGATATTTATACAAAAGTTAGAGTATATACACAATAATCCAGTAAGAAGGGGTTATGCAGATGAACCATCTCACTGGCGAGATTCCAGCTATCGTAATTACGTTAATGGGGAAAGAATTTTGGCGTTGTTGAATCAAGGGATGATTTCACTAAATTTTCAACGATTTTTCAATGCTTTCAAACGCTAATTCATCCCGCACTTATCCAACGCCGAAATTTTAAATATTGATTTGCTGGATATGTAGCTTTTCTCATTTCCAAGCTTTATATGCAACGAGGCGGAGCCTTGGCACGAGATAATATATGACGCGACTTGTTTCTTATCTCTGGTAAGGAATAAATAACTGGAGGCTCTGCTTCCTGAACCTGTGAAGATTCTCCACCAAAAATTGACAGATTGTTGCAACTCTTAACGTTAAACCCTCCTTTTCTTCCCCTTAGGCTTGGTAGACTGAGATTTATACAATGCTATATTCTCGTCTCGTAGCTACTACAGACGTTCCTTCGCGCCTAATGAGAGCAACAACATTTAACTTTCGCAAGGCAAACTATAACAAGACACTCATGGCAATCAAGACATGGTAGATTCTCTAAAAAAACCAGGCTTTGACGAATTACGCCCAGGAATTAAAGTCCCGGCAAAAGAAACCCTCTTAACACCCCGGTTTTATACCACGGATTTTGATGAGATGGCGCGGATGGATATTTCCGTTAATGAAGACGAGTTAAGAGCCATTCTCGAAGAATTTCGTACTGACTACAACCGTCATCACTTTGTCCGGGATAAAGAATTTGAACAATCTTGGGAGCACATTGATGGGGAAACCCGTAAGTTATTTATTGAATTTTTAGAACGTTCTTGTACGGCTGAATTTTCTGGTTTTTTGCTGTACAAAGAGTTAGGTCGTCGCTTAAAAGATAAAAGTCCGGTTTTAGCTGAGTGCTTTAACCTCATGTCTCGGGATGAAGCCCGTCATGCTGGTTTCCTCAACAAGGCTATGTCTGATTTTAATATGTCCCTAGATTTGGGATTTTTGACTAAGAGTCGCAATTATACTTTCTTTAAGCCTAAGTTTATTTTCTACGCTACTTACCTGTCAGAAAAAATTGGTTATTGGCGTTATATCACCATTTATCGCCATTTAGAGAAGCATCCAGAAGATAGAATCTATCCAATTTTCCGTTGGTTTGAGAACTGGTGTCAGGATGAAAACCGTCATGGTGATTTCTTTGATGCCATCATGAGAGCACAACCCCAAATGCTGAATGATTGGAAAGCGCGGTTATGGTGTCGCTTCTTCCTACTATCGGTATTCGCTACCATGTACCTCAATGACATCCAGCGCCAAGACTTCTATGCTTCCATTGGTTTGGATGCACGGGATTACGATAAGTACGTGATTAAGAAAACCAATGAAACTGCAGGAAGAGTATTCCCTGTAATGCTAGATGTAGAATCTCCAGAGTTCTATGAGCGCTTAGAGATTTGTATAAAAAATAACAAAAAGCTAGCTGCGATCGCCAATTATAATACTCTCAAGTTCTTACAAATATTCCAAAAATTGCCATTTTATATTTCTAGTGGCTGGCAATTCTTGAAACTTTATCTAATGAAGCCCATTGATACTGCTGTTTCCGAAGACACTGTACGCTAGACTATAAAAGATAAAGGTTAAGTAAAAATGCTAAGTGGTTCTGCTGATAGTGGAACCATTTTTTTTACTGCAAAATAGCCTACCTGTAGGGAAGAATGGAATGAAAAACAATGTGCGTGCTTGGGTGTGGGTATTAGGTATTTATTTAGTATGTTTAAATGTTCCTGCTTACAGCCAAACTCCTGCTATTAGTACTTCTGTACAGTAAATCAGAGCAAACTCAAATTTCAGCATCAAAGTTCCTTCTGCCATTTGAGGGGAACTTGTCTTGTGAAAATAGGTGGGTAATGATGGCTGATTTGATACCCTGGCAAGAATTTGAAGATGAATATGCGAGGCTTTTTTCCGAAGAAATGGGGGCACCAGCAAAGTCATTTCCCATGGCATTAGGTGCATTAATAATCAAAGATAAATTGAGCATAAGCGATAGGGAAACAGTAGAACAAATAAAAGAGAACCCTTATCTACAGTACTTTATAGGAATGTCATTTTATATTAATGAAGCACGATTTGATGCATCGATGCTAGTACATTTTCGTGAAAGAATCAGTGCCAATGTGGTGAATAAAGTCAATCAGATGATGTAAAAAAAAATACAAGAGGCGACCTTTGAGGAAGCAGATGAAAAAAAGAAACACAAAAGGTTTTAGGGCGTTGCATAAGTGCGGGATGAATTAGCGTTTGAAACCATTGAGAAATCGTTGAAAATTTAGTGAAATCATCCCGCACTTATGCAACGCCGGTTTTAGAACCAAAAAATCGAGGTAAATTAATATTAGATGCGACTTGTGCGCCAATTTATATTAGCTATCCAACAGATTTAGGCATATTAAATCAAGCCAGAAAACAAACAGAAAGAATTATAGATTTTCTTTATGAAGAGATAAAGGGAAGATTAGATAAAAAGGCAAGGACTTATCGAGAATTGGCAAGAAAAGACTATATAGTAGTGGCAAAAACAAGTCGTCATCGGCACAAACAAAGAAGTAAAGCTATAAAAAGACAACTTCAATATATTAAAATAAACCTATCTCATATTCAGAGTCTAATCAGTTTAGGAGCAACATTATCAGCTTTAACCAAAAGACAATATAAGATGTTGTTAGTGGTCACAGAAGTCTATCGTCAACAGTTATGGTTATATGAAAATAAAAAACAAAGCATATCAGACCGGATTGTAAGTCTAAACCAACCACACATCCGCCCTATCCTGAGAGGATAAGCCAGATAATCCGTAGAATTTGGCGCGAAATTATCGGCTAGTTATTTTGACGGATATGTATTCTTAGACTATATTAGTTCCAGGGTCAGCGCATCTAAAATTCTATTGACAAGGGGGTTGAGAGGTCTCGTCATGTTGGGATAAAGAACCAATAAGAAAAGTCAGCATATAACTATTATTCATAGCGGCTCCATTAGATTTTTGGCTATTACTACATTTCAAAGATTGCCCTAGGTTTAAAGCATTAAAAGCTATTCGCCGCAGAAGTGCTAATTTTTGTGGAGCATGACCAGTACCGACACCACAACCATCTTCAGAAAAAGTGACATCTAAAGTACAATGTAACCCATTTTCCACACCCCAATGAAGACGAATCACTTGTCCTAAGTTACGAGCATCACAATTTAAACTAGTTAGATAAAACTGAACTTCACGGGTTGTTGAATTCCAAAGATCTGGTACCCGCACAACCATGACAAACCATTCAAGACCAACCCAATTGTCTT
>CBZS010000714.1 GCA_000613065.1 Richelia intracellularis | reverse complement strand
GGTAGAAGTGTCACCAGAGTACGAATTGAATTCCATTGCTGAAGAAAAGTATCGCAGTGGTGACTTTCCTAATTTAGCACCGATGGTAAGGGAATTTTTTGCCAAAACCGACACTGAAATTCCCCGCAAGGCTTGTTTTGGAATTGCCGGCCCTGTAGTCAATAATACTGCCAAATTAACTAATATTGCTTGGTCTTTGGATAGCGAACGCTTACAATCAGAGCTAGGTATTGCCCAAGTTTCCCTGATTAATGACTTTGCTGCTGTAGGCTACGGTCTTTTGGGTTTAACTCCCGCAGATTTGTGTAATTTGCAACCAGGCAAGCCGAATCCAGAAGCACCTATTGCTATTATTGGTGCAGGAACGGGATTAGGACAAGGGTTTCTAATTACACAGGGAGAACACTACCAAGTCTTTGCTTCCGAGGGCGGACACGCTGACTTTGCCCCTCGTACAGAGTTGGAATTTCAATTGTTGAAATATCTATTGGATAAACATGATATTCAACGGGTATCCGTGGAAAGGGTAGTATCTGGTTTAGGGTTAGTTGCTATTTATCAATTTATGCGCGATCGCCAACTAGCTGCTGAATCTCCAGAAATAGCCCAAGTTATCAGAACCTGGGAGCAGGAAGCAGAAAAAGAAGAGAAAAGTGTCGATCCCGGTGCAGCTATTGGTGCAGCAGCAGTACAAGGTAGCGATCGCTTAGCAGAAGCAACCATGCAACTGTTTGTAGAAATTTATGGTGCAGAAGCAGGTAATCTTGCCCTCAAGCTCCTTCCCTACGGAGGCTTGTATGTTGCAGGAGGTATCGCTCCTAAAATTCTTCCCCTATTGGAATCAGGTAGTTTTTTATTGAACTTTACCCAAAAAGGGAGAATGCGCGGCATTTTAGAAGATATACCAGTGCATATTGTGCTAAACCCACAAGTGGGACTGGTTGGTGCTGCTGTCTGTGCAGCTAGGTTATACTAAGAACGGTTAAAAGCTGGACTTTTGTATAGCGGTAATAACAAGCAAGTATTATAAATTAATAAACAATATTACTTGAGAAACCAGGTAAAGTATGATGTTAAAAAGAGATTTTACGCAAGAAAACATTGACAAACTTCATTATAAATGATATCAAAGATTGTCTTTATCCATTAGTACAGAAAAAATGGAAGTTCTGTATCTAAAAAGTCAGGGTATAAAACATAAAGATATTTGTAGTTTGTGTAAAATATCAAAAATAACATTGCCCGGATTTCTCACAAGTGAGAAAAAAACACTTGGATGAGCCAGATTTAGGATAAATTAATTGGCACATTGTCAAATTCCTTGCAGATGACAAGGACTACGAAGTAAAAACCGAGTAGACAAAAGATATATAAAATACATTCAAATTGAAATATACTTAAATCCCACATTCCGCAGGTGCGATCGCACCTGCGGAATGTGGGATTTTTGAAGTATGAGTTTTTCAGAATCACAAATCAAATTACAAGATATCGATCACTTAGGCATAGTGGCAGTGATTATTGATGAAATGAGTTTGGTTGATTTGTTCAACCAACTGTTTGGAACTCATCCCCAATAAAGAATCAGCGCAGGGCAAGTGGTCAAAGCAATGATTCTCAATGGCTTAGGCTTTATCAGTGCACCACTATATTTATTTGATAAGTTCTTTTAAGGTGATTTATAATAAAGAATTTACCAATGAAAGTCAGATGTAATGTTGATCAGTAAAAAAACAGGGGCAAGTATTTTGGAGTATGCTAGACCCAGCAGACGAACCCAAATCCTTAACAAGATCACAAACAAATAGAAGACTTGCGGTTGGCAGCATCGAAAATGAATGGAGTAGAACGTCGGGGCTTTCAAGCTCAGATGACGTTGAAATATTGCCAAGGTAGAGCAAGGTTAGCACAAACAGTATTCGGTTGGGGTAGAGAAAATATAGAGTTAGGGTTAGGGGAAAAAAGAACAGGGATAATCTGTGTGGGATTACAATCAGCCTTTAGCACAGCAAAGCGTTGCCAGGACAAACAACCTCTTCTGTTGTGGCATTATCCCTGGGACAAATTGCAGAATCTGATTCTCAACAAGACCCAACATTTAAAACTTCCTTAGCCTATACCCGGTTAACAGCAACATCCGCACTAGAAAAACTCAAAGAACAGAGATTTAGCCAGGAGCAATTCCCTTGCGCCAGTACAATGGCACAAGTATTGAATCGAATGGGCTATGGTCTTCGTAAAGTAGTAAAAGCCAAACCTCAAAAAAAATTGCACAAACGGATGATATCTTCAACAACATCAAAGAATTTCAGCCGCAATCAACAAGCCTTAAAGTCAAACGACTAAGCATGGATTGCAAAGCTACGGTTAATATCGGGGCTTATTCTCGTGGTGGAAAAACCAGAGGAGATAATCAAGGTGAGGAGCATCATATGGGATGCACAGAAAAATATACTCCCTGTGGGATTCTTGATGAAGATAGTGGGCAGTTATTGTATATTAACTTTGGTAGTTCTTCTTATAAAACCAGGGATTTTATTGTTGATACTCTAATTCAATGGTGGAAGACAATGACACCAGAACAAAAGCAGGATACCGAACTGATACAAATTAAAGTTGATAATGGTCCGGAAAGTAGTGGAGTAAGAACTCAATAAAAAAAAAAGGATGGTTGAGTTTGTTGATCTCCTAAATATACCAATTCAATTGCTTTACTATCCTCCTTACCATAGTAAATACAATCCCATAGAGGGTTGTTGGGGTATTCTTGACCAGCATTGGAATGGGGCGGGCGAAGCTTGTTGATGTTGAAGTCATGGTTTCCTGGCCTTCGAGTATGACTTGGAAAGGCTTATATCCTATCTTGAGTTTAAGTAAAACTGTTTACCAAAAAGGGATTTCTCTAACAAAGAAAGCTATGAAACAAGTCGAGTCTAGATTACAGCGAAATCCACTGTTGCCCAAATGGGATATCTTGATTCAACCGCTTTAGCTGGTAATTTCTTTTTCAAAAATAACCTTAGGTATTGCAACGGAAGATTTATTGGGAGAGGGAATACAACCAGAACATTTGAACGATGAACCCTTGGGCAGAGTCTTAGACAAACTATATGATGCAGGATTAACGGAAATTTTTATCCGAGTCCCACTATCAGCAGCAGATAGATTTGGAGTGAAAATGCACAGCTTCCACTTGGATTCAAGCTGATTTCATGTACATGGGGATTATGGAACTGGTACTGATGAAGAAGCATCAGCACAATCAGGATTAATTACAATTACATATGGTTATTCTAGAGACCACCGACCAGATTTGAAACAATTTATCCTTGGCTTGATGTGGAGTGGTGATGGAGATATTCCTTTATATTTAAGAGTTGAAGATGGTAATGGAGTCGATTGTGCCATGTTTGGAACACACACTTATGGCAGATTTCCAGAAACAATGGCAAATTGATGCTTTATTTGTTGCGGATGCACCCCTTTACACTGAAGACAATTTGCAGATGATAGTCTGATTCAGATGGGTATCTCGAGTGACTGCAACCCTAACTGCCGCAAAATAACTATTAGAAAAGAACAGTATTGATGCATTTGTACCAAGTAAAATCCCAGGATATCATATTGCCCCTTGTTGTAATGATTCTGGTGGTGTGCGACAACGGTGGCTAGTCATAGAAAGTGAAGCCCGTAAAGAATCTGACTTAAAACAACTGGAAAAACGTCTGACCAAAAAATATACCCAGGCACAATCCCAACTACGAAAATTGTGTCAACAGGAATTTGCATGTGCCGAAGATCCATTCAACGCAGCCAAATTACTTGAGAGTCAGTTGCCATTTCATCAACTTGCATGCAAATATTGAAGTTATTGAATATGGCCAACACCGGGGACGTGGTAGACCTGGCAAGGATTCTCAACCTACCCTAATTTTCCATATTCAAGCCGAAATTTTACCCAAAGAAACTGCAATTACCATTGCCACAGAACAGGCTGGCAGGTTTATTCTTGCCACCAATGTTCTTGATGCCGATAAACTTAGCAACGAAGATGTTTTAGCTGAATATAAGGCACAAGAATCTACAGAACGTGGTTTTCGGTTTCTCAAAGACCCATTGTTTTTTACTTCCACTGTGTTTCTAAATTCAAGGAAAAGAGTGGCGGCTTTGGCAATGGTTATGGGTTTGTGTTGGCTAGTTTACAGCCTAGGTCACAGGGCATTACGCCAATCTCTAAAACGAGGATCCCAAACAATTCAAAATCAGTTAGGTAAACCAACTGCCACTCCTACTTTATCAGTTTCATCTTCACACCAACCCATTATCTCTTCTCTGGAATAAGCACTATCCCCACGGATAATAATTTTCACCTTTTTCCATGGAGAGCGTATTATTTTTATTACTCTTTGTAATTCCTCTAATCCCCATGCTGCCGGGTCTAAGTTGGATGCACGAAGTTTTGCAGCAAGTAAATGTTTACCACAAAAAATATAAAGGGGAGCATAACAATATCCTTTGTAATAGGGATTAAAGAATGTTTCTTCTTGATGACCATGAACTAAATCATCCGTCACATCTAAATCTATTATTATCTGTCGCGGTGGCTGATGATAAGATTCTAAAAATAGCTCAACTAAAAGTGTTTCTATTGCCTTAGCATCATAGTCAATACGATGATACCGACTATTTTCTATTGAAGATACGTCTTCTGGACAATGTTCGAGACGATTTAAGGTGCTTTTCCCCGCCAAAGTCATTAATTCTTGTTCTGAGTTAATAACCTTTCCTACCGCAAGTGCGAATATTGGAGCGTGACGTAGAATTTCATGATCATTTATTATGTCTTCATAGCCCATGATTAAGCCATATATATATCCTTTGTGCAATTAAGTTATGAACTGGATATAAAACTTTAGGCGTTGCATAAGTGCGGGATGAATTAGGGTTTTAAACCATTGATAAATCGTTGAAAATTTAGTGAAATCATCGCCTGATTCAGCAACGCCAAACTTTATTGGGGTCTTGGTAATCTTTGAAATATCTTGCAAATCGTGATGTTATTTCTCTTTTTCTGTCTAGTTCCGCAATTAATGTTAACTAACCCTGCATCCGATGTTACAGGCTCTCCCTTTAAATTGACTACAACTAGACATGACTTTACCTGTCCAAATACAAACTGTTCCGGTATAGAATGATTTTTATTTGGGGTCATCCTTTAAACTACTGAGATTCTTTTGCAATATACATACATTTTGGCAGTTTTAGACCCCTCTTTTTTCAATCTTGGTCAGAAATCCGGGTTTAGAAGCAGAATCTTCAGAGCTGTATTTTTTGCCAGAGTCAAGAAACAATTCGCGCCAGGGTTTTTGTATGAACTGTTGTCTAAAAAAAAGATACAAAGTCCACAATCTAGACTCTCGCTCCTTATTTTAGTCAATGGGCAAAATGCTTCCACTACAATTGTTTTCCTAGTCGAAAAAAATGAAAATAGCTAATATTAAATTTATTTTTATGTGTAAATTATCTACAATAACTTAATATTGCCTGGTAGTCCATATCAATAATCAAAATCAGATTATTGTGAAGTTTTTATTAAGAAAAACACTAATACATATCAATTCTAAATATATCTGATTATCATTATTTTACAATTGGTTAGTATTTTTTATTGAAATAAAAAATACTATTTACAAGTTCTATCGTCATCAAACTTGCTAAATTTATTTTTATGTTGTAATGTCATAGTCCTGTACTTATAAAATTTTACAAGTACAGATGATAGCAGCATAAAAACAATTTTTTTTTATTAGAGGAGTGTATTAATGAGACACTTTCATAAATTACTAATCTTAGTTCCCCTGGGCTTAATCACATTAGTAGGATGTGGTAAAACAGAAGAGGCAACTAAGAATGGTGTGAAGGAAGCAAACCAAAAAGTAGAGACAGTTGCTAAATCCGCTTCTGATGTAAAAACTGCAGTGAAAAAAGTTGCAGGTGAAGGAGTAACAGGATTAGTAGACGCAGTTAATAAAACTCAAGCTGCGATTAAAACCGTTGATTTTAAGACAGCGAAGACGGAATTTAAAGCCTTTGAAGAAACCTGGGAAAAGGTAGGGGACGGAATCAAAGCTAAATCCGGGAAAGGTTACGAAGCTATCCAGAAGAGTGCGAAGGAAGTCAGCGGAGTCTTGAGTTCTTCAAAGCCAGATAAAGATACAGCTTTGAAGGCATTGGAATCCCTAACAAAAGAAATTGCTGCTCTTTCTAAGTCTTAAAGTTGCTCTTCAAGAGTAATACTTTTAGGGAGAAATATCTTGTAAAGTAATATCTACTAATGAATCGAGTTTTGTGATACAAAACTCGATTTTTTTCTGCGCTGTGTGTGGTGTTGAAATTTATGCCAAGTCATATTTTAATTACAAATACTTAATTTAATGTTTATGAAGCACACTTGTAAGATTAATACCAATTTAGGTTTGTGCCCAAGTTAATAATTTATTGGTACATTTTTATATATCTGTTGTATTTATAATATGAAACGTTCATTTCGCAAGTACCACCGTATTTTAGGAATTATTGTGTGTTTACCCCTAGCGATGACTGTTTTTACAGGAATGTTAACTACCGTAGTTAGGGAATGGTCTATTAATCTAGGAATCTCCACTAGACTACTAATGAAAATTCATACAGGAGAGATTTTTCATTTGCAGGGATTTTACCCAATTTTAAATGGATTGGGGTTTGTGGGATTGGCTATAACTGGAGTGAGTATGTCAGGGTTATTTGGTAAAAAGGTGAAGAGAGGTAATTGAATACTTATGTTTATTGCCCTTTGGTTGGAAATGAATTAAAAGAACAAGCTATGACTGTATGAATGAAATGTACAATCGTTTCCGGGGTTGCATAAGTGGGGGATGAATTAGCGTTTGAAACCATTGAGAAATCCTTCAGAATTTAGTGAAATCATCCCCCACTTATGCAACGCCTCGTTTCCGTTAATCCCTAACCTCTAACAAGATATTTATGTCCTGATACTTGCAGTGGTTCTGGGGGTTAATTAACATGAATTAAGATTGTATTTTTATAGAGGTTGATTCGTATAGGCTATGGCAGGACATAGTAAATGGGCAAATATTAAACGCCAAAAGGCAGTAGTTGATGCCAAAAAGGGTAAAACCTTTACTCAATTGTCCCGTGCAATTATTGTTGCTGCCAGAAACGGTATTCCCGATCCTGCAGGTAATTTTCAATTACGCACAGCAATTGATAAAGCAAAAGCAGCAGGGATACCTAATGACAATATTGAAAGAGCGATCGCTAAAGGTGCTGGTACATTTACGGATGGTGGAGCCAGTTTGGAAGAAATCCGCTATGAGGGTTACGGTCCTGGAGGTGTGGCGGTATTAATTGAGGCTTTTACAGATAATCGTAACCGTACTGCGGCTGATTTACGTGCTGCTTTTAGTAAAAATGGCGGCAATTTAGGGGAAACTGGTTGTGTTAGTTGGATGTTTGAACATAAAGGGGTTTGTGTAGTTAAGGAAGTTACAAATGAGGAGCAACTTTTAGAAGCTTCCTTGGAAGGAGGTGCAGATTCCTACGAGATGGGTGAGGAAGATACAGCAGAAGTATTTACCACCATTGCAGACTTAGAAGGCCTCAATCAAACTCTGAAAAACCAAGGTTTTGAGGTAAGTGATGCCGAATTGCGGTGGATTCCTAGTAATAGTGTGGAAGTTACAGATACAGAGCAAGCGCGATCGCTGCTCAAGTTAATTGATATTTTGGAAGGGTTAGATGACGTTCAAGATGTAACAACTAATTTTGGCGTTGCATAAGTGCGGGATGAATTGAGGTGTTCTACTGTGCATTGTCCATACTGCAAGTCTACGAGGATTAGAAAAAATGGGAAACGTCGAGGTAAACAAAATCATATTTGTGTAAATTGCGAACGCCAATTTATAGATATCTATAATCCACCAAAAGGATACTCAAATGAGATCAAACAAGAATGCTTAAAAGCATAGGTTAATGGCTCGGGATTTAGGGCTATTGAACGCCAAAAAGCAGTTCATCACACAACCATAATTAGTTGGGTAAAACAAGTTGGTGAAAAATTGCCAGATGCACCATCAATAC
>CBZS010000713.1 GCA_000613065.1 Richelia intracellularis | reverse complement strand
GGATGAATTCTATTTGGCGATGGATTTTTTATTGGAACGCCAAGGAGAAATTGAAAATAATATTGCCAAACTTCATCTGAAGGAATGATGCTTGGTTATATATGACGTTAGTTCTACATATTTAGAAGAAAAGCTTGTCCGTTAGCAAAAGATGGTTATAATCGTGAGAAAAAACGTGGCAAATTATAAATATTATTTTGGCTATTATCTAATGATAAAGTTTGTCCGATAGCAGTAGAACTATTTGAAGGAAATACATCCGACCCAAAGAAATTTACTAATCAAATACATAAGGTCACATCGAGATTTGGTATTAAGAGATTAGTCTGGGTCCGAGACCGTGGAATGATTATTCAAGCAAGGATTCGAGAAGACTTAAAAGATAAAGAAGGTTTAGACTGAATTAGGGCTTTAAGAGCGAGCGCCTCAAATCAAGAAATTAGTAGAACAATCAGGTATTCAATTAGCTCTGTGTGATGAACGAAATTTAGCATCAATTAAAAGCGAAGATTATCCAGGGTAAAGATTAATAGCTTGTCTAAATCCTTTATTGGCAGCAGAAAGGGCGTTGCTGAACCAGGGGATTTTTACTAAATTTTCAACGATTTATCAATGGTTTCAAACTCTAAGTCATGCCTGACTTATGCAATGCCGCAGAAAGAAAAATAGAGAAGAATTATTACAAGCAACAGAAAAGGAATTAGATAAAATGGTTGCAGGAACTTCGATAAAAGCTCGTCCACTAAAAGGCGAGGATAATATTGGTGTAAGAGTAGGTAAAGTTATCAATACATTTAATGCTGAAAATTATTTAATAATTGAGATACAAGAGAATAGTTTTTTATATCAGAGAAATCATTAAAAATTTGATGCAGAAGCAGTATTGGATGGTTTATATATTATAATTAGTACATCTTTGGATGAAGAGACTTTATCTGCTACGGATACGGTAAAAGCCGATAAAAATCTCTCACAAGTAGAATAAGCTTTCCGTAGTTATAAAACTGTTGATTTAAAAGTTCATCCAATTTACCACTATACAGGCGAACGTGTAAAAGCCCATATGTATGTTGTCTTATTATGTAGAATGGCATATGCGATAACTTTTCGCTCCAATACTTTTGATGAAGATAATTGGGAAGCAGCAGCGAGAAAATAGTCTGTTGTATCTCCTGCCAAAAAGAGCGAAAAAGCTAAAAATAAAGCGAACAAAAAGCGTACCTCAGATAATTTCCCCGTTCATAGCTTCCAAACTTTATTGGATGATTTAGCTACAATTGTTAAAAATACAATTTCTACAACAATTGCTAGTAAATCCTTCGTTTTTGAGAAGATTACTCAGCCTACAGCTATACAACAAAGAGCAATAGATGTAATCGGGATTAGCATGATTTTTACCCAGTCATCTTGGGCTTTAAATCTCTGTAAGTTTCACTATGGATAGATTTCGTCTTTCGTAAAAAGGTAACTTAAGTTTATAAAAACCAGTGGTTAGACCAAGAAAACTTTAACGCCGATAAAGTTGAGTCATGGCTAATAACTTCTGGCTCAATTCAGGTGTGAGCAATTCGGAACTGCTATAACGCCATCGCCAGTTACCTGCACTCACACTAGGATCGTTCATTCTCCCTTGATTATCTAAATCTAACAGGTCTTGTAAAGGAAGAATAGCTAAATCAGCCACAGAAGCTAAAGCTAAGCGGGTAAACTCCCAGTTAATTGACTCTATCTCTTCTGGAGAGTCATAACCCAAATATTTAGCAACATGGCTTTTCACTTCTGGACTAGCACTATCCTGCCACCATCCCAATGTTGTTTCATTGTCATGGGTTCCAGGATAAACCACACTATTGTGAATATAATTGTGGGGCAAGTAGGGATTGTTAGCATCCCCACCAAAGGCAAATTGGAGAATCCGCATACCAGGAAAGTTAAAGCGATCGCGTAGTTCTTCTACTTCTGGGGTGATAATCCCCAAATCCTCTGCCATAACTGGTAATTGACCCAAGATATCACCCAAGGTGTCAAAGAATTCAAATCCCGGTGCAAGTACCCATTCCCCGTTTATTGCAGTTTCTTCCCCTGCTGGTACTCGCCAATAAGCTTCAAAACCACGAAAATGGTCAATTCTAACAATATCTACATACTGTAGAGTTGCCCGGAACCGTTCAATCCACCAAGCGAAATTAGTTTCTTTGAGCTTTTCCCAATTGTAAACCGGATTACCCCACAATTGCCCGGTAGCACTGAAATAGTCGGGAGGCACACCCGCAATGTAAGCTGGTTCTAGGCTTTGCTCATTAAGTTGAAAAAGTTTTGGATTTGCCCACACATCTGCACTATTGTGGCAAACATAAATGGAAATATCCCCCACAATTTTTATGTTTTTACTATTGGCATATTCTCGTAATCCTGACCATTGTTGAAAAAATACGAATTGTAAAAATTTGTGATAATAAATAGTTTCTTGATGATTCTTTGCTAATAATTTGAGAGCATTTGGTTCACGGCGAGCTAATCCATGCTCCCAAGAGTTCCAAGGTTTATAATTATTAACTTCCAGCAGAGTCATGAACAATACATAATCATCTAACCAAGATGATTGTTCTTGACAAAATACCTCAAATGCTGATTTATTTTCCTCTTTTAATGATTGTTGCCAACGTTGATTTGCTAGTTGCAAAATTTTGGTTTTATGGGAAATAACGCTGTCAAAATTTACCCGTTGGGGATTATCATCAGATGAGAGGGGAGTTAATTCATCTGCTTCTAACAACCCTTTTTTTGCCAATTTCTCTAAACTAATCATTAATGGGTTGCCAGCAAAGGCACTAAAATTCATCGTATAGGGTGAATGTTCGTAACCAGTTGGTCCCAAAGGCAAAATTTGCCATAACTTTTGACCGCTTGCCTCCAGAAAATCCACAAATTTGTAAGCTGACTCTCCCAAATCTCCAATACCAAATTGACTAGGTAAACTAGTTGGGTGTAATAAAATTCCACTTGTTCTGGAAAAACTCATATTTGCTGCCTACAACAATCAAATTAGAAAATAGAATAATTAACACTGCGAATAGCAGGGAACAAATTCAATTAGTACAATAACTTATGGAAATTGGGTAGTACTAACATTAACTATTGAGAAATAAAAAGTATGCAAAATCCGTTATTGAAAAACGACCCTCTATGGTTTAAAGATGCCATTATTTACGAAGTCCCTGTACGCGCCTTTGCTGATAGTGATGGAGATGGCATTGGTGACTTTCGGGGATTAACGCAGAAGTTAGACTACATTCAAGATCTAGGAGTTACGGCAATTTGGGTGCTACCCTTTTTCCCATCTCCTTTGCGGGATGACGGATATGATATTGCTGACTATTACAGTGTTAACCCAATTTACGGTAATTTAGAGGACTTTAAGGCTTTCTTAATAGCTGCCCATCAACGAGGTATTCGGGTAATTATTGAGCTGATTGTAAATCATACTTCCGATCAACATCCTTGGTTCCAAAGGGCAAGAAAAGCACCCATAGGTAGCAAGGAACGGGATTTTTATGTGTGGAGTGATACCCCAGAAAAGTACCAAGATGCCCGGATTATTTTCAAGGATTTTGAGCATTCTAACTGGGTATGGGACTCGGTGGCTAAAGCTTACTACTGGCATCGTTTCTATTCCCACCAGCCAGATTTAAATTTTGAAAGTCAAGCAGTACAGCAAGCCCTATTTGAGGTGGTAGATTTCTGGCTCGATATGGGTGTGGATGGGTTGCGGTTGGATGCTGTTCCCTATCTCTACGAACGTCAGGGGACAAATTGTGAGAATTTACCGGAAACTCATGCCTTTTTGAAGCAATTGCGACAACACATAGACAGTAAATTCCCTAACCGGATGCTATTGGCAGAAGCTAACCAATGGCCAGAAGATGCGGTGGAATATTACGGCATTGGGGATGAGTGTCACATGGACTTCCATTTCCCTCTGATGCCTCGTTTGTTTATGTCCCTGCAAATGGAAGACAGTTTCCCAATTATTGATATTTTACAGCAAACACCAAGGATTCCTGATAATTGCCAGTGGGCTTTATTCCTACGTAACCATGATGAACTTACCCTGGAAATGGTGAGCGATGAAGACAGGGATTATATGTACCGCGTCTATGCTCAAGATCCCCAAGCAAGGTTAAATTTGGGTATTCGTCGTCGTTTATCTCCTTTGATGGGAAACAATCGCCGACGGATTGAGTTGATGAATGCCTTGTTAATGTCCTTGCCAGGAACCCCCGTACTTTATTATGGGGATGAAATTGGTATGGGTGATAACATTTATTTAGGCGATCGCAATGGTGTAAGAACTCCCATGCAGTGGAGTGCGGATCGTAATGCGGGTTTCGGCCACGGTAATCCTCAAAGACTTTATGCACCAATCATTCTAGACCCAGAATACCACTACGAAGCGGTGAATGTGGAAGCACAAAGGGCAAATTCTAATTCCCTGTGGTGGTGGATGAAACGGTTAATTGCTACCAGGAGAAGATTTCAAGCCTTTGGTAGGGGAACCTTTGAATTTCTCTATCCAGAGAACCGTAAGGTACTGGCTTTCACTCGTACCTATGATGGAGAGCATATTTTGGTGGTGGCGAACCTATCCCGGTTTGTGCAGACGGTCGATATAGATTTATCTGCCTTCAATGGCATGATACCAGTGGAAATCTTTGGTAGGACAGAATTTCCCCCCATTGGCGAAAGCCCCTACTTTATCTCCCTCGGTCCCCATTCCTTCTACTGGTTTACCCTGCAGCTAAGTCCTTCTCCCACCTGTCCGGTAAGAAATCTCAACCAAATACCAAAATTGGTAGTTTCTGAGAAATGGCAAAATGTCTTTACTAAAGCAGATGCCAAAATAGCCTTAGAAACAGTTCTCCCTGACTATTTGTGTAGTTGCCCTTGGTTTGATACTACACGAGTCATTCAAGGGGTACATATCATTGAAAACATCTCCATTGCTGCCACTAAGCATGAAGCTTATATTCTCCTGATACACGTAGATTATACAGAGGGAGATGCCAACACCTACGTATTAACCCTGGGTTATGAACCCCATGGCGTAGAAAGTCAACGATTTACTGATCGCCCAGAACAAATAGTTACTCAAGTTCAGGTACAAGGAGAAGAGCGGATTGGGGCTTTATTTAATGCCCTGAGAGACAAAGACTTGTTGGAAATCCCCCTGCAATCCGTTACCCAGAAACAAGGATATAAAGGTCAATCAGGGGAATTAGTCGCAATTCAAACAGAAGCATTCCCCCATATCTGGAAGCACATTACCGAGCAATCCTCTGGGATTACCTGGGAGCCCCACCTGTTAAAAGGAGAACATAGTAATACCTCAATTGTCTATGGCGATCGCTTAATTTTCAAACTCTTTCGCAAAGTAGAAGAAGGTATTAATCCTGACTTAGAAATTGGTACATTCCTCAATAGAAGGACATGTCAGCTAGACTCACCCTTATCAGAACATTTTGCTAATGTTGCCGGAGCTTGGGAATACCATAGTAAGGGCTATAAACCTATGACCTTGGGCGTGGTACAGACCTATATTCCTGATATAATGGATGCTTGGTCTTATAGTTTGGACAGCTTACGGGACTTTTTTGAACTCGTACTACCCAAACAAATAGATATTGCTGATATTGATTTACCCCCTTCCTTGCTATATGCGACTTTCAAGGCAGAGATTCCCCAAATGGCACAGGAATTAATGTGTTCTTTCCTACGCACACCGGAATTACTAGGGCAACGCACTGCCGAATTACATATAGCCTTGGCTAGCGATGATGAACATCCCGACTTTGCTCCAGAACCATTTTCTTCTTTTTATCAGCGTTCTGTGTATCAGAATATGCGGAATCAAGCAGGTCAAGTTTTAATATTACTGAAGAAGCGCCTCAATAATATGCCTAGTGACATTCAGCCATTGGCACAGATGTTATTGAACCAGCGAGAGTTGATTCTAGGACGATTCAAGCAGCTATTGAATCAAAAAATTACCGCCATGCGTACTCGTTACCATGGGCATTATTCCTTAGAAGAAGTGTTGTATACAGGTAAATCTTTTATCATTATTGACTTTGAAGGAGATGTAAGCCGTCCCTTAAACGAACGACGTATGAAGCGATCCCCACTACGAGATGTAGCATCAATGTTACAATCTTTTTACTATGCTTGTCGGGTAGCCCTACGTAATGAGAAAGAAAGTGGTATTGTCCGCCCTGATAATTTACCGGCTATGGAACACTGGTCACAATTCTTGTTTTGTTGGTCTAGTGTAGCCTTTTTGAAATCTTACTTTGACACTGCGGATGATGCTACTTTCATCCCCAAAGAACAATCAGAATTACAGGTACTTTTGGATGCATTTATCTTAGAAAAGGCAATTCTGGAGTTAGATTATGAACTGAGAAAGCGTCCCACATGGGTAGAAATACCTTTACAAAGAATTCTGGATTTGTTACGAACTGCGTAGCATTCTCATTCATAACCAAATGCTCACGTTAACTAATTTTCCTCAACGTGAGGGAATTTGTGACTGGTTCCCATAACACTAATTCAGTTTTAGTTTTGTGTGAAATGATGTCTAGCTTCAAGATACTCTTGTTGCTCAACTCTCATACAGTGAGGAAGATGAGAAAAGTCTCTGTTGTTTTTTTTACTTTGGTTGTCTCATTTTTCTCACTCCTGTTAATTTATAGCTTGATTCCGATAAAATGGGGGAAAGATTTATACTCAACTTGTGAATGCCAAATCTGCGTAACTAACAGTGGCTTACATACAAATATTGTCCTCCCCAGAAAAAAGTCACAGGTTTGATTGGCAAAATTATTTCACCAAGCAGGAAATTGGAACGAACTCGCCCACTCATTATAAATACTTGAGTTTTGGTTGGGGCGAACGCTATTTTTTTATGACTTCCCCCACAAGGATAGAGCTAGTGGTTTCTCAGGTATTTAAAGCACTATTTCTCCCTACTCGTTCAGTTATGCGGGTGCAAGGACATTTCTCAATTCCCCAGAACAAGGAAGTCAAATGTGTGGGAGTCAGTCGGAGTGATTATTGGCGTTGCATAAGTGCGGGATGAATTAGCGTTTGAAACCATTGATAAATCGTTGAAAATTTAGTGAAATCATCCCCTTATTCAGGAAGCAACGTCTGATGATTTAAAAGTCGTTGAATTTATTCAGGATTGTTTTCAATTGGATTCTAGGGGAAAAAAAATCTTATCTTGATTAGCTACATTCGTCAGCCTCAAACTAGTTTTTATGCAGCAAAAGGAACTTACTCAGTCTTGAGAACTAGTAACTCTTGGACAGCATCAGGTCTTAGACTGAAGTTCCCCCGGAGGATATGTACTAAACAGATCTTTAAGCTTTAAGCTTCCAAAGCTTGAGGGTTTTTACACAAAAGAGGTGTACCCATGTGGGTACAGGTTTACTTAATATTTTTAGGGAGAAACATGAGATAATTCGAGTCATGTATATAGAACGTATTCCTAACAGAAACTCTCCCACAGCCGTTCTGCTTAGCAAGTCATACCGTGAGGACGGAAAATCTCGTAAACCTACCCTTGCGAATGTTTCCAAACTACCTTCGGAAACGGTAGATGAATTAAAAATTCTGCTTAAAGGAGGTCAAGCTGTAGAAGATTTAGAAGAAATATTTCACATAATTCGTAGCCGTCCTCATGGTAATGTGGCGACAACACTATCAAGCTTAATAAAATTAGGATTACATACCTTAATTGATACTTAAAATAGCAGAAGAAGAAGAATTGATGCTATGATAGTGGCGCTTATTGTCAAACCAGCTTCTAAATTAGCAACAGCAAGAGGGCTAGATGGAGAAACTTTTTTCTCCAGTTTATGGGAAGTTTTAGGATTAGAAAGAGCGGATGAGGATGAATTATATTTGGCGATGAATTTTTTATTGGAACGCCAAGGATAAATTGAAAATCATCTTGCCAAACTTCGTCTTAAGGAAGGATGTTTGCTTCTATACGACGTTAGATCTACATATTTAAAAGGAAAAGCTTGTCCTTTAGCAAAATATGGTTATAATCGTGAGAAAAAACGCAGTAAATTACAAATAGTATTTGGGCTATTATGTAATGATAAAGGTTGTCCAATAGCAGTAAAAGTATTTGAGGGAAATACATCCGACCTAAAGACACTTACTAATCAAATAGATAAGGTTTGCTCGAGATTTGGTATTAAGAGAGTACTCTGGGTCAGAGACCGTGGAATGATTACTCAAGAAAGGATTCGAGAAGACTTAAAAGATAAAGAAGGTTTAGACTGGATTAGGGCTTTAAGAGCGAGCGCCTCAAATAAAGAAATTAGTAAAACAATCAGCTATTCAATTAGCTCTGTTTTATGAACGAAATTTAGCATCAATTAAAAGCGAATATTATTATCCAGGGTAAAGATTAATAGCTTGTCTAAATCCTTTATTGGCAGCAGAAAGGATTTAGACAAAGAGAGAAGAATTATTACAAGCAACAGCAAAGGAATTAGATAAAATTGTTGCAGCAATTTTTAGAAAAGCTTGTCCACTAAAAGGTGAGGATAATATTGGTGTCAGAGTGGGTAAAGTTATCAATAAATTTAATGTTGAAAAACATTTCAGACTTGAGATACAAAAAAACAGTTTTTGAAAACATAAAAATAAGTTAAAAATTGATGCATAAGCAGTATTGGATGGTTTACACATTATAATTAGTAAATCTTTGGATGAAGAAACTTCATCTGCTACGGATACGGTAAAAGCCGATACAAATATCTCACAAGTAGAACAAGCTTTAGGTAGTTATAAAACTGTTGATTTAAAATTTAGTCCAATTTAACACTATACAACTGAACGTATAAAAGCCCATATCTATGTATCTTGGTTATCTTATTATGTAGAATGGCATATGCGATAACTTTTAGCTCCAATACTTTTTTATGAAGATGATTGGGAAGCAGCAGCAGCGAACAAAAAGCGTACCTCAGATAATTTGCCCGTTCATACCTTCCAAACTTTATTGGATGATTTAGCTACAATTGTTAAAAATATAATTTCTACAACAATTGGTAGTAAATCCTTCGTTTTTGAGAAGATTACTCAGCCTACAGCTATACAACAAAGAGCAATATATTTACTCGGAATTAGCATGATTTGTACCCAGTAAGCTTGGATTTTAAATCTCTGTAAGTCTCACTATGCATAGATTTTGTTTCTCGTAAAAGGGGTACTTCAGCTTAGAAATGCTAATGTTAATACTCCAATATGGGCTGGACTGTCTTCTCCCATTGGTAACAAGTTAAAAACAAATCCATTTTGTCAATAGAGCCAAGTATAGAAATTGCCATAAATGAGAATGAATATTTGCACTTGAGGCAAATCATGTGAAACTCAATTGGAGACAGGGATTTAAGTGAGGCCGTCCCGAATATGAGTCAGAGCCGAAAAACCAATCGTGACCATGCCAAAAAGACCGAACGACCAATGGTGGAAGATGAAATAATGGCTGAGCAACTAGAAGCGTTACTTACACCAGTCATAAGAAGACAAGAAAACTACTATCCTCAACTAGGGCTAAGGGACAGAATTCTCAACTTACCATTCATGGTCGCGGCAATATTAACCTTGCTGTGGCGAGATGTGGCAGGAGTCACTGAACTTACAAGAATGTTAGCCAGGGAAGGTTTTCTCTGGTGTAGTGCCAAGACTGTTAGTCAACAAGCTATATCCCAAAGGATTTAAAGGTTTACTGCCCAATTATTCGAGAAAGTTTTTAAGGATTTGTTGCCATATTTAAGAGCAAATTGCTATACAAAAAATAATCATGTAGTATCTGAAAGTCTTACATTTACTCTATCAAAATTTCATCGGATTTGGATAGTAGACTGTTCAAGCTGAGAAGCATTGTTTCGTAAATTCAAAAGCTTATAAGATGTTCCTAAAGGGCAATTAGCGGCAAAAAAGGGAGCAGTCATAGATTTCATCACTCGGTTAGCAATAGAAATTTGGTTGAATGATAATCCTAGAGCTTCTGATGTTAAATTTGAATTATATATTTAAAATTTAGTGATAGCAAAAACCTTACTATTACTGCATAGAGGATTCTATCATTTTATCTTTTGGCTACAATTAATTGAACTATAACTTCACTTTATGACTCGGTCAAAAAAGGGAGCTTCCATTCAGGTTGAGCAAGTATTTACGAATAGTTTTGTTCTCAAATACCGTTTGATAGGTCTGTGGTCTGGCATGAAAAAAACTCCGTTTATTACATTAGGTTTGATTGAAGTACGTTCGGGTAAAACATGGCATTATTATTTTACTAGTGTACTTGACCAAACTCTTTTAACTCCCTATGTAGTGGCTGATTTATATAGACGTAGATGGCGAATTGAGGATGATTTTAATACTGTTAAGCAGCTATTGGGGTTAAGTTATTTATGGACAGGTTCTATTAATGGTATTCAACTACAGATTTGGAGGACTTGGTTATTTTATGCCGTATTGGTAGATTTAGGGGATGCCGTAGCGGACGAACTCTCTTTACCCTTAGCTCGCATATCATTCAAAATAATTTATCGTGATCTTTATCATTTTTCTGTCGCATACCAAAAAGCTCTACCTTCTGACCCAGTGAAATATTTTGCTGCTCGGGAAAATCAGGATTTAGGAATTGTTAAACGGAAACGAAAACCTAACATAAAATTGATTGTTGCCCCTTTTCCTGAACAACAGCGAGGAACCCCTGAATTTTTCTTTCAAGCATGTCCTTAAACCCCATTGACAACTGCGATGCAAGCTTAACTTGTCACCAATGGTCTTCTCCTATAATGTTCCACTTTAACAGGGTTTGTCGTCCCTGATTTTTTACAACCAAAATTGGCGTTATCATTGTATAAATTTAGGGTTCATGACTCACAGGTTTAATTGTCTCCCTCTGACCCCCACAACCTTACCAATCAATCCCGCAAACTGACAAGTCAGCGTAAGCGTTCACAACTATTATCGTGTTGTAAAAAAAGGCTGAATATTTTCTGTAAATATACTGAAGCAGAAGTAGAGGAAGGAGGAAAAACAAGCTGAAAATATTGTTCACTTGATGCTTCCCACTGCATTGATCACAGCTTCTAGTGCGATCGCAATATGAGTCCAATGAGTGCCCCCTTGACAATACACTACATAAGGCTCTCGCAAAGGACCATCAGCAGAAAATTCTAGGGTGCTACCCTCAATAAATGTGCCCCCAGCCATGACTACCTGGCTTTCATACCCAGGCATTTCATCGGGGATGGGGTCTAAATAAGAACCAATGGGAGAGTTGCTTTGGATGGCTTTGCAGAAAGCAATCAGCTTTTCCTCAGAGCCTAATTTAATTGCCTGAATCACATCCCTTCGCGGCTCAAGGGGTGCGGGATTAACGGAATAACCGAGTTTGTCGAATACATATCCAGTTAAGTGAGTACCCTTCATCGCTTCACCCACCATCTGCGGTGCTAAAAATAACCCTTGGAAAAGTAACCTTAATTGGTCAAAAGTTGCGCCTCCAGCACTGCCAATTCCCGGTGCAGTTAGTCGACTGGCTGCTGCTTCTACTAAATCAGTCTTACCGGCAATATAACCTCCGGCAGTAACAATTGTACCCCCAGGATTTTTAATTAGGGAACCTGCCATTAAGTCTGCGCCTACATGGGTGGGTTCCATGGTTTCGATAAATTCCCCGTAGCAATTATCTACAAAACAAACAGTGTTGGGATTCTGTTGTTTGACAACTTGGATAATACGTTCAATGTCCGCAATAGATAGACTCGAACGCCACGAATATCCACAGGAACGCTGAATTAAGACTAAACTAGTATTATCTTTGACCGATTGACTTAAAGCTTGCCAATCTACGGTTCCCTGTGGGGTGAGGTCTAATTGTCGATACTGGATACCAAAATCTATAAGTGAGCCTTGACCTTGACCACGTAAACCAATTACTTCTTCTAATGTGTCGTAGGGTGCGCCCAGAACAGATATCATTTCCTCTCCAGGACGAAGTACCCCAAATAACCCACAGGCGATCGCATGGGTTCCAGAAACAAACTGAACCCTGACTGCTGCAGCTTCTGCACCCATAACTTCAGCAAAGACCCTATCTAGAGTTTCTCGCCCTAAATCATCATGACCATAGCCGGATACTCCTGCAAAATGATGCGATCCTACATTATGATGACGAAAGGCATTCAGTACTCTTTGAAGATTTTGCTTGACCTGAGCGTCAATACCAGAAAAAATCGGTAACAGTGCCTGTTCGGCTTGTTGCAGCTGTTCCAAGCTGTTCATTAGTGTCTTATCTACAAAAAAACTACTTGCGGATTAATGGCACGACGCGCCTAGCTTACCCAAGCGTTCGCGCATATTTTGAATAAAAATTTCATAATTCGGGTTACTGCATGACAATTGCTACCTCAACCAAACGTTCAATTAATTGGGTGAATACCCTATTCTTTGCCGGTGTACATATCGGGGCTGTATTCGCCTTCCTACCCCAATTCTTCAGTTGGAAAGCTGTGGGAGTTGGTTTGCTCTTATATTGGATTACAGGTGGCTTGGGTATTACCCTTGGGTTTCACCGTTTAGTTACACACCGTAGTTTTCAAGCTCCCAAATGGCTAGAGTATCTATTAGTGTTTTTTGGTACTCTGGCAACTCAAGGTGGTCCGATTGAATGGATTGGCACCCATCGTATCCACCATTTACATTCAGATCAGGAGAAAGACCCCCATGATTCTAATCAAGGTTTCTGGTGGAGCCATATGGGTTGGTTAATTTACCATAGGGATAACCTATCAGAACTACCTAAATTTACAAAAGATATTGCCAACGACCCAGTTTACCAGTTTTTAGAAAAAAGTATGATATGGCTACAGGTAGCTCTAGGAATTGGGCTACTTCTTTGGGGTGGTTGGTCTTTCGTCTTTTGGGGCGTTTTTGTCCGTATAGTCTGGGTATGGCATTGCACTTGGTTAGTTAACAGTGCCACCCACAAATTTGGTTATCGTAGCCATGAATCTGGTGATAAGTCAACTAATTGTTGGTGGGTTGCTATCTTAGTATTTGGTGAAGGTTGGCACAATAATCACCATGCTTATCAGTATTCTGCCCGTCATGGTTTGGAATGGTGGGAAATTGACTTCACCTGGATGACTATTCAATTCCTAGAGTTAATTGGTCTTGCCAAAAATATTAAATTGGCGAACAAATAGGAATGAAAATATTAGTTGCATAGACAACTTAGTATTTGTTACTTCCAGGTTGAAATTCTGGGTAGTCTTGACTTGAGTATTTGCAAAAATATCCGTTTTTAATTTAGGAAAATAAAAACGCCATCTAGATGTGCTAGAGTTACTTAGACTGATATAATTTGAGACGCTACTGTTCCGAAAGTTTACTGAAACCCACTTTTTCAGTTGCTTAATTGTGAGGTTCGCTTTTTTAGGTGTTCATGACTACATCAATAATCAATAGCCAGAATCAACCCCCAATAGTTGAAGGTTCCGACTTCAAGCTGCAAGATATCGTAAAAAGTTTGCCCAAGGAATGTTTTGCAATCAATCCTTTTAAGGCATGGATGAAAGTTGTTATCAGCTTATCCATGGCTGTCTTGGGCTATTTCAGTTTAGCTATCGCACCTTGGTATCTTTTACCTTTAGCTTGGATTTTCACTGGTACAGCATTGACCGGTTTTTTTGTGATTGGTCATGATTGCGGTCATCGGTCTTTTGCTAAAACTCGTTGGGTGAATGATTTGGTTGGGCATATCATGTTTATGCCGCTAGTTTATCCATTTCACTCTTGGCGCATTGGTCATAATCACCATCATAAACATACCAACAAGTTAGATGAGGACAATGCTTGGCATCCCATCAGACCCCATGTATTTGAAGCTTGGAGCAAACGAGAACAATGGAGTTATGAAAGATTCCTACTCAGTCGTCTGTGGTGGGTTGGTTCCATCGGGCACTGGGCTGTTGTCCATTTTGATTGGCGCAAGTTTCGCAAGCAAGACCAAGGTGATGTGAAGTTATCCGTCGCTGTAGTAGTTTTATTCGCTGCGATTACTTTTCCTACAATCATCGCCACCATCGGAATTTGGGGATGGATCAAATTCTGGTTTGTACCCTGGTTGGTTTACCATTTTTGGATGAGTACATTTACTTACGTACACCATACGGCACCTGATGTACCTTTTGAAACTGCTGACAAGTGGAACCAAGCTTTAGCACAGCTAAATGGAACTATTCATTGCAATTATCCTCGTTGGATAGAAATACTTTGTCACGATATTAATGTTCATGTGCCTCATCATATTTCTACAGCTATTCCCTCTTACAATTTGCGTTTAGCCTACGGAAGCCTGCAAAAACAATGGGTTAGTCATTTACATCCAGAATGTGATTTTTCCTGGTCATTAATGAAGGAATTGACAAACAAATGTCATCTATATAAGATCGATTTTGGTTACCAGTCTTTTGATGAATATCGCACGGAAAAAATAAATAATTTCCTTAGTTCCAACTGAATCATAGTCTATGTCTGACAATTTTAATAACTATGCAAATTGTCAGACTATAGCAGTAAAAAAAGTGTTAATTAGTTTTGCTATAAAAGCACCAATAATGATTGCTGATACCGTATTGCAAGCAAATGAGAAATTTATAGATTGCATGCAATCATTTTCACAATTATTTTCCGTCAATTTCTGCATCAATTACCTAACTCAAAGACTACAGTGCAATCTAATACAATCGATTTATCTAACCCCATTGCTAGTGAATCTTCTCAAGAGGGAACCAATTTACCTTTTACTCTGGGTGATGTCAAAGCAGCAATTCCCCCAGAATGTTTTACTCCTAACTTAGGGAAATCTTTTTTCTTCTTTTTTCGTGATGTAGCAACAATTGGTTTGCTATATGCAGTTGCATATAACTTAAATTCTTGGTTATTTTTCCCATTTTTTGGTTAATGCAAGGCACAATGTTTTGGGCTTTGTTTGTAGTTGGACATGATTGCGGACATCAATCTTTTTCTCGACATAAATGGCTGAATGACTTGATGGGGCACATTTGTCATACACCAATTTTGGTTCCTTACCATGGGTGGCGCATTAGTCATAGAACCCATCATAAAAACACAGGACATTTGGATAATGATGAGAGTTGGTATCCGGTTTCGGAATCTGACTACAAGAATATGCCAATTACCGAAAAAATAGGGCGTTATTATCTATTCTTATTTGCTTATCCGATATATTTGTTTAAGCGTTCTCCGAATAAGGAAGGCTCTCACTTTTCTCCAAGTAGTCCCTTGTTTAAAAAATCAGAGAAATGGGACATTGTCACTAGTAGTGTTCTATGGATTGCCATGGTAGGCTTGCTCGGTTTCCTTACTTACCAATGGGGTTGGATGTGGTTACTGAAGTACTATGCAGGACCTTACATTGTATTTGTGATGTGGTTAGATTTAGTCACTTTCTTGCACCATACGGAATCAGATATTCCTTGGTATCGTGATGAAGAGTGGACTTTCCTCAAAGGTGCGTTGTCAACTATTGATCGCGATTACGGGTTTATAAATCATATTCACCATGATATTGGCACCCATGTTGCTCACCACATATTTCTAAATATGCCCCACTACAATTTAAAGAAAGCAACTGAAGCAATTAAACCTTTATTAGGTGAATACTTCCGGAAATCAGAAGAGCCTATTTGGATTTCTGCTTGGCGTTCATGTATTAGTTGTCATTTCGTACCCAATGAAGGTAATAAAGTTTACTACACATCTCATTTGAAATCAGCAGGAAAATAATGGAGACTACCAACCAGTAAGAATAAAACCAGGATAAATATAGGTAGTACTATCAATTTACATAATTAATAAAAGCTTTCAGGTACATAGTACTTGAAAGCTTTTCCTTTTACCTATAAGGTCTATTACTTAATATATCAGCACAACGTGAAAAGTGAGATGAACTTCGATATTAAGATGCAACAATTTATTGATTTTTTGGCTTAGCTCCCATAAATTTCAACCAACTATAGTTAGCAGATAACGCACTACTAAAAGTTTGATACACATTATAATTCACTCCAAACTCTTCACTATACTTCTGCTAGTATTGGTGCCAATTTTGGGATAATGAATGTGACAGATGTCGGGGGTAATAATGATGAACAGTTTGATAATTGAGCCCACCC
>CBZS010000712.1 GCA_000613065.1 Richelia intracellularis | reverse complement strand
CCTACATCACCAGGTTTGCAGGGAAAAGTTCCTTGCAAACCAATAGATTTGTAACTAGTAAGCTTTAATTTCACCCTTACCCTATCAAAACTGAGGGAAGCGTTAGCTTGTGCAACACCATGCTTAATCCGCAAAAACTCCCGTTCTCTCTTCGCATAGTCATCCTTTAACTTACCCTTCCACTGCTTCCATTGAACAGGTTCCCATTTGTCGATTGGCGTTCCATCCCATTCCGCTTTCCGAGGATCGTAACTGTTAATTGCTTGAATTGACATAGCAAATTATCTTTACTCTGTGATTTTTGGCGTTGGATAAGTGCGGGATGATTTCACTAAATTTTCAAGGATTTCTCAATGGTTTCAAAGGCTAATTCATCCTGCACTTATCCAACGCCTGATTTTCTACTCCCAGATTGAAAATATAAACTCGATAAATTTATGCTGATTTTTCAACAATAGTATTGAAAATTAATCATAAGGCTTAAATGCAAAATTATTCAGGGTAATCACTATGAGAACTAATACATTATCGATTCTTTGTCTTACAATTGCGATCGCTATTACTGCTATAAGTGGATGCTCTTCAAGCAAAGTATCTAACCAGTTAGAAGGAGAGAAAACCAGTTCTGAATCACAAACCACGGAAACAAAGTCTTCTAACCCCAGTATGGCGAAGCTGAGAGCTAAATCACCAGAGTCAGGTTACCAAGGAAAGACTATCAATGCCACCCTATACACTAGTGACTCGCAGTGCCAAAAGCTGATTCCCACAAAAGTCGCTATTCCCGCAAATAAACCCATAAATGCAGCCGTAGCTCAAATCATCAAGGAACAAGATAGTGGAGATTTTAACTTGTCTGGGTATCGTGTCAGCATCAATAATGGCACAGCAACCATTGACTTACGCATAAATACTAAATCCCGCAGACAAATAGTATCACTGTCAAGTTGTGAACAATTTGCCCTATTTGGTAGTTTACGTAAAACCCTTACCAGTAACCCCAATTGGAATATTACAAGAGTTCGTTTCACACAACTTGGGGAAGATATTGTTCTTTGAAAAAGCAATTTAATTAGTAATCTCTGTCTCGTTAATGTCGATAGTTTACCGTAGTACGGGCATTTTGCCTGCTTTCTGAAAATTGGGAGCGAGACGCTCCCACTACATTATTATTTTTATCCAGTTGAACCCACACAAGAATACAGTGGCTTACCTTCTGTACCCTGATTTACTGCTCCCTTCCCTCAGCACAAAGCCACTGATCCAGTAGCTCTGTGACAATATCACTCATTTGCCGTTCTTGAGAAACTGCAAGAGATTTGAGCTTTCTGTGTACTGGTTTGGGAAGATAAAAAGTAGTTCGCACATAGTCCGGATCCGTACTCTTGGTTTTACGGGAAGATTGCTCCGATTCTATTTGTAACTCATCCCGATTCTGACGACTGCGTGCAACTTCAATTAACTCATCAAAACGGCTACTTTTGTGTCTATTACTCATAAAAAATACCTAAATTCTCTTGTTTCTCATTAAAAATTTCGGCATTGCATACCTGCGGGATGATTTTGCAATTTGTATCAACCTCAATCATCCCATTATTTCCTTCCCAGCCTCTGCATAACATCGCCAAGCAATTTGAGCATAACTATCCTTCACCGCATTTACGGGTACACCTTCCAATGCAGCGCGTTGAAATACAGCCAATCGTCTAATGCCACTTTTAAATACAGCTAACCCCGCATTCCGCAATGCATTTCTCGCTTCTTCCCCTGCATTATTAGGAGTAGGGGGAATAATAGTTAATAAGATACGGTAATTAACCTTATGTCGTGGTAGTGTATCCACCATCTTTAGGGTAGCAGCTAATGCGATCGCATCTGGTGTACAAGGTATTATTAATAAGTCACATCCCCTCGCTAAGGTTTTCAATTCCTTTGCATCTGGCTTTGTAGGAGTATCAATCACAATATGCTCGTAAAGTTTGGCTAATTCTACCCCCTGCTTCTGATCAGCCACTTTAAAAGACAATCTACCCCTGTTTGTCCAATCCAATGCACTCCGATTTAAATCTCCATCTACTAGTAATGTATCTGCTTGAGTTTGCAGGTATGCTGCTAAGTGCAATGCTGTGGTCGATTTACCTACCCCTCCCTTAAATGCTGCAACGGTAACAATCATTTCTCATTGCTAATAAATATTTTGTGCTGCAAATCATACCAAAATATTGCGTCAAACACATAAACATCTGAATTTTAATGAAACATCTAAACATTTAAATTCTTGCAAAGTTTTTACGTTCGCCCTAACGTTCCAGGGTCAGCGCATCTCAAATTCTATTGACAAGCGGGTTGAGAGGTATGATCATGTTGGCATAAACAAGCAGTAAGAACAGTCAGCATATAATTATTATCCATAGCGGCTCGATTAGATTTTTGGCGATTACTACGTTAAACAAGACCATGTTCACTCGACCATGCACTAACTAGATGTAACCCTGATTTACCCTGTTCTCTATCATAGGATCCATTGAGGGTCTTACCATCAATGGGAATTACCTGTGCTCCTGCAGCTTCAACTATTCATTCTACCCAAGGTCGAAACCATTGCTCAAATACTTTTGGGTGGCGTTGCATAAGTGCGGGATGAATTAGCATTTGAAAGCATTGATAAATCCTTGAGAATTTAGTGAAATCATCCCCTGATTCAGCAACGCCTTTTGGGTTAATGGGTTCGTTCAAACACCCGTCGAAAGGTATCTGCACTTGGGATGGCCTCTGGTAAAGCTAAAAACTGCTCCAACCAGTCGTATTTACTCAATCCATAATTTTTCATGTCCTCCCATCCCTTACCTCCTGGAATCACTGATAGTATTCCAATGATTAAAATATCTGTTAAGAAATGGACAGGGGTTCTTTCTACAGGTGGGTCTTCTATCTCACTAAAAACTAATGACATTTTTTCTGTGAATGCAGTGGCATTGGCTATACTCAAATTTTTTGAGCTTTTAATCTTTGGTTTTGAAGATTTGAAACCCGTAGGCGCAAGCCTTCTTGTCAGAGATACCCTTTGCGTCCTTAGCATACTACTTAACTTCTTTAATACTTAAATCTCCATTTTTGTGCCCCACGAGTGTTCCAGGAACTGGGGAAGATTCGGTGGCGTAGGGGAGTGCCAGGTGGGGGTATGAGTGTTTATTCGACTTACTCAAGGTCTTGATGCCCCTCCAGTACCCCGCCAAAAGGCGTTGGCGTAACCTGCGCTTAGCCACGAAGTGCCCGTCGTTGGCGTTCGCACTTGACAATCAAGACATACCTCACAATTATGTACAATAATCTGTAATTCTCACTACAAAATTAGATGCGCTTACCCTGCCCTAACCTTCCAAGTCGTGTATAAAAATAGTTTAAATGTTAAAACATTCAGATGCTTAAATTAAAAAAAAAATAATAGTTAAATGCTTATATGACAATAAAAAAGTATCGATATATTTAAGTTATTTTAAAATTGCATATAGTTATTTAGCTAAAATATAGAATATTGAGTAAGTGAAAAAGAGATCCCCAAATCGACCGAAAAGCTGTATGTTCTACCTTGTATGCTTACAGCAAGTCTAAAATTAAATGAGTGCAGAAATAATTTGTGTAGGAACAGAACTCCTTCTAGGAGATATACTTAATGGCAACGCTCAATACTTAGCAAAACAACTAGCACAGTTAGGGATTCCCCATTACTATCAAACTGTAGTTGGAGATAATGTTGAAAGAATTAAACAAGCGATCACTATTGCAACTAAGCGATCGCAAATACTCATATTTACCGGAGGATTGGGGCCTACCCCTGATGACCTAACCTGTGAAGTGATCGCCAGTTTCTTTGATTCTCCCCTAGAAGAACGTCCAGAAAATTCTCGAAGATATGCAGAAAAAATATACTGCACGGGGTAGAATCATGGCTCCCAGTAACCGCAAGCAAGCTTTAATACCTCAAGGGGCAAAAATTTTACCTAATCCTACAGGAACAGCACCAGGAATAATTTGGCAACCTGATTCAGATATAACCATTTTGACATTCCCTGGTGTTCCGAGTGAAATGCATCGAATGTGGGAAGAAACAGCAATACCGTATTTGAAAAATCAAGGTTGGGGTAAAACAGTAATTTATAGTCGCATATTGAGGTTTTGGGGAGTTGCAGAGTCAACCTTAGCCGAAAAAGTTGCTCCCTATCTCAGCTTACCTAACCCCACAGTAGCACCCTACGCAGGGAAAGGAGAGGTGAAATTACGAGTGTCAGCAAAAGCAGAAAATCCAGAATCAGCAGAAGCTTTAATTGCACCTATAGTTAAACAAATTCAAGATATTGCTGGATTAGATTACTATGGTGCAGATAGTGACAACCTGGCTTCTGTGGTAGGGGAATTATTACGTCAACGGGGAGAAACACTAGCCGTAGCGGAATCCTGTACAGGTGGATTGGTAGGACAGATGTTAACAGAGATTTCTGGGAGTTCAGATTACTTTTGGGGTGGTGTAATATCTTACGACAATCGGGTGAAACAAGGATTACTAGGGGTTAACTCCCAAGATTTAGAAACATTAGGTGCGGTTAGTGCAGCAGTTGCAGAACAAATGGCTGCGGGAGTGAAAAAAAGTCTTGGAACCACTTGGGGATTAAGCATTACAGGGATTGCAGGACCTTCAGGAGGAAGTGATCTCAAACCTGTAGGTTTAGTTTATATTGGTGTAGCTAATTCCCAAGAAGTGATTAGCTTTGAGAACCGTTTTGGCACCTCACGGGGTCGAACTTTTATCCGTCATTTGAGTGCTTGTACAGCATTGGATATGTTACGCAGAAAGTTATTAAATTAAATGGGTGCGACTCTTTTAGTAAGACGGGGAGTGGAACTTAGACAGGTATTGG
>CBZS010000711.1 GCA_000613065.1 Richelia intracellularis | reverse complement strand
TATCTACTCCAACCGAATTTATCTGTAAAAATTCTGTAGAGCCTTTGCTGCTAGCATTAAAATGAGTAATACTCCAGGGAGTCGCTTCGCGCCATAGCTTAATAAAGATTTTCAATATCACATGAAATAATTTGGGTGCGACTCTTTTAGTAAGACGGGGAGTGGAACTTAGATAGGTATTGGAAGAGGTGGAGGGGTAATAGAACAACGAGGTTTGAGAACTTGCTTGCTCAAAGCAATACCACTAGAGTACAAAGCCAGGTGGTTGGGTTTATGTTCTTGTTGTAGATCAAACTGCCAATACTCATCCCAATCGCCACTGATGTATAAAGAATCCAGGGGTAAAACAGCCTCAGCACCCCTCATGGTCTATCTAGCCCCAGTGATATCCATCCTGTCTTTAATCAGGTGGCGACAAGCACCCTCAATCACCCCCGTGGCCATGGGGAATCCAGCTTGTAAATAATCGTCATATTTGAGGTATTTGGCATTGTTAAGTAAATATCTAGCACAGGTATCCACGGGTTTACATTCTTGGGGGGTGAGTTTGGGTAAAGTCGCACACCGGCGTATACCTGGGGCAACTGAACTTGATTGACCTTCAAGGATAAGCTGTAAATGTTTCCTCTCCTAAGCTTATGCCTGTGTTGAAGTCTGATAATAAAAGACAAATGCAGCTTTCCACAAAAACTCAATCACATGGATAATATCCCTGTCTTAGTCCATGAGAATATTGCTGTGCTGGTAGATAAAACTCCCCATCCAAAGGAAATAGGGTATTTATCTTTCTTCCTTCATAACCGATTCTATTGGCGATTACTGTGCCAAAAAATGTGGTCAATTTCCGCGACAATTTTTTCTTGTGTGTT
>CBZS010000710.1 GCA_000613065.1 Richelia intracellularis | reverse complement strand
CACCAACCGCAAAATGGCAGCTTGCTTACGTGATGGGGAAATCATCCTCCGCTACATCACTTACGCAGTATTAACTGGTGATGGTTCCGTCCTCAGTGATCGTTGCTTGAACGGTCTGAAAGAAACCTACGCTGCATTGGGTGTTCCCGTAGGCAATACCGTTCGTGCTGTCAACATCATTAACGTGTGCAGTTGCACAAGTTAATGACGCCAATAGCGAAGTTCAAACTGGTAGGAAATTCCGTCGGGTGGTCACTACTAAAGGCGATTGTGCAGCTTTAACTGCTGAAGTTGCTTGCTACTTTGATGCTGTTACCG
>CBZS010000709.1 GCA_000613065.1 Richelia intracellularis | reverse complement strand
ATTGAGATAGTTTGTCATAAACCTGAAGCCAAGTACCGTCTTTGCCCCATCTTGTGAAATAGCCATAAACTGTAGACTAAGGTGGTTCTCCTCGTAATGCCCGCCATGTACATCCTTAACACAGTAGGTATAAAATCGCGTTTACTACTGGGTACATACATCTTGTTGTACGTGGACGACCACCTGGTTTTGCCTCTGGAAACAGCTGTGGGATTAACTCCCACTGTTTCCACGTTAAATTGCTAGGATAATTCTTAGTCATTGCTCACGGGGTGCTGTTTTCTATAATTCTCAGCATATGCCTTGTGAGCTTTTTTATGATACCTCCCACCTTTTAAAACATCCTCTTAGTATAGGCTGAAAAATTATCATATTTATAGGAATTAATTCCTATAAGAATAGGCAGAATGATAACTTATAAATATAATATATAAGTTAACAATTGGTCTTGATTCATGGGCCATTAAGGTTCTTACACTTAAGAAAAAATACTGATAATATCAAGTACAGGCAACTAAGTGTATCCAGTAACTGTAGAACAATAAATTTACTGCTTATACTGAATCTTAGGTCAGGGTAAGCGCATCTCAAATTCTATTGAGAAGCGGAATGAGAGGTCTCATCATCTTGGGAGCAACAAGCAGTAAGAACAGTCAGCATATAATTATTATCCATAGTGGCTCGATTAGATTTTTGGCGATTACTACGTTTCAAAGATTGCTCTAGGTTTAAAGCTTTAAGGTGATTTAGAAGAAAGAATTTAGCAATGAAAGTAAGATGTAATGTTGATGAGTAAAAAAACAAGGGCAAGTATTTTGGAGTATGCTAGACCTAGCAGAGGAACCCAAATCATTAACAAGATCACAAATAGAAGACTTGCGGTTGCCAGCATCGAAAATGAATGGAGTAG
>CBZS010000708.1 GCA_000613065.1 Richelia intracellularis | reverse complement strand
CACAGCGAGGGAATTATTTAAAACATTTGGTGTTTCTGCCAGATTGTATAAAGAAGCTTTTGAGCCGATGTTATTGGTGGGTTTATTTGCCCCTGGGGAACAATGTTCTGCGGCTGCAACCTTGGGAATGCTCTACTATTTCATCTTGGCGCACCAGCCTGATTTTGATGTGGTATGGTGTCGGGGAACAGTGGGAGAAAAGATATTCCGTCCTTGGGTGAAAAGGATAGAGAAATTGGGGGGTAAGGTTTTAGCGAATCAACGGGTGACGGATGTAATAACCGATAGTCACAACCGTGCCACTGGAGTTGTATGTGGAGACAGAATTTTTGATACAGATGCAGTGGTTTTTGCTGTGGGAATTACGGGAATGAAGAAGATTATTGCCAATTCCCCTAGTTTGCGAAGTCGCCAGGAATTTTGTAATGTGAACAACCTAGGAGCCATTGACGTTTTAGCTACCCGTTTATGGTTTGATGGCAAGGTGAATATTCCTCTTCCTTCCAATGCTTGCTTTGGTTTTGACAGTACAACAGGCTGGACATTTTTCGATTTAAATGCCCTCCATGATGAATATCGCCATGAACAAGGAACTGTAATCGAGGCAGATTTTTACCACGCTAATCAGTTACTCCCCTTAGATGATAATGCGATCGCGCTAAAAGTCCAAAAGGATTTAACTACTTGTATACCAGGATTTCGGGATGCACAGATAATTGACAGCAGCGTGATTCGTTTACCACAAGCGGTAACACATTTTGCCCCTGGTAGTTATCAGCATATGTTACCCGCGAAAACCAGTTTTGATAACATATTTATGAGTGGGGATTGGATTGTTAACCGTCATGGTTCTTGGTCACAGGAAAAGGCTTATGTCACAGGCTTAGAGGCTGCTAACTTAGTCTCTGAATATTTGGGAGGGGATAAAACTGCGAGTATATTACCTGTGGAAGCAGATGAAACCCATATCCAGGTAGCGAGAAATATTAATCAAACCTTGCGTCAATTGGGTAAGTTGATTTTGCCCGATTTTTGGTTGCCTTAGTAGGGTATAGAAAATTGCCTATTTGGTTCTTTCATCACCTCTTCCTCCCTACTTCCATTTACATAATCAGGAATTTTGCCATTACTAAATTGGTGTTTGTTCTAGTAATAAAATCCAAACTGCTTTTATTT
>CBZS010000707.1 GCA_000613065.1 Richelia intracellularis | reverse complement strand
AATGGGTGTGTTAAATATTACTCCTGATAGTTTTAGTGATGGTGGTGATTTTAACTCGGTAACTAAGGCTTTAGAACACTCCCAGGAACTAGAAGCAGTAGGTGCCGATATTATAGATGTGGGTGGTCAATCTACTAGACCAGGGGCAGAGCAAATTACCTTGGAAGCGGAATTAGCCAGGGTAATACCAGTTGTAGAGGCTATCCGGGCAGGAAGCTCAATACCCGTTTCTGTTGATACTACTAGAGCAAAAGTTGCCAAAGCAGCGATCGCAGTTGGAGCAGACATCATTAATGATATTTCTGGGGGTACCTTTGACCCAGAAATGTTACCAACTATTGCTAGGTGTGATGTGCCTATTGTTATGATGCACATACGTGGAAATCCACAGACAATGCAGCAGCAAACAAATTATCAAAATTTAATGGGGGAAATTGGAGATTTTTTATCAGGACAGGTGGACGCAGCCACTTCTGCGGGGATTCCTAGGGAGAAAGTGATTATCGATCCAGGAATTGGTTTTGCTAAGAACTACGAACAAAATTTAGAAATTTTGCGTAGTTTAGCAGAATTGCGAAAGCTGAATTGTCCTATTCTAGTTGGAGCATCTCGCAAAAGCTTTATTGGTCATATATTAAATGAACCAGAAGCCAAAAAAAGAGTTTGGGGAACAGCAGCAGCTTGTTGTGCAGCCATTTTTAATGGTGCTGATATTCTTCGGGTTCATGATGTGCAAGCCATGGATGATATCAGATTGGTTACTGATGCAATCTTTAGGGGCTTGCTTTGATTACTATAGTTTAATTTTCTGAACCAATACCATTACCATTACCATTACTGTTAGCATTATCTTTCCGTGCTACTTCCTCAGCTACTACCTGGTCGTAAATATCATTTGATTTTCCAGGATCCATAAAGATGATTTTAGCATTGTCGCTAGCACTGAGTTTTTGGCTCGCCTCAACATAATCTTGAGCTACAAGATAACGGAGTATTTCCCTACTTTCGGGGTTATAACGTATGGCTTCGGAAATAATCTGCATGGAAGTCATAGTTCCTTCCGCTTTTTTAATCGAAGCCTGTCTATCCCCTTCGGCTCTCTCTATTACAGCGCGACTTTCAATTTCTGCTGCTCTTTGGAGCTCCATTGATTTTTGTACACTTTCGGGGGGGTTAATGCTTTGAATATCTACCCGTAGAATTTGTACACCCCACTCTTTGGTTGTCTCATTCAATTTTTCCAATATGGCTTGGTCCATTTCCATTCTGGAGACGTTAGTTTCATCCAGAGTATTTTGAGCAATAATTTGTCTGAGAGTTGTTGTTGCTAAATTATTTAATCCTTCTTGCAGATCGTCAATTTCGTAAAAGCTTCTCTGCATATTAGTAATGCGCCAATAAACCACAGCATCAACTTCTAAGTAGATATTGTCCTTAGTAATTACATTTTGGGGCTTAATATCCAGTAGCTGTTCTCGAGTAGTGTCCTCCATGACGACTTGATCGACAAAAGGAACAATAAAATTTAGCCCTGGTGATAATTTACGATGGCTTCTTCCTAGACGTTCAACTAAAGCTTCGTTCCCTTCATTAATTATTTTTGCCGATCCTAGGGCATAACCCATAAGTACTAAAGCGATCGCAATAACTGGCTCCACGATATATGCTCCCAAATCTAAGTTATTAGAGGAATTTTCTTTTATACTTCAGTCTAAATATTTATAACGTGTACTCTTAATATCACAAGCAGGGCTGACAAGCAAGATATTTTTACCAGGTGTTGAATCGGTAAGGAGCAGGGAGCAAAAGATAGAAGGTAATGTCGATTATATTTCTCCTGCGAAGATACTACGCCAATACTAAGCAGGAGAAAAATACACCTAATTCACCTCGCAACTGTTGCCAATCATAAATAATCAGGCTAGAACTACCTACGCCTATTTACCAGCTGATAAATATTTTCTTTTTTATTCCAAATTTGTTGAGAAAACTTTTCACTTGCGCTATGCTCATAAAAAAAGCAAAAAAATTTATCTTTACTGCAAATTTATATCGTTTTGGGGGTACATCTGGAAGAGGTTACAAAACAACAAGTCATAAAAGTAGATTGGTTAGCCCGTTGGGAAATTTACCAACGCTTGCAGGAATTAGAAATTACCTGTTCCTGTGCTACCAATCAACCATTAACTGTAGAAATTAACGGTCCTCTGGCTTTGGTGCAGTTATGGAGCACGATCAGACACTGTAGTGCTTCTCGTCAAGAAATGATTTTAGTGCTACAGCAATGCTGGCACTGTGATTACTAAGAATAAATATAGGTCAACAATTATGTCTAAATTAATGAATGGCTACCAATCTCCCCAAACATCTGCATTCTCCATACAAGGGCGTTTAGTAGATTTTTTCATTAAGGATGGATACAAATTAAAGGGGTTGAAGATAGTCACCACAGAGGGACAAGTCTATGTCAAGTTAGCTAAAAGTTTGCAAATAAATTTTAACTGGTTTGTACCACCAGGAACTCCCTTGCAACTCTATGGAGAGAGAAAGATTAATAGGAAAACAGGAGAGTGTAAGTTTAAAGCCCAGCGAGTGACGACTGTAGAGGGTACAAATGATGTGTGGGCAAACTCCCCACTAATACCTGACTTCCCTTCTGCTTTATCTAAGCAGGAAAATGATAAGCCCAAAAAAGCCAAAGCTACTATATTAGTTTGTAAAAAATCTGATTGTATGAAGCGGGGTGGCAAAAAATTGTGTCAGGCGTTAGAAACAGCAGTAAGCGATCGCGGTTTAGAAAATCAAGTGACAATTAAGGGTACTGGCTGTATGAAAAGCTGTAAGGCTGGTCCTAATTTAGTGATGCCAGATAAAACTCGTTACAAACGTATTCAAGCAGACCAAGTACCGCAAGTACTTGATAAGCATTTTGCTCACCATAATAGCGAAACGTCATCAGACATCGAAATCATGGTTACTGAGACCAGTGTATTTGTGGAAAAGCCCCAGCAAACAGTGGAGATATTCAGTTAACCCCTCGACTTTGCTCGAGACTAAATCACAGCAATACAATCAATTTCTACTAATACATCTTTAGGTAAGCGAGATACCTGTACACAAGCACGTGCAGGTGCTTTATCTTCATTGAAATATTTGGCATAAATACCATTGACGGCAGCAAAATCATTCATATCTGCGAGGAAAACAGTGGTTTTCACCACCTGGTTAAAACTAGCCCCCGCAGTGTCTAATATTGCTTCCAAATTTGTCATGACTTGTTGAGTCTGTTTGACTACATCTCCCTCACCCACAATTGCTCCTGAACCGGGGTCGAGGGCAATTTGTCCAGCCACAAAAATCATTTGACCAGTAGCTGCGATCGCTTGATTATAAGGCCCTACTGGCGCAGGTGCTTGATTTGTGAAAATAACTTTCTTCTCCATATTCCCTTCCTAAGTTAACCTGGGACGAATACCATAATGTCGATATTGCCAATAATCCCGCAAAATCCGGTCATGGTCAAAACATAAATTACTCGGTACTCGCCAAGGTTCAAAAATACTCACATCCTTTGCATCATCTCCTGCTAAAGGTTCCCCAGTCGCTGTTGCAAGAAATACAATACTAATGGTGTGCTGACGGGCATCCCGTTTTGGGTCAGAATATACCAAAAACTGTTCAATTAAATCTATTTTTAAACCAGTTTCTTCCAAAGCTTCCCGTTGTGCAGCTATCTCTATTTGTTCGCCATAATCCACAAAACCACCAGGAAGTGCCCACCCCAGAGGTTCATAGTGGCGTTCAATTAAGATAATCGGTCGATGGGGGCGATCGATTAGTTCGATAATCATATCTACTGTAGGAGCAGGGTTTCTCTGAACCATAATTAAAGCTTTCCTTATACCAATAAAAAAAAAGGATGTCACATATGATACTTAGTTAAGGTTTTAGCTTTTGCTTTACCCTTACAAATTTATATATCGAAAAGATTATTTAAATCGGTATTACATCTATTTACAAGGGGCTTACGACAAGTAAATTTATCTAAAACATATTTAACAAAATGTGCCTTCTCCGCGATCACAATATTGACTAAAGCCACGAAAATTACAACCATACCTTAGGTCAGCCATGGCAAATCCTAAATTTTATCAGTTGATTTGGGGTAATAGGAGGCTGCTATTAGATTCCGATTCCATGCTAAATTCGATGGGGAATTACTTAAGGTTGTTCAGTTAACTATGCCTTCTCTTAGAGCCAGTGGAATTTTATTACATCCCACCAGTTTTCCTAGTCCCTTTGGAATTGGCGATTTAGGAACCAACGCTTATCAATTAATAGATTTTCTCAGAGAAAGTTGCCAACAGTATTGGCAAGTATTACCACTAGGGCCAACTGGTTTCGGTAATTCCCCTTATATGTGCTATTCGGCAATGGCAGGTAATCCTTTGCTGATTAGTCCAGAAAAGCTGAAAGAAGAAGGCTTGTTAACAGATACAGATTTCGCCAATTTACCCAACTTTCCCGAAGACAGAGTAGATTATGACCTAGTTATCAAGGCCAAAATACCTTTATTAGAAACAGCCTGCGCCAACTTTAAAAGCAATGCTACTCCCGAACAACAACAGGCATTAGCTGAATTTTGTCAAAGCAAGGCTTATTGGTTAGATGATTACGCCTTATTTATGGCACTCAAGGAACATCAAAAAAATGCTAGCTGGCATCATTGGGAACCAGGGTTAGCCAAACGCCAACCCCAGGCGAACGAAGCAGTAAAATTACAACTAGTAGGTGAACTTTATTACCACAAGTTTCTTCAGTATGAATTTTTCCGTCAGTGGTCAGAATTAAAGCAATATGCCAATGAAGCGGGTATTCATATCATCGGCGACATACCCATTTATGTAGCCCATGATAGTGCCGATGTGTGGGCAAATCCCGATATATTTTGCCTGGATGAAGAGACTGGAGAAGCCGCACTGATGGCAGGAGTACCACCCGATTATTTCAGTGCCACTGGTCAATTATGGGGAAACCCAGTTTATGACTGGGAGGAACTGGAAAAGCAAGATTTTCATTGGTGGATAAAACGCTTTGAAGCTATGCTGGACTATGTGGATATTATTCGCATCGACCATTTCCGGGGTTTTGAGGCTTATTGGGCTATACCCCAAGGAGAAGAGACAGCGATTAATGGTGAGTGGATTCAAGCACCGGGGGATAAATTATTTGCAAGCATAAAAAATAAGTTAGGAAAGTTACCTGTCTTAGCAGAAGACTTAGGTCTTATTACTCCAGAAGTAGAAGCATTGCGCGAACGCTTTGAATTTCCAGGGATGAAGGTATTACACTTTGCCTTTGGTTCCGATCCTGCTAATCCTTTTTTACCGTTTAATTTGCCTCGTAACTGTGTCATATACACTGGAACCCATGATAATGACACAACTGTTGGTTGGTTTGAGCAAATTTCTGATTACGAACGATATAACCTGTTAATGTATATGGGCTGTATGAGTCCCGATGGGATTCATTGGGATTTAATTCGTCTCGCATTAACATCTGTAGCAAATCAAACTATCATTCCCTTACAGGATATTTTCGGTTTAGACTCCCCAGCAAGGATGAATTTTCCTGGTAAACCTGAAGGTAATTGGGAATGGCGTTACCAACAACATATGTTCACACCGGAAATTAGTGAAAAGTTGAGGAATTTGACTAGATTGTGTGGACGTGCTCCAGAATAAATAACTGACTTTCTTATAAGTATAAAAAGCGAACGCTCAACTTAACATTTGCGAGCGCTTTTTTATTTTTTGTTGTCATAGTGATATCACTTCTATATCGTTATGACATAATGTATAAATTATGAGTCAACAAATTCAGGATGTTTCTGGGCTCAAATTCAATGGATTTATAGCCTTAGGGATTGCGAACGCAGCTATAATATTTGCTATCTGGCAGTTTTCTTCTATCATCGACACAAGTACTCAAGCATTAGGTAATAACCTGAAAGTACAGGACTTTGGGGAATTGTTTGCTGGCATAGAGGATGGTGTAGCAGAATAAGGTGCATTGTTAGCAGCAACACTCATAGTAGTAGTCATTCCTTCAATATCTGGTTTTCTGACAGTTGAACCCAATCAAGCCGTAGTGCTGAGATTTTTTGGACGTTATGTAGGTACTTTGCGGGAACCTGGTTTCTGGTGGACTATTCCTTTTGCAACCAAGCGGAGAATTTCTTTAAGGGTGCGTAACTTTAACAGTAATATTCTCAAAGTCAACGATGCTCAAGGCAGTCCCATTGAGATTCCTCCCGTGGTAGTGTGGCAGGTATTAGACTCAGCTAAATCAACCTTTGCAGTGGATGAATACCAGGAATTTGTCGCCATTCAAAGTGAAACCGCAATTCGAGCTTTAGCCATTCGCTATTGTTATGATGCTCCTGATGAATCGGATACTCCCTCACTACGGGGAATCCCAGATGAAATTGAGAATTCCTTAAAGGAAGAACTACAAGCAAGATTAGAGGTAGCAGGGGTAGAGGTATTAGAAGCAAGACTCTCTCACCTGGCTTATGCACCAGAAATTGCTCAGATGATGTTACGTCGTCAACAAGCCAAAGCTTTGATTGATGCAAGAAGACAGATAATTAATAGTGCGGTGGGGATGGTTGATGAAGCACTCAAACGTCTGAGCAAAGAGAATATTATTGATTTGGATGAAGAACGCAAAGCTGCTATGGTGAATAACCTATTAGTTGTTCTGACTTCAGAGCAGTACACTCAACCTGTAGTTAATGCTGGAAGTCTTTATGCTTAAAACATGAGTAAAAAGAAGAGGTTTTTACTACGTCTAGATCAAAAATTATATGACGTGTTAGAAAAATGGTCGGCGGATGAGTTAAGAAGCGTGAATGCTCAGATGGAGTATTTGCTTACGGAAGCTACTCGTAAAGCAGGGAGATGGAAACAAGATAAGAGTGAAGAAAAAAACGAATAACTAATCTTATTCAACCAACAAAGATTAATCATCTTAGAGGATGTTTTAAAAGTCGAAGTGAGTTACAAATCATGCAAGTCCCCTGACCATGATACGTATCATTGCAATATAAATTAAAGTCTGAGAAGTTTCAGGTAGCCTTTCATAGTCCTTACTTAATATTCTACACTAATTGAGCCACCCGAAAGTTCGTTGTACAACCCAAGGTTTTGGTAAAAGGGTAAAACCCTTCTTTTCTAAGGGTCTGAGAACCACTTCCACAATCCAACGAAAAACATCGAGTATCCAGTGGGCAAAATCTTCCCCCCGATATCCTCCATCCATCCAGATAGTGTGCAGTCTTTTAACTTTATCTTTCATCTGATAAACCTGCCAGAACGTGCACGTTTAGTTTAGCCCCTGCAGGTTCTGGCACTCTTGCAGAAGTAACCAAGACTCGCAAAACAAGCCCTAACAAGTCAACCGTAATAAATCGCTTACGTCCATGTATTTGTTTTCCTGGGTCGAAACCAACATCCGTACAAATCATGGTTGCGGTTTCAACTGATTGGCCATCAAAGGCTGCTTCCCATGGACTTGGTTCTCGACTAGCTGCTACCCGAACCCATTGATATAGTTTGTCATGAACCTGAAGCCAAGTACGGTCTTTGCCCCATCTTCTGAAATAAATAGCCATAGACTGTAGACCAAGGTGGTAAATCTCCTGGTAATGCCCGCCATGTACATCCTTGACACAGTAGGTATAAAATCGCGTTTACTACTGGGTACATACATATTTTTGTACGTGGACGACCACCTGGTTTTGCCTCTGGAAACAGCTTTGCGATTAACTCCCACTGTTACCACGTTAAATTGCTAGGATAATTCTTAGTCATTTGCTCACGGGGTGCTGTTTTCTATAATTTTCAGCATATGCCTTGTGAGCTTTTTGATGATACCTCCCACCTTTTAAAACATGCTCTAACGCAGAGGTGTTGAGGCACAGAGATTAAGAGATGATGAATTTGGTGTAAGAGGATGTTTTAAAAGTCGAAGTGAGTTACAAATCATGCAAGTCCCCTGACCATGATACGTATCATTGCAATATAAATTAAAGCCTGAGAAGTTTCAGGTAGCCTTTCATACTCCTTACTTAATCTTCTACACCAATTGAGCCACCCGAAAGTTCGTTGTACAACCCAAGGTTTTGGTAAAAGGGTAAAACCCTTCTTTTCTAAGGGTCTGAGAACCACTTCCACAATCCAACGAAAAACATGGATTATCCAGTGGGCAAAATCTTCCCCCCGATATCCTCCATCCATCCATCCAGATAGTGTGCAGTCTTTTAACTTTATCTTTCATCTGATAAACCTGCCAGAACGTGCACCTTTAGTTTAGCCCCTGCAGGTTCTGGCACTCTTGCAGAAGTAACCAAGACTCGCAAAACAAGCCCTAACAAGTCAACCGTAATAAATCGCTTACGTCCATGTATTTGTTTTCCTGGGTCGAAACCAACATCCGTACAAATCATGGTTGCGGTTTCAACTGATTGGCCATCAAAGGCTGCTTCCCATGGACTTGGTTCTCGACTGGCTGCTACCCGAACCCATTGATATAGTTTGTTATGAACCTGAAGCCAAGTACGGTCTTTGCCCCATCTTCTGAAATAAATAGCCATAGACTGTAGACCAAGGTGGTAAATCTCCTGGTAATGCCCGCCATGTACATCCTTGACACAGTAGGTATAAAATCGCGTTTACGACTGGGTACATACATCTTGTTGTACGTGGACGACCACCTGGTTTTGCCTCTGGAAACAGCTTTGCGATTAACTCCCACTGTTACCACGTTAAATTGCTAGGATAATTCTTAGTCATTTGCTCACGGGGTGCTGTTTTCTATAATTCTCAGCATATGCCTTGTGAGCTTTTTTATCATACCTCCCACCTTTTAAAACATCCTCTTAGGTTTTATCCTTAATTTGAAAGGATAGTACCATAACCGTTAATTTTAAATAGGGAATTGTCTCTAAATTAACTCAAGTCGCGGCGCTTCGCATCTTTCGCAACGAGCGGTGTAGGGCGTTCACATTCCTGAATCTGTATTTGGATAATCACCATTTTTGATTACTATACCTCTGAAGATAAAGATACAAAATGGGTTTTATAAATAACATATGATTGTTATAGTATTTCTATACTAACCATCTTTGCGTAAATTATTTTTAATCCACAGTTTTACTAATAGATGAAAAAGTGAGCATATTTGTTCAAAGTCCAATTAGTTAGCTCATCATGAATAAAAATGCTATCTACGCCAAAACAATTATTACGCTTATCTCAAGGCCAACTTAACCTCCTAGAAAAGTGTCCTCGTCATTTTCAACATAGTTATTTAGAAAAGTTGCACTCACCCAATAGCCCAGAACATGAAGAGTTACAAAATTTGGGTAGCCGCTTTCACTTGTTGATGCAACAGCGAGAAATGGGTTTACCAATTGATAATTTTTTGGAAACAGATACCCAATTGCAAAAATGGATGGCTGATTTTGCTGATACTGCACCAGAAATTGTCTATCCCAATATTGATAGCGAAACTTTCCGTGACAGCGAACACTACCGCACTCTACAAGTGGATGAATATTTACTTACAGTTATCTATGATTTGTTAATTGCCCAGACAAACCAAGCACAAATTATTGATTGGAAAACCCATCCCAAACCACCAAAGAAACGCTATTTAGAACAAAATTGGCAAACCCGTCTGTATCTGTATGTGTTAGCAGAGACTAGCAACTATATACCAGAGAATATTTCCATGACTTACTGGTTTGTCCAATCTCCAGCAAAACCCCAAAACGTCAAGTTTCTTTATAGCTCTGCCCAGCATGAAAAAACAAGGAAGAAACTGCAACAGGCATTCAATAAGCTCAGTAAATGGTTGACAGATTACTCCCAAGGTAAACCATTACCCCAGATTCCCAAAGGAAGAAAAGTTTGCGAACGCTGTCAGTACGCCACAAGATGCGATCGTGTCGCTATCATGCAAGAGCATGATGCAGTCGCAGAAAATAATACTGAATCCTTGATTAACGAAAATAATACAGGTTTACTAAATATAATTACTATTGAAGAAGTATCTTTGTAATCTAAACAGTTTGGTGTTTAGATTCCCCTAATATCAAATCCAACATTGAACATTTCCCATGGAACAGCAATGGATTATTAACCAAACAGAACAGCCTCCAGATTGGTTTGTGGAAGCAGTTAAAGATTATACTCCTGCTTCTGGTGGCTATTATGCAGCACAATTGTTGTGGCAAAGGGGAATTAGAGATAAATCTCAATTAACTGCGTTTGTCAATTTCCAGAGTTACCAACCTGCTAGTTCTTGGGAATTTGGACAAGAAATGCAACTAGCAGTGGACAGATTAAAATCTGCGCGCAAAAATCGTGAGATAGTAGCAATTTGGGGTGATTTTGATGCTGATGGAATTACCTCTACTGCCATACTGTGGGATGGTTTAGGACAATTTTTCACCCGCAACAAGGATTTAATTTACTACATTCCCAACCGTTTAACAGAATCCCATGGGCTCAATTTTCCTGGTATTGACAGATTAGCTCAACAAAAATGTAAATTAATTGTTACTTGCGACACGGGCAGCACTAACATAGATGAAATTACTTATGCAAAATCATTAGGGATAGATGTAATTGTCACTGATCACCACACCTTACCATCATCTAGACCAGCAGTTACAGCTATTATTAATCCTCGATATCTACCAAAAGACCATCCACTATATAATCTTTCCGGGGTAGCGGTGGCTTACAAACTAGTGGAAGCCATGTATGCAGCATTACCAAGTTTGCCCCAACGACCCTTAGAAGATTTATTAGATTTAGTTGCCGTGGGTCTAATTGCTGACTTGGTGCAATTGAGTGGAGATTGTCGTTATTTAGCACAGCTCGGAATCCAGAAATTGCAATCAGATTATAAACAGCCAGCAGCAGCAAGACGACGACCAGGAGTAGGAAGGTTATTAGAGTTATGTCAGAGGAGTGGCGATCGCCCTACAGATATTTCCTTTGGTTTAGGCCCCCGGATCAATGCAGTCAGCCGGATCCAAGGGGATGCTAGTTTCTGTGTAGAACTACTGACGAGCCAAAACCATAAGCAAGTTCAAGAGTTAGCCGAGAACGCAGAATTGGCAAATACCCGTCGTAAATCTTTACAAAAGGATGTAGTTCAGCAAGTACAGTCCAAACTGAGTCAAATGGACTTGTCTACAACCAGTGTCATCGTCTTAGCTGACTCTCAATGGGCTCCTGGTGTATTAGGATTAGTTGCAGGTCAAGTCGCACAGGAAACAGGTCGTCCAACGATTTTATTAAGTACAGAAGGAGCAGATGATAACCTAGCCAGGGGCTCAGCCCGTTCAATTAGCTCGGTAGATTTATACCAATTATTTAGTGAACAAGCACATTTATTACATCGGTTTGGCGGACATCCTTTTGCAGCTGGATTAAGTTTAAAAGTAGAGAATATTGCCCTATTTACCCAAGCGATAAATCAGCAGTTACGGCAACATTTGGCAGGTACAACCTTAAATGCAACAGTGACAGCAGACTTAACGGTGACAGTAGCTGATTTAGGTAAGGAACTATTTGCAGAATTGAAGTTGTTAGAACCCTGTGGTATGGGTAATCCCGTCCCCAAACTATTCATTCAAAATTGTTGGTTTGAGAACGGTTGGCATCGCAATCAGCAAGATTGGAAAGGGAAGAAAGTACAGTATATTAAAACAGAGTTTTTTATTCGGGATGATTCTAGTAGGGGTAAATTCCCTGGGGTATGGTGGGGACATTACAAAGATGAATTACCCCTAGGAAGATGTGATTCCATTGTTGAGTTGGACTACAACACCTATAAAAAACGTTATGAAATCCGGATTATCGCGGTGCGTACTAGGGAAAATTCTGACTTGACTCAACCAGCATTAGAAATTATTGATTGGCGTAATCTTCCCATACCTAATTATCAAGAATTGACACCAACCCCCCTATTATTAGAAAACTGTCCCTCCAGTTGGGATGATTTACGAGCTTGGGTGAGAAGAACCCTACATAATCACCAAGCATTAGCGATTGCTTGGAGTCAGCCAACACTACAAGCACCTGCACAAGTTTGGCTGACTTTAGTCGGTGTTGCCAAATATCTCAGTCGTACCCAAAAATTAGCTACCCGTACCCGACTTTTAGAGAAATTACAAATTAGCGATCGCTGTTTATATTTTGGCATCCAAGCATTAAAATGTTGCGGTTTCACGGTCAAAAGTCAAGAACGTTACCTGCAAATTATGCAGCATCACCATGCTGTATCAATTAATTCAGAAAATGCAATTAGTCAATTTTTAGCTGCAATCCGCGAAGAGCAATTTCAACGTCAGTATTTTGCCCAAGTACCCTTATCAACCATCCAAACCATGGCATTTCAAAGTCTCGGAAATCACAGATAAAAACTCTCCTAGAGCATCGATTCTATTCATTAATCAAGATTAACCATCTACAGTTGGTTGACAGTTGACAGTTGATGGCTGTGCAAGTTTTTCTCATCTTCTACCTACGTCTCCCTGAACCCTCTGCTCCCCTTGGGGCTTGCAAATTTCAAAAAAGATTGGAATTAATGGCAAAAAGCACAAAATGATTCAAGACTTATTACTAGAAGATTAAAGTATTAACTTTATGTACTATAAAAATCGGACTTAAATCTTGCTACATATACTGAGAAGTTAACTTCCAGGTACACAATAATGGTGACATGCCGTAAGAATGAAATATCTATAATTCTGACTACACTTGATAACAAGTTCTAAAAATTCCGGAATAATAGAGTAAACCTAAGTAAGTATGTTTACTATCTGTACAGCAGAATTTAACCTACTAGGTGTCAAAGAAACCCATCTCTAAGGTGTTATAGTTAGGATTTATCGAATTTTTATCAAAAAACGAGAAAGCAACAGGAAAACTTATAAAAATCCTAAAGCCTGATTGCTAAACTATCAACTAGAAACTAGAAAACTTACATCGGCTCATATACATGAACCAATCTGAGAAAAGTTACTCCCTTCGCCAAGTAGCCATGATTGGTGGAGCTATTACCACCACTGCTATATTTACTGTATTTGGTCCTGCTTGGTGTCGCTCCGTCCATGCTTCTTTACAAGACAGTCCTAAAGCCATTGTGGATCAAGTTTGGCAATTGGTAAATCGTGAATATATAGACAGCACATTTAATAAAAAAGATTGGCTAGCAATCAGACAAAGTCTGTTGAGCAAAAACTACACATCACCTAAACAAGCCTATGCTGCTATCCGTAATGCATTAGAACAATTGCAAGATCCTTACACCCGCTTTATGGAGCCAAGGCACTATAAAGCTCTGACTAGCCAAACTTCTGGGGAAATTTCCGGTATTGGTATTCGCATGAAAATGAGCGAGCAAACCAATATTTTGACAGTGGTGGAGGCTTTAGAAAATTCCCCTGCATCTAAAGCTGGGATTAAAGCCGGAGACCAAATTTTGGCAATTGATGGTAAACCTACTGTTCTGATGAGAATTCAGGATGCTTCCCGATTGATTCGTGGGAAAGTTGGTTCCGTCATCACCTTACGTGTGGGTAGAATGGGTAATCCTACCCTTAACCTGAAATTAACTAGGGCAAGCATTGAAGTTCCCACGGTTAGATCTGCTATAAGGACAGAAGGAGATCGACGTGTTGGTTATATCCGTTTGCGAGAGTTCAATGCCCATGCTTCTGAGCAAATGGCAAAAGCTATTCGTAAGTTGGACAGGCAAAAAGTAGATGCTTTTGTGTTAGATTTACGCGGAAATCCTGGTGGTCTATTACAATCAAGTATTGAAATTGCTCGGATGTGGCTAGATGAAGGAGCGATAGTCGGTACAGTAGATCGTCGGGGTAGCAGTGAGTTAACTAAAGCCAATAAAACTGCTCTTACTAAGCGTCCATTAGCTGTACTAGTCGATGAGAATTCTGCCAGTGCTAGTGAAATTTTAACTGGTGCTCTCAAAGATAATAAGCGAGCCATAGTTGTTGGAAATCAAACTTATGGTAAAGCTTTAGTACAATCTGTACATGAATTGATAGATGGTTCTGGATTAGCTATTACTATTGCTCATTATTACACTCCAAAAGGTACAGATATTAACTATAAGGGTATTACACCAGATATTAAAATCAAATTGACTGAGGCTCAAGAACGTCAATTAGCTGCCAACCCTCAACTAATTGGGACTAAGAACGATCCTCAATATGCCAGAACATGGGCTGTGCTTTCTAACAACTACTTAGCCCAACCATTACGAAATTTACCCTCACGTTCAGCTGTCTTTCCCCAAGCGCCAGTAAAACGTTTTTAGATTAATGGTTTTTGATTGGGAATAATAAATTTAGAAGTTATCAACAGTTATCGGGTATTTTTACCCCAATTACTATTTATTACAAGTAATCGGGATTAGATGCAATTATTATCATCTAACTGTACAAATTTCCGTCATCACCAGTCAATTGAGAGCACCTGAACACAAAGTCACGTGTAAATTCTCAGTTCCTTTTCTAATTCCCTATCCAAAATACATGACATTCTCAGGCGAATATATAAGAAATAAAGGTACTTTTTGACCAAAAGTATCAGTTATCATACCAATATATAATGGTGAGCAAGATTTACCAGACTTAATTAGTTGTTTGCTAGCACAAACTTACCCCAGACATCAGGTAGAGTACTTACTAGTAGATAAGAACAGTAGCGTTCCCACTTTTGGTATATTAAAAACAACGTCTCAAAATTGCCAGATTACCATTTATCCACTCAGGGAAAATGTAATTCAAAGTTCTTACGCTGCGAGGAATGAGGGGGTTCGTCATGCAACCGGGGAAATCATTGCTTTCACTGATTCCGATTGTCGTCCCCAACCCCAATGGTTAAATGAGTTGATCGCACCTTTTGCTAATCCTGATGTGGCAATTCTGGCAGGGGAAATTACGGCTTTACCGGGAAATACTCTCTTAGAACAATATGCCGAGCGTCAAGAAACTTTATCTCAAAAACATGCTCTTGCCCATGGCTTTTATCCCTATGGACAAACAGCTAATTTGGCTATTAGAAGGCAGATATTTGTTGGCGAGTTCTCCAGCAAAATATGGGTAATTTGCAATTTTCTTCCTTAGCGATCGTTCAGCATCGCCACCGTTTGACATTAGCAGAATTAAAGAGTCAATGGCAACGTTATGGACGTTCTAATAAGTATCTCCATCAGTTGTACGGGGTTGATTTGATGGGAGATATTACACTCAAGGAATATGGATATAGGTTAGGACGTTGGCTACTAAAAGAATTACTTAGGGAGACAATACAATTAGCTTTAGGAAAGGGTTCTTTAGTAAAATTACTAGAAACTCCTATAGGTTTATTTACTGCTAGAACACGTAGTGTAGGACAAAAACAAGCTCAGTTAGCGG